>NZ_JAASWB010000006.1:0-165116 GCF_014227425.1 Listeria marthii
ACAGTAGCTCAGTTGGTAGAGCAATCGGCTGTTAACCGATCGGTCGCAGGTTCGAGTCCTGCCTGTGGAGCCATTTTTTTATTTGAAAGGCTTTGCTGCCGCTTTAGCTCAGTTGGTAGAGCACTTCCATGGTAAGGAAGGGGTCGTCGGTTCAAATCCGACAAGTGGCTTAATATAATAGTTTATACTTTGGATGTTTCGCTAGTATGCGAAGCTTTTTTTATTTGCCTAAAAAACAGAAAACACCTTATCCAACACCTTATTTGCTAGATTTATCAAAATTTAGGAATGTTTATGCTCATAAAGAATAATTATACGGTTTTATTCAATTTGTTTTTAGAGTAAATGTTAAGTAATTCAATAAAATATTAGTTTGTGCTTGATTTAATATGGTTAAAATGGAAAGAATATGTACTTTTTGCCACAGATTAAAAGTAGTTTGTATAAAAGGATGAATAATAGTCTGATTTTTGTAGGATTTAGTAATTGGAGATATGATATTACTTATTTAGCGCAAAAACAAGCCTAAATAACTTCTGTTTTGGGTTGTTCATGATAAGAATCGGACATTTCATTACATTTTTGGTTATACATTGCTCTTAGATGGTATCTTTTAATAAAGGATGATTTAAGAGAGGAATTGGAAATGGAGAAAAAAATTGTAGTTGTTGTGGTATTAGTTAGTATAGGTGTATTGATGGGTTGTTCTAATGATGAAAATGCTGAGGAAAAGCCAATAGAAGCAAAAGGGATTGAGAAAGTTGAAATGAAAAATCGGGTAGTTTCTTATCGTGGGAAGTATCTTGAATTGGCAGGAAATATGGAGGAGCTAGAAGGAAGTTCTCCGATTATTGTTACTGTAACGAAAGGACCTGAGGATAAATCGATAACGAAGGAATCTAAGGACAGTGATATTCCGACAGAATTTTATACTATGAGTGAAGTGAAAGTGAATAGTATTGAAAAAGATGAGACAGGGATATTGAAAGAAAATAATCTTATTAAGATATTAGAAGACAGCGTGGAAAATGTAAGTGTTGATGGAGAAAAGTATGACTTAACTATTGATGGTTATAAAAATATGAAGGAGGGAGAAGAATATACTCTTTTTATAAGGAAAAGTACGTCGGGTGACAATTATGTATTAACCAATGCTGTATTGAGTAAGTATCCTGTTGAAAAAGTGAGTGATCGTGATTTGTTTCTTGAAGGGGATGAGAGCGTGGGAGGAACGGTTGATATGAAAGCTACGTATAAAGAGATTTATCAGGATGTTTTAAATGAATATAATTAAATTCTGGTTTCGGGGACTATAATGGGATAAAAGCCTTATCTTGAATCGGGAGTATAAATAGATTATACTAGGGGTATAATAACTGGACGGGATGGGGTGTTTTTTTGAAGGAGAAGAAGCAGCGGATTATTAAGTCAGCTAAAGAGGTGTTTCAAAAGCAAGGGTATTTGAAAACGTCTGTGCAGGATATGGTTGACGCAGCTGGGATTTCTAAAGGGACTTTTTATAATTATTTTACTTCGAAAGAGGAACTAGCGATTGTGATTTTTAAGCAGGAGTATTCGGTTTTGCATCAGCGTTTGGAGTACACGATGGCGCAGGACGGGACGAAGAAGGATAATTTTACGGAGTGTTTGAAGATTATTATTCATTTTTATACGGAGAATGGGGAGATATTGAATATTACTTTTTCTCAGACGATGATTGATGATGATTTTAATGCTTTTTTACAGAATGTTCGGCTGAAAAATATGGAATGGGTTAAATATCAGTTGTTAGAGGTTTACGGGGAGGAAACGGAGCCGTATATTAATGATATTACGATGCTGCTTAGTGGTATGGCGGCGATGTATGTCTTTGCGAGTGGTAGCAAAAATATTAACTCTGGGTTGATTGAGCGTGCGATTCCTTATGTTGTGAGAAGGCTTGATGCGCTTGTTAAGGATATTTTGGAGAGTGGAGAGATTGTGTTTACGGAAGCGGACACGGAAAACTTAGTACCTGACCAAACAATGATCCGGAAGAAGCGCTTGGCTAAATTACGGGAAGCGCTTGAGGAGCTTAATGTTGGGATTGAGAATGCGGATATTGCTGATTCGGATAAATGGCAGTATAAGGAATCGATGAATGCACTTGTTGGTGAGATTAATAATAATGAAGCGCCTAGAGATTTCATGGTTCAGGGGACATTGCTATATTTAAAACAGCATGTGCCAGCTAGTTTGACGAAAGAAGTAAATAAATTAGAAGCTTGTGTGAACGGGCTTTTATAAATTTTAGACCGACTAGTCACTTTTTGTTGACTTGTTGGTCTTTTTTTATTATACTTCTATTATTCATCTGGAAATTTCCACATGGGAAGGGGTATTAATTTTGAATAGTACAGCAGTAGAACGGCCCGTTGATGTTAATGGGAAGTCGTATAGTAGAAGTTTATTAGTAGTAACAATGATTATTGGGGCATTTGTAGCGATCTTAAATCAGACGTTACTTGCAACAGCGCTGCCAATGATTATGGATGATTTGCATATTACAGCAGCAACAGGGCAATGGTTAACGACAGCTTTCTTGCTGACAAATGGGATTATGATTCCGATTACAGCACTTTTAATTGAAAAAATTAGTTCGAAAACGTTATTTATTACGGCGATGACTGTATTTACAATTGGTACAATTATTGCATCTGTGGCGGGTTCATTCCCGATCTTGCTTACTGGGCGTATTGTTCAAGCGGCGGGTGCGGGGATTATGATGCCATTACTTCAAACAATCTTCTTGCTGATTTTCCCTCGTGAAAAACGTGGGGCGGCAATGGGGCTGATGGGACTCGTTATTGCGTTCGCTCCAGCAATTGGGCCAACTTTGTCTGGTTGGATTGTTGATTCGTATGATTGGCGTGTATTATTCCTTATTTTAATTCCTATCGCGGTTATTGATATTATTTTAGCGTTCTTTGGAATGAAAAAAGTAGTGAAGCTAACTGATACAAAAATTGATTTTCTTTCGATTGTAATGTCTTCAATTGGTTTTGGGTCACTTCTTTATGGATTTAGCTCAGCGGGTAATGATGGCTGGGGAGATGCAACGGTTATCACGATGCTGATTATTGGTGTCGTTGTTATTGGCCTATTTGTATGGCGTCAACTAGTTATTGATAACCCGATGCTTGAGCTGCATGTGTTTAAATATCCAGTATTTTCATTGTCAGTTGTTCTTGGTTCGATTGTAACAATGGCGATGATTGGTGCGGAGATTGTGTTGCCACTTTATATTCAAACAATTCGCGGAGAGTCGGCGCTTCAATCAGGTCTGTTATTACTTCCTGGTGCGATTATTATGGGGATAATGAGTCCGATTACGGGTATTATTTTCGATAAAATTGGGGCAAAATGGCTGACGATTACCGGGGTTACTATTTTGACTATCGGTACAATTCCATTTATGTTCTTAACGATGGATACACCACTTTGGTATATTGTCGTGTTCTACGCAGTGAGGTTCTTCGGGATTTCGATGGCGATGATGCCGGTTTCGACTGCAGGTATGAATGCACTTCCTAATCACTTGATTAACCACGGTTCGGCAGTGAATAATACAATCCGTCAAATTGCTGGTTCGATTGGGACTGCGGTACTTATTACTGTTTTAACGAATGTGACGAAAGATAATATGCCAGGTAAGGCGCTTATGGCGACGGACCCAGCTAGTTTTGCTCAAAAGGCACAAGATGCTAGCTTGGACGGAATGCGTGCGGCGTTTATGGTTGCGGCAATTTTCGCGGCAATTGGGATGATTTTAAGTCTATTCCTTAAAACTAAAAAACAAGAACCAATCGTCAAAGAATATACTAAATAAAAAATGAAACAGGGTCAAAAATCCAATTTGGACGATTGACCCTGTTTTTTTATACTTTTTTAAGGGTGACTTTCCAGCTGGTGCCGGTGCCGACTGAATAAGCGTCTACGAAGGAACCTTGATTGATACCAAGGCCGAGATTGTCGAGTGAGTTGACGTAGATGAGTGGCTCGCCGATGCGCAAGTCTGCGAATGAGCGGCTGTAGGTAACGAAATTTTTATAAACTATCCGGTCGTGGTGCTTGATTAGGACTTCAATGGAATCACCGTAGTTTGCGCCGAGTTCAAGGAAATCAATCCGACGAATATTTGTCCAAAGGTTGCCAAATGGGCGGTCGATAATATCAATCGTGCCAAAAGCTTGCTCGCCTTCTAAATAGGAATCGCTTAAACTCAGAGAGACAATCGATTCGGGAGCGGCAGCGGGTCCAATATCTTCAAAGTTAATCACGCCAGCTGCAAGTCGCGCTGCTGTATAGGCAAAAATATCACGACCATGAAAGGTATGAGACGCGCCAGATTTTGGAAGCCGATTTTTTTCTTCATCAATGAGACGAACTTCTTTGATTGTTCCGTAATGCGCGATATGAGTTAGAGTGCCGTTGTCGGGTGTAATAATATAATGACCATCTTCTGTTAAAACGGCCACACTGCGGCGCTTCGAACCAACGCCAGGGTCCACAATAGAGACAAAAATCGTATTTTCAGGCCAGTAAGTCACAGTTTGTAGTAAACGATAAGATGCCTCCCAAATATTAAATTGAGGAATTTGATGTGTTAAATCGTATATTTGTAAATCGACACTAACACTGTTAATCACGCCATACATTGCACTAACTGCACCATCACTAATACCAAAATCGGACTGTAAAACAAGTAGCTGTTTTGTCATTTTAAATTCCTCCATTTTCAACAATTTAGGGTAAAATAAAACTCGCCCTCGTCCAAAATAACATCTTGGAATAAGGGCGAGAAAATTTCACGCGGTACCACCTTAATTTATTTCCAGTTCACACTGAAAACCTCAAATAAGCATTTATGTACAATACTTACGGCGTTTGATAACGGACGCCAAATCCGTTGCGGCTTACTTAATTTCAGCGGCAAAACTCAGAGGCCATTTTCGGACATGGTTTTTTGTTCCTTTTCAGCAGTGGGAACTCTCTTTTGGAAAAAACGAATGTCGTACTTTTCTCATCGTAGCTTTGTAATAAAGAATACAGAAAAATTGGATAAGTGTCAATGAATTCAGCATCCTTGTGAGGGAAATCGCATAGTGGTGCTGTTTGAGAACGATTATCAACTGTCGTATTACTGTGATTTTTAAGTAAGAACTGTTATAATATAAGCGAAATTTGGAAACGCTTTCTCTATATAGGAGGTAATGTGATGGGCGCAAAAGTATCGGTGCAAATTAATGGCGTGGCGCGGGATGTGGTGGAAGGAACGCGAATACTGGACTATTTAAATGCAGAGGGAATACAGCATCCGCATATTTGTTATAGTGAGCAAATTGGGCCAATTCAATCTTGTGATACGTGTATGTGCGAGGTTGACGGGGAACTTGTGCGGGCGTGCAGCACGAATTTAACAGACGGGATGGAAATTAAAACTAATTCAGAACTGGCGAAAGATGCGCAATTAGAAGCGATGGACCGGATTTTGGAGAATCATTTACTGTATTGTACGGTTTGTGATAATAATAATGGCAACTGCAAAGTACATAATACGACGGAATTGCTTGGTGTGGAAAAACAAGAACGACCTTACCGTGAAAAAGGCTATCTGAATGATTTTTCGCATCCGTTTTACCGTTATGACCCGGATCAGTGTATTCTTTGTGGGCGCTGTGTGGAGGCGTGTCAGCAAGTGCAGGTGAATGAGACGCTTTCGATTGATTGGGAGCGTAGTCAGCCGCGGGTTATTTGGGATGATGATCGTCCGGCGAATTTGTCTTCTTGTGTTTCATGTGGACTTTGTGCAACAGTGTGCCCTTGTAATGCGCTGATGGAAAAATCAATGCTCGGTCAAGCTGGCTTTATGACGGGGTTAGATGAAGATATGCTAGAACCGATGATTGATATGGTGAAAAAAGTGGAGCCGAATTATCAGACCGTTTTTGCTGTGTCGGAAATGGAAGCGGCAATGCGGGAAACACGGACGAAGAAAACGAAGACGGTTTGTACTTTCTGCGGGGTTGGTTGTACGTTTGAGGTGTGGACGAAGGATCGTAAAATTTTGAAAGTCGAGCCAACTGGGGAAGGTCCTGTGAACAAATTTGCTACGTGTGTGAAAGGGAAATTTGGTTGGGATTTTGTTAATAGTGAGAAACGGATTACGACGCCGCTCATTCGTGAGGGAAACGAGTTTGTGCCGGCGAGTTGGGAAGATGCGATTCAGTTAGTTGCGACTAAACTGCGGGAAATTCAGGCTAAGTACGGCAATGATTCGCTTGGATTTATTAGCTCGTCTAAAACAACGAATGAAGAGAACTATTTGATGCAAAAATTGGCGCGGCAGGTTTTTGAGACGAATAATATTGATAATTGTTCGCGCTATTGTCAGGCACCAGCTTCGGATGGGCTGACGCGGACGGTTGGAATTGGTGCGGATTCGGGGACCGTGGAAGATATTGAAACAGCGGGACTTGTGATCATTGTTGGTGCCTCTCCGGCTGATGGACATCCCGTGCTTGCTAGCAGAATTAAGCGAGCGCAGAAGACTCGTGGTCAAAAGCTGATTGTTTCTGATTTGCGGAAACATGAAATGGCGGAGCGTTCGGATTTGTTTATTCATCCGAAGCAAGGAACTGACTTTGTTTGGTTGACGGCAGTTGCTAAATATATGATTGATCAGGGATGGCATGATGAGGTCTTTATGGAAAATCGGATTAGCAATGTGGCGGATTATCTGGCATTTTTAGAACCATTTACACTTGATTATGCAGAAAAGGAAACGGGGCTGTCTGCTGAAACGTTGAAATTAGTGGCGCAGATGATTCATGAAGCGGATGGGACGGCGGTTTGTTGGGGAATGGGTGTTACGCAAAATATTGCGGGATCGCATACTTCTTCGGCTATTGCGAATTTGCTTCTTGTCACTGGGAACTTCGGAAGACATGGGGCGGGAGCTTATCCGCTTAGAGGACATAATAACGTGCAAGGTGCTTGCGATATGGGGTCGTTGCCGAATGTTTTACCGGGAATTCAGCCGCTTGGAAATGATGAAGTTCGCGCTCGTTTTGAGGAAGCTTATGGGGTGTCGATTTCGCCGGAACCGGGTTTGAAAAACAACGAAATGCTTGATGCGATTGAGGCGGGAACGCTCCACTCCATGTATGTGATTGGCGAGGAAATGGCTTGGGTGGACTCTAACTCAAACCATGTACAAGAAATTCTTGCAAGCCTTGATTTCTTTGTGGTTCAAGATGTGTTCCTATCGAAAACAGCCCAGTTTGCGGATGTTGTTTTCCCGGCGGCTCCTTCACTTGAAAAAGAAGGAACGTTCACGAATACAGAGCGCCGGGTACAACGGCTTTATGAAGTGTTAGAACCGCTTGGAGACTCAAAGCCAGACTGGTGGATTATTCAAGAGGTGGCTAGAGCATGCGGAAGAACGGACTGGAATTATGAGCATCCGAGCGAGATTATGGACGAAATTGCTAGCTTGGCACCATTTTTTGCAGGGGTTCGTTATGACCGGATGCAAGGGTTTAATAGCCTGGTGTGGCCAGTGAACGCGGATGGAAAGGATATGCCGTTACTTTATGAAGAACGATTTAATTTTCCAGATGGCAAAGCGCAATTTTCGACGTTACCGTACATTGCACCGATTACTTTCCCGGAAGAATATAATTTAACACTGAATAATGGGCGTTTACTGGAGCAGTTCCATGAGGGGAATTTGACGGATAAATCGAAAGGCTTGGATTATAAATTGCCGGAAGTGTTTGTGGAAGTGTCGCATGAATTAGCGAAAGAACGTGATATTGAAAGTGGTTCGCTCGTTCGTTTAAGTTCGCCTTATGGTCGTATTAAGCTTCGTGCTGTTGTGACTGAGCGGATGAAAGGGTATGAAGTCTATGTGCCAATGCATTCTGTGAGTAGCGAAACGGCAGTCAATTTGCTGACTTCAAGTGCAGGCGATGTTCGGACGAAAACACCAGCTTATAAACAAACTAAAGTGAACCTAACTGTGCTTGAAAAAACTGGGAAAAATCCACTTCCAGACCATAATCCGCGTAATCGAAAAAGGTTCCCGCAAAACGGGGCTGAGGTAGCGCGCAAATGGTCGAGAGAAGATTATCAACCGATTTCCAAAGTGAACTGCGCTTGTGGTGGGAACTGTGGCTGCGGCGGGAAAGGGAGGAAGCACTGATGGCAGAACCAATTTCAACGATACGTGATACAAAAAAGACTCTGGAAGAATTGGAACAAGAACGTTTAGAACAAATGAAAGCGGATATTGCTGAACAAGATTCTGGTTTTATGGAAATTTTAGAAACGGTAAAATTGCTGCAAGAATCGGGTGCGCTTGAGGCTTTGAATAGCGCGATAAAGGCTCGCGGGGATATTACGAAAACATTTTTGAATGAGTGGCGCAAGGAACCGATGACGAATGCGATTAATAATATGATGATTTCGAGCAAGTTGTTGACCGATACAAAACCAGAGCAAACCGAGGAAATGATAGCCAATTTGAAAAATGCTGCGAAAAAAGCAGAAGAAAGCGCGAAAAACGATGAAATCATGGGAATGTTAGCGATGATGAAGGCGCTGAAAGACCCCGATATCAACCGCGCGCTCCGGTATGGCATGACATTTTTAAAAGAAGTTGGGCAAACATTAAAATAAGTAGACGAAACAGCGAGACTTCACGGTATCGCTGTTTCGGTTTAGAGAGGAGAGGGTTTTGATGGATATTGTATCGCGTCAAAAAATTCGCCGTTTTGAAGCTGGCATTTTCCAAGAAATCGAGTCAAGCGTAGCGACCGAGTATCCGCTAACTATCTACGTCAACGACCAAGAACTCGTTACCATCGTCTGCACGCCAGAATATCTAGAAGATTTAGTTGTGGGATTTCTGACATCGGAAGGCATCATTCGCGGCCCAGGGGACATCGAATCCGTGGATATCATCGAAGCGACTGGGCACGCCAAGGTTAGCGCTAATTTTGTAAATAAATTCAACGCCAAGTATCGCGGCAAGCGTTACATCACCTCATGTTGCGGCAAATCGCGCGAGAATTTCTATTTTCAATCAGATGCCTCACTCGTCAACGTAAAGCAAAATTCGAGTTTAAAACTGACAACCAACCAGATTTTCCGCTTAATGGATAAATTCGAACAAAATTCCGCAACATTTCATCAGACTGGTGGTGTTCATAATGCGGCACTTTGTAGTTCGGCGGAAATTATTTATAGTCGGATGGATATTGGTCGGCATAACGCGCTCGATAAAATTTACGGCCGCGCCTTGCAAGACGGGACAGCGACCGAAGATAAAGCGATTATTTTTAGCGGGCGAATTTCATCGGAAATCCTCGTTAAAACAGCCAAATTAGGTTGCGGAATTATTTTGTCGCGTTCAGCCCCAACCGAACTAGCGATTAATATGGCCGAAGAACTCAACATCACAACAGTTGGCTTCATTCGCGGCGATCGATTAAACGTCTATTCCGGATTTGAACGAATCACATAAGTTTGATATGATGCAGTAAAATAGGATAAGTAAGGTGAGTAGAACGATGAAACAAATTTTAGTAGTAGATGATGATCGACATATATTGAAGCTTGTGGGACACTATCTCCGTGCAGAAGGATTTCGCGTCTTAGAGGCAAATGATGGCGTGGAAGCCGAGCGAATAGTCGAAACCGAGCAAGTTCATTTGGCTGTGATTGATGTGATGATGCCGAATATGGACGGCTTCGAGCTTTGCCAAAAAATGCGCGCAAGCTATCCGGATATCCCGGTAATTATGCTAACCGCCAAGGACGCACTGGCAGATAAATCGCGCGGTTTTGAAGTGGGAACTGATGATTACGTCACTAAACCCTTCGAACCACAAGAGCTAGTTTTCCGAATTCGCGCCTTGCTCAGACGTTCCAACCAAGCAAGCGAAGTGAAAATCAACATCGGCAACATCACCATCGACCAAAAAAGCTACGGCATAAAAATTGGCAACCAAGAACGCATGATTCCCGTGAAGGAATTTGAGCTATTATATCAACTAGCGAGCTACCCCGGCCGTATTTTCACCCGTGAAGAATTAATTGAACGTATTTGGCAACGCGACTATGACGGCAGTGACCGGACAGTGGATGTACATATTAAACGTTTGCGCGACCATTTTGACGAGGAAAAGGATGGCATCCGGATTGTCACCGTGCGCGGCGTTGGTTATAAATTGGAGGAAACAACATGAAGTCGTTATACAGCCGAATAGTTATCACGATGCTCCTCGTCATTCTTTCCAGCAGTCTGCTCGGATTTTTCTTTGCCAACATTTATTACCAAATACAATTAAAACCTTTCAACGATGAAAAAACTGCTAAAATAGCCGAGGAAATCCAACAATTTTACCAATCCAATGCAACAATTTCTCTGGACGAATATTTGGATAATGTGGGAGAACTCGGATACGAACTGTACCTCACCGACGGAGCAGCCAACGCGACTTATTTTGGCGGAGAATTTCGCAAAAAAGATTTACCCGACGAAACCATCCAGCAAGTGCTAAACGGGGAAACTTACCATGGAATCGACACTTTCAACACAGGCATTTTCATCACAGGATTTTTTGATAATGACGTTCGAAATACCATTGGAGTTCCGGTCAAAACAGACGGCAAACGACTCGCGCTATTTATACGTCAAGATCCAGAACAGCAATTTGGCGAACTCCGCATCTTTTTCGCAATGATTCTGATTTTTACATCCATCATCAGTATTCTGTTTGTTCTCATCAGCGGCAGATATATTGTTAAACCGGTCGTGAAGCTGACAAATGCAACTCGGAAAATCCGCAAAGGCAATTACGATGTGGCGCTCGAAGTCCGTCGTAAAGACGAGATTGGCCAACTGGCAGACTCATTTGCGAAAATGGCTAGTGAACTCGAAAAATCCGAAGCCGCCCGCCAAGAATTTGTCGCTAATGTCTCTCATGAACTGCAATCACCACTGACCTCGATGCAAGGCTTTGCAAGGTTATTAGGCTCAGGAACATTAACAGAAAAAGAGCAAGCAGAATATTTAACCGTTTTATCAGAAGAAACAACACGTTTATCCTCCCTGACAAAACAATTGCTCACGCTAGCCTCACTCGACCAAGAATCAGAATTACGAAAAAAAGAACCAGTCCGCTTAGCCGAACAATGGCGCCAATTAATCCAAATGACTGAATGGAGCTGGCGAGAAAAAGAACTAACAATAAACTTAGACTTAGCAGATGTTGACTACACCGGTGACGCCGAACTTCTTTACCAAGTATGGTCCAATTTATTAACAAACGCGATTAAATTCACACCACTAGGCGGGAACATCCAAATCCGACTTCACGAAGATACAACAAACATTCTTGTAGAAGTACAAGATAGCGGCATCGGTATTAGCAAACCAGACCTTGCGAAGATTTTCGACCGTTTTTACAAAGCGAACCAAAGCCGCACTCGCGAAGAAGGTTCCAGCGGCCTAGGTTTATCCATTTGCCAAAAAATCATCGCGTTACACCACGGTGAAATCACGGTTGAAAGCAATCATGGCACAACTTTCACCGTCAAACTACCAAAAAACTAAATTTGTAAAATCCGATTCACATTCCGTTTACAAAACTTCTTTAAACTAAGTGTAAGATCTTAGAAGGAGTTGAACGGAATGTTTTTGGCATTAAGAGAATTAAAACACGCAAAATTACGCTATATTTTAATCGGGTTAATTATGGTATTAATCGCATGGCTCGTTTTGTTTGTAACAGGACTCGCGAGTGGACTAGCAAACGATAACGGAGCAGCGATTTCATCAAACAAAGCGACTTATTATGTACTTCAGAAAGACTCAGATAACCGCCTAACAAGGTCCAATTTAACCGCAGCAGAAACAGAAAAAGTAGCAAAACAACTGAAAAAATCAGAAAGCACTAACCTAGGCGTGCAAATGGGGACAATTACCCCACCAAACAAAGATAAAAAAACAGACATTACGTATTTTGGCATTGATAAAACAGGCTTCATGAAACCGACCATCTCAGAAGGAACAGCGCCGCAACAAACAAAAGATGTCGTTGCCGATATTTCTTTGAAAGAGTCTGGCTATAAATTAGGAAGCAAGCTCAAAGACAGCGCAACAGGAGAAACATTCACGATTACTGCTTTTACAAAAAATAATACATTCAGCCATTCACCAGTTATTTTTGTTGGCTGGGATGCGTGGCAACTAGTTCACCAAACAAACCAAGCCGCAGAAGGTGAATACAACGCAGTCGCACTGAATGTTTCAAAAAGTACCGCCGAAAACTTATCACTCGGCTCGCTGGAACTTTCATCCAGTAAAGAAGTTCTGCAAGGCATCCCCGGCTACTCAGAAGAACAAGGCTCTTTGCTAATGATGATTGCCTTTTTATTCGTAATCGCCGCATTTGTCTTAGCTGCATTTTTCTACGTCATTACGATTCAAAAAATCAACCAATTCGGCATCTTGAAAGCAGTTGGCGCACGAACAGCCTATTTAGCGCGAAGCATCGTCACGCAAGTTGTTTTCCTATCCGTTGTAAGCTTACTCATCGGGAATGGTTTAACTTTCGGTCTCGCTGCAATTTTACCAGCGAGCATGCCATTTACACTTAGCCCAATACTCGCAGTCGGCTGCTCCGCCTTATTCCTTGTTGTAGCAGTCATCGGATCAATGTTATCACTCTACCGTGTAGCAAAAGTGGACGCGCTAGAAGCAATTGGGAGGGCAAACTAATGACATTAATGATGAAAAATATATCTAAAAATTATCAAGATGGCGAGCAAGTCATCGAAGTATTGAAAAATGTATCTTTAGAAGTGGCACAAGGTGAATTCGTTGCTATCGTCGGCCCATCCGGCGCAGGGAAAAGTACCTTTTTATCGATCGCAGGTGCTTTATTATCCCCGACTGAAGGTGAAATTACGATTGGCGGAAAAACGCTAAACAACCTTACGAGCAAAGACCTAACAAAAGTCCGACTCGATAAAATTGGCTTTATTTTCCAAGGCGCCAACTTAATCCCGTATTTAAACGTCCGCGATCAATTACTCGTGATTGCAGAACTATCCGGCGAAAAAGGGCGAGTTGCGAAAGAAAAAGCAGACAAGCTACTCCAAGAATTAGGTTTAACTGCTAGGCAAAATAATTATCCAGAAAGTTTATCAGGCGGCGAAAAACAACGCGTTGCCATTGCCAGAGCACTGATGAACGACCCCGACATTATTTTAGCAGACGAACCAACTGCAAGCCTTGACGCAAACCGTGGCCATAAAGTAGTCCAAATGATTGCGGATGAAGTAAAACGCAAAAACAAAGCAGCAATTATGGTTACACATGATGAACGAGTTTTAGACTTAGTTGACCGCGTGATTCGGATTGAGGATGGCTATTTGAAGGATTAAAAAAAGTTTGGCCCCCGCGCACGAGGGCCAAACTTTTTTATTATTTTTTAAGTGACGAAGATATAATCGGCTATTATTCAAACAAAGTAATAAAATAGTACGCAAAAATAAGCCGTATTAAGCCATTTTCCACAAAATAGCTTATTTTGTCATAAAATAGACACAAAAAACCTCTATTTAAGTCTAATCTTATCACTCGCGAGTAGGTGCTTTAAGGATATAATCTTATTTGTGATTAAATGAGGGACATCTTTTACATAAATGGTAGGTGTTTTTTTATTTTAAGCGATTAATGCACATAAAATATAATTTTTTATACATCTAGGAGGAAAATCGTGAAAAGAAAAATAAGTTTAATTATTGTAGCAGGGGTCATTCTTTTTCAAGCTTTAAATGTATCTCCCTTGAATATATGGGCTGTTGAAGGTGAGGAAAGTACGGGGAATGAAGAAACAGTTAGCAATATGCAAAATGTGATTATGCATTCTAATGGGCGAGTTACAGTCTATCCCCGTGAAGTAGGTTCTTCAATTCCTGTACCAGCAAGACCAGACAAAGAAGGGCACACTTTTGTCGGGTGGTTTGAAGAGCCAACTGGTGGAAACCCGTGGAATTTTGACACTCCAATGCCAGCAACCGAAGTGAATCTATACGCTCAATTTAGAATTAATAGCTACATAGCTACATTAATCTCAGAAGAAAGAACAGCCACGCAAAATGTGGTCTACCAAGAAACTGTGAATGAGCCAACGAAGCCAAAGAAAGAAGGCTATACGTTTACAGGTTGGTATGACGCAGAAACAGGCGGCCAAAAATGGGATTTCGCAACAGATAAAATGCCTGGAAAGAATATGACTTTATATGCCCAGTTTAGAGCTAATGCTTTCCCTGTCAACTTTACAACAGAAGGCACAGCTACTACGCAAATAGTGGATTATCCGGGTGTCATTAAAGAACCAACTGCTCCAACCAAAGTAGGCTATAAGTTTATGGGTTGGTATGATGCAGAAACAGGTGGAAACAAATGGGATTTCCAAAGCCCAATGCAAGCAAATGAAGTAACTTTATATGCCCAGTTTAGCCTTGCTAGCTATACTGCTACATTAAATGCGGACGGTACGACGACTACGCAAACAACTGATTACGAAGGTCTTCTAGAAGAACCAGCTGCACCAACAAAAGAAGGCTACACGTTTATAGGTTGGTATGATGCAAAAACTGGCGGCAACAAATGGGACTTCCAAACAAATAAAATGCCAGCAAAAGATGTAACATTATATGCTCAATTCAGTAAAAATGCAGAGAATAATGTTGGAAATCCAGCACAACCAGCACAGCCGATTCAACCAATTGCTGGCGCGGCGGCTGCTCCAGCAAATACAACAGCAGATCCTAAAGCAGATCCTGCAAAAGCAAACCAACTAAGTAAAAAGCTACCATTAACAGGTAACCAAGAAAACGTCTTATATTTATTAAGCGGATTGTTACTTATTGGAGGAGCATTACTAATTTTCAAGAAGAATACTGCTAAATAATACGTAGAACATTAAAAGCTGAGTTTGGCAATTATGGACATACTCAGCTTTTTGTTTATATTTCGATGCAATGTGCCCAGAGATATAAGACGATTTTTCTCGTTTTGGTACTTAATGTATCAAGCGGGAATTTTTTGGAGAAAAGTGGTGAAATGTGATTTAAATACAATTATAGCTATACCACTTAGTTATAAACCTTTTGATAGTAAAGGATTTCGACATATACAAGAGGATTTGCCTTTTTATAAAGAACCGAAAATCATTTGAAATCTTCAAATTCGCCATTCACAAATAAGACACAATTAGAATGAATGTAGTTTGTTTAGGTCTATTTTTAGTATTTATGAAAAAGGTTTTACAGATATAATACTAATGTGAGTTCATGTGCGTACCTTCAATTGAATTTAATTAGGTACGTTTTTTTATGGAAACTTATATATTTAATTAGCAACTTTGATAAGGAGGACAATCGTGAAAAGAAAAGTAGGATTTATTATTGCAGCAGGAATGATTCTTTTCCAATCATTTAATGCGTATCCTTTAGCAGCTTTGGCTTCAGAAAACGAAGAAAAGCCTAAAGAAGCAACACCCCAAAAAGTAGGTAATTTAAAAGCGACTCTACCACAAGGGAGCACGTACCAATCATTGTTCCCTGATGAAGCTTTAGCTCTAGCTGTTGTAAAAGCAGCAACTGGTTCTGAAAATACTTCATTAGTAGTAACGCAAGCAGACTTGAATAAAGTTACAACGTTAACAGCTGTATCTAAAGGTATTACTAATTTGGCAGGTATTGAGTATCTGACTCAATTAACTAGCCTAGACTTAAGGTTGAATCAAATTACTAATTTCACTTTAAAAGGTACAAACGTTTTACCAGAATTAACAAGCATTAATTTAACTGGTAATGATTTAACGAAAATTGATATTCAAGATCAACCTAAACTAACTAAAGTTGCTACTGATACACAAGGTTCAGCAGAGTTAACAGAGGTAGTTTTAAAAAATCTTCCAGCGTTGAAACAAGCGGGAACTTTTGCTGATGGTGGATTAGATATTATTAATTTCGCCACAACGCCTACATTAACAAAAGTTACTTTAGAGAACTTACCAGCAATGACGGATATAATCGAACTAAATGGCTGTGGAATCACAGAACTTAGTGTGAAAAATTTGGCAGAAGCTAAAAGTGTAAACCTATTTGGTAACAAAGTGACTACTTTAGCAGGTCTGGAAAACTTACCAAACCTGACAAATATTTATGCTAGTAAAAATGAATTAACTGAATTAGAATCGTTGAAATCTTTCCCGAATATGACTGGTATTTCTGTAAATAACAACCATATCAGCGTATTGCCAGAGAACTTAACAACAAAAGCGCCTCTATTGGATGTTATTAATGCAACAAATCAAACAGTTACATTGTCTGAAAAAGCAGGAGCAGGTAAAATAGCTTTTGACAACGAAATCAAAAACTTTGGACAATCTGCTACACCGAAGAACATTTCCAATCAAGGAGTTTACACTAACAACCAATTTAAGTGGAATGCAGAAAATCTTGAAGGCGTAACTACTGTAGATTTTGAGTTTGATGATTATGTCACCAATCCAGCAATTCAAGGAACTTTCTCCGGTAAAGTAACTGTACCAGTGAAAATTGTTGATTTGCCAGTAATTACAGCCAATGCTGAAATGAGCTATGATAAAAATGCGAGTGTAACAGAAGCTCAATTTTTAGCAAGTATTTCTGCAACTGCGACAGAAGGAGCAACAATCACTTCTGATTTTAGAACTGCAGTAGATTTCACAAAAGCTGGAAGTTATGAAGTAACATTAAATGCAAAAAATACTGCTGGCTATGAAGCTGAACCAGTGAAAGTAACAGTTCGTGTTGCTAAATCACCAGCTCCTGTAATTACAGCTAATGCAGAAATTAGTTACATGCAGTTTGCTAACATCACTGCTGCAAATTTCCTAAGTAGCATACAAGCTACAACAAATGATAGTTCAGTAATTACAACTAATTTAGATACAGTTGTAGACTGGAATGTAGTAGGAGATTATGTAGTAACATTGAACTCTACAAATGGAGATGGCGTTGCCGCAACTCCGGTAACTGTAACTGTTCGCGTTACTCAAGCTCCAGCACCACAAATGGCTAACGTTACTTTTGATATAGACGATGTGCAAACAACAGAAGCTATTGTAGTAGAAGGATTAATCACTGAACCAGCAGCACCAACAAAAGAAGGTTATACTTTCGAAGGTTGGTTTGATGCGAAAACAGGCGGAAACAAATGGAACTTCGCAACGAGCAAAATGCCTACAGCAGGAGTAACTTTATACGCACAATTTAGCGAAGATGCAGCGGAAGATCCGAATGATGATGACGGTAACGACGATGGTACAGATGTAAATGTTGTACCTGTTGTAACTGAAAACAATGGTGATCCGACTGATCCAACTGCATCAAACGACTGTAACGGTACTGATGATGACAGCAATAAAACTACTGGTAAACAACCAGCAACAGGAGACAGCCAAAACATGCTGTTCTTACTAGCAGGACTATTACTTGTAGGTGTGTCATTCCGTATCTTTAAAAAAGCTTATAGCAAATAATACAATAAAAAAGATGGCCTCTATTTTATAGAAGCCATCTTTTTTTGCATTTAATTTTTTAGTAACGCTACTTCAATTGGTACCGCTAAAAATTCCGGGACGTTCTTTTTAAACCGTTTATAATGCGCTGTCGCATTATGTAGTTGAATAGCAGTTTCATCCGCCCACTTTTCTAAAAAATAAAAAGTGGATGGGTTACTCACCGAGCGAACCAATTCGTAGCCGTGATTTCCAGCTTCTTTTAGCGACCCTTGGACAACTAAGTCCACTTCTGTTAAAAATGCTTCTATTAAATCGGGCTTTACTTGGATTTTCGCTTCAATGTGTAACAACTGCCATTCCTCCTATTTATAGTCTAATTTGATAAGTGTTTCGTCTGTTTTGAATTCTTCTAAAAACCAGTGAGTCTTCTCAATACTTTTCGTTGTTTCATGTAACGTTTGGTGAACGGCGCCTTTTCCAACTTGAACATCTTCAATGTAGGCTTTTGCGTTCCCTGGCATAAAGAGTCTTGTTGCGAGTGAACTGTTTGTTGGAACAACACCATCAGTTGGATTATCATCGCTTAGTGCGCCTGCAATAGCAAGTACTTCGAGATTGGGATTGATATCATGTTGTTTTTCCATAAAGTAATCTAATTGCGCAGTACTATTAGGCAATTGTTTAAATGTTAAGTCTTTCCCATTATCGTTAGAATCTAAATCGTTAAAAGGTGACCCAATTGCGACTATTTTACGTAAAGTAGGTACAGTTTCGTCTTTGCCATAATCTTCAGCAAAGTAAGTTAGTGCTAAACCGCCGTTTGAGTGACCAACCCCGTCCATTTGCGTGAAGCCGTAGCGGTTTTTTAAATCAACCATCGCGATTTTTAACCACTGGGACCAATCGTCTGGCGTTGCTTGGTTTTGGTCGAAAGCAAATTTGATAATTGGACGTTTAGCATCTTTCGTCAACTCACCTTGGTAGGTAATATCGCCGTCCGCGCTAATCGACATCGACATCGCTTCATTTGAACTTTTATATTCGTTCATCAGTTGGTCTGCCATTTCGTCAAGGGAATGTGTGTCGCCACCGCTCCCATGAATTAAAATAATCGGTATTTGATCTTTTAAATCTACCTTAGGAGGCGAAGAGTTTTCAGCCTCTTTGTCATTTTGGCAAGCACTAAGTAGTAGCGTACCAAAAAGCAAAATCATGATCGTAATAAAATATTTCTTCACTAACTATCTTCCTCCATTCCAAATTATTATACCAAAAATCGGCGTGACAATCATATAAATTTCGTCTATAATCGAGATACATAATGACGGAATTTTAGAAGGGTGCGAAAACTATTGGCAAATCTAGCAATTGACACAGTTATTACAGACATGGACGGAACATTACTTGTAAAAAAAGGAGACCAAATTCATCCGCTAAACAAAGAAGTTTTAATGGATTGGCAAGCGGCTGGCAAGAAACTTTTCCTAGCGACGGGCCGATTGGACTTAGCGATATTACCATTTATCAACGAACTAAAAATTAAAACACCGGTTATTTCCTGTAATGGCGGTTTAGTACGTGATTTTACGACCGGAGAAATTTTATATAAAAGCAACATCGAGCTGGATTTGGTACATACAATTTTAAATACGCTTGAACCACTTGGCGTAAATTACCATATTTATACAACTGAACGAATTATCGGACCAACTAATACTGGCAAAATTGCTTTTTTCAATGAATTAAATAAAACATTACCGGAAAATGAACAAGTTCCGATTACATTAACTACTGACCCATTCAGCGTTCTGCGCGAAGATGAGTTTCCGTTGAAAGTTCTAGTTATTGAATCTGACCTAGAAAAACGAGCGGAAATCAAAGCCGCATTACAAGGCCTTCCGCTCTCCGTTCTAGCGTCTGCTTCGAATTTAATTGATATTATGAATGAAGGTATTGATAAAGCAAAAGGACTGACGTACCTTGCTGAAAATGGCTATATCAATCTCGACACAACGATTGCTTTTGGTGATAATGAAAATGATGTCGGCATGATTGAATTAGCTAAAATCGGCGTAGCGATGGAAAACGGCATTCCGCTAGCTTTGGAAAAAGCAGATAAAATCGCGAAACATCATGATATTGGTGGACTAGGTTTATTTATGCAAGAAGAGATTTTATAAAAAAACTAACCCTTTAGGTACCAATCTAAAGGGTTTTTCTTTGTCGTTTGAAAGTTTTTCAGAAGATGGCTTGCACTCAAAATGTATATATGCTAATATATGCATATAAAGAATTTAGGTACTTACAGAGGGGAAGTAATCATATGGCACATAACCACGATCATGCACATGGACACAATCATAATCATGCGCATAATGCCAACAAAAAATCATTATTAATTAGTTTTATCTTAATCGCTACGTTTATGGTAGTAGAAGTTATTGGTGGAATTATGACCAATAGTTTGGCGCTACTTTCTGATGCGGGGCATATGCTTTCTGATGCTGTTGCATTAGGTTTAAGTTTAGCAGCCTTTAAATTTGGTGAAAAAGCAGCAAGTTCTGATAAAACATATGGCTATAAACGCTTTGAAATTTTAGCAGCCTTTTTAAACGGGTTGACGCTCGTTGGGATTTCCGTTTTCATTTTCTACGAGGCAATCGGTCGTTTCTTTGATCCACCGCAAGTAATCGGAGCGGGAATGATGACTATTTCAGTTATCGGGTTGCTTATTAATATTTTAGTTGCTTGGATTTTAATGAAAGGTGATACAAGCGAAAATTTAAATATGCGGAGTGCTTTCTTGCATGTGCTTGGTGATTTGCTTGGTTCTGTTGGTGCGATTATTGCGGCCTTACTAATCATCTTCCTAGGCTGGAACATCGCTGATCCGATTGCCAGTGTTATCGTTGCGGCGCTAATTCTAGTTAGTGGCTGGCGCGTGTTGAAAGATGCCATTCATATTTTGATGGAAGGTAAACCAGCTAACGTGAATACAGAAGAAATAAAAACTTTCTTCCAAGAGCAAGACGGCGTAAAAGAAGTACATGATTTACACGTGTGGGCAATTACTTCTGATTTTAACGCTCTTACAGCTCATTTGACCGTAAGCGAAGATGCTGACCGTGATAAAATTTTAGCGGATATCGAGCATTATTTACAAGAGAATTTTTCTTTAGAACATAGCACGATTCAACTGGAAGGAAATCATGCTCACCATCATCACTGCAATTAATGCCGCTTCATGATATGATGAACATATCAATTAGAGGAGTTGGTTTAGATGGAAGAACAAGTTGATTTAGGTCATTTTTTGAAAAAAGCTTTTATCGCTATAGTTGCTCTAACCTTAGTATTTATCGGGGTTCTAGCAATGTTCACAATCATCGGTGTTGTAATCGCTATCCCACTACTAAAAAAAGCGGCGAATATGCTACTTACTAAAAAACAAGCTAGCGACCATACTCATTCCCACGGCGGTAAATTAAAAATAAAATGTCCAGCCTGTCATGCGAAAATGAAATTCAAAGACAGCGAATTGCTCGACGAAAAATAAGTTTTAAAGCCTTCTCGGTAAAATGGAGAAGGCTTTTTTATTTATATGTGCATTAATTTAAGAAAATCGGGAAAAGGAAACGAGAGGTGTTGTCAAATGAAAGCAGTAGGATTAACAAAAGCATCAACTGATTTTATGGATATGAAAATCGCACAGCCGGAACCTGAAAGTCATGATTTATTAGTGAAAATCAAAGCAATTTCGATTAATCCAGTCGATACAAAACAACGCGAAGCAATTAAAATTACTGGAGATGAAGTGCGGATTTTAGGTTGGGATGCAGTTGGTGAAGTAGTGGAGATTGGTTCAGAAGTGACTTTATTTAAAACCGGGCAAGAGGTTTATTTTGCAGGCGACGTCACAAGGCCTGGAGCATACGCAGAATTCACTTTAATTGATGAACGGCTAGTTGGTTTGAAACCACGCAGTTTAAGTGTAGAAGAAGCCGCTGCGATGCCACTGACAACTATTACGGCTTGGGAAGCGCTTTTTGATCGTTTAGGGATTGTGGAAGAGGACAGCGGGAAATCGATTTTAATTATTAATGGGGCTGGCGGTGTTGGTTCGATTGCCACGCAACTAGCTGCAAACATCGGTCTCGAAGTCATCGCCACAGCGTCACGCCCGGAAACGATAGAATGGACGAAGAAACACGGCGCGCACCACGTCATTAATCACCGTGAAAATCTAACAAAACAATTGAAAAATCTTGGTTACGAAAAAGGTGTCGATTTTATTTTATGTTTGCATAATACAAATGCTCACTGGGATGATATGCAAGAAGCGATTCGCCCACAAGGGAAAATTTGCTCGATTGTGGAACTTGCAGAACCGGTGAAAATGACCCTTTTAAAAGATAAAAGTGCTACGTTTAGTTATGAATTTATGTTTACTCGCTCGAAATACGATACGGAAGATAAAGTCAAACAGCATGAAATTCTGACAAAGGCTGCGCATATGCTAGACGGAGGTACTTTGCGGGCAACGTTAAATAAAGTATTAGCTCCAATAAACGCAGCAACGATAGAAGAAGCTCACCAAATAATCTCATCTGGAAAAATGATTGGAAAATTAGTAGTGAAAGGATTTGAGTGACTATGAGTGGAAAACAAGTTGCGCTATATATCGCAGTTAGCTTGGATGGCTACATTGCGGATGAAAATGGTAGTGTCGAATGGCTAGAATCAATTGATAGCGAAGGCGATGCAGGTTATGAAGCTTTCTTTGATAACGTGGATACAGTCGTAATGGGCCGCACGACGTATCAACAAATCTTCTCGCTCACCGACACGTTCCCTTACAGCAAAAAAAATGTCTACGTTTTTTCAAATACGAAAGCAGGCACAAAAGATGAATATGCTGATTTTGTGTCTGGGACTGTAGACACGTGGCTAAATAACATTGACGGTGAAAAGATCTGGCTTGTGGGTGGCGCGCAATTAGTGAAGCAATTTTTAAAAGAAAAGGCGATTGACCGCTTTGTAATAACGATTGCGCCGATTATCTTAGGAAAAGGAATTCCGCTGTTTGAAAAAGACGGGGAGCATGCTCTGGAACTAGAAGAAGTAACCCGTTTCGGACAGTTTGCGCAGTTAACTTATAGAAACTTGGAGGAAAGCTAAATGAAAATTGCGGCTTTTGATATTGATGCACAAAAAGGTTTTACGCCGCTTTGTCCAGATGAATTGCCGGTTCCGGGTGGAGATGAAATTGTTCCAGAGCTGAATTTTATGGCGAGCCTTGCTTCGCTCCGAATTGGAAGCAAAGACGCGCACCCGCAAAATGCTGTATGGGTTGTTGACTCAAAAGATGAGATGCTCGCCGAACTTAAATATCCAAATGCGGACCTTACTTGGGTTAGGCACTGCGAACCGGGTACGAAAGGTTTTGAATTACTAGATGGTTTACCGGTCGTGACGGATTACGATTACTTTATTTGGAAAGGCATGGAGCCAGATATTCACCCATATGGCGCCTGTTATCACGATATTGTCGAACAGCTTTCAACAGGCGTACTTGAATATTTACGGGAACAAAAAGTAGATTTAGTACTTGTTGGAGGTTTAGCATTTGATTTTTGCGTGAAAACTACAGTTACACAGTTAAGTAGGGCAGGCTTTTCTGTATTAGTCTATTTACCAGCGACACGTGCATTATCTGAACAAGGTTTTGATGAAACAAAAGAGCAATTAGCGAATACCGAGAAAGTTCAACTTATCGAAACAAGGGAGGAACTTGTCGCCTACTGCCAATAAAAGGTTGGAAGAGGTGAGGGGAATGAGGAAAGTTGGTGTATTTCCTAGTATGATAATTCTTTTCACAGTAGGAATTTCTGCTGTGTTATATCCGCTACTACCTTCTGAAGTGGCGGTGCATTTCGGTACGGACTTCTCCCCAGATATGTTTATGCAAAAATGGCTTGGCCTAATTCTTGTTCCATTTTTAATGATTATGTTTACAGGAACGGAATATTACGGAAAAGAAAAAGTGAACCAAGAGAGTTTGCTGGAATTTGAATATTGCTTTAGGCTGTTGTTAGTGCTCCTAACGATTATTCAAATGAGTATTATTGTGTACGCGCTAGGTTACGAAATCCCAACTGGCAGATTCTCGTTAGTTACGGTGGGAGCGTTCATGTTTGTTGTTGCAGCATACATTCAATACTCGAAAAAACTCTTTAAATTTTTAACGATGATTGGTTTTAAAAAGATTGATGCATGGTCTAGAAACCTACTTAGAAAAATTACAACTGTTACACTTAATATAGCTGGTGCACTCTGTTTTATCTTAGCTTTATTTATGCGGAATGACCCCAGTTACTTAATGCTAGCAATGTTAATGACGATGTGTGTGATTGTTGTTGGTTCAGGAGTTTACCTTAACAAGAAATAAAAATATAACAGTTTTTATTTACAATTGATACAGTTTCGGTTTATAATGGTGGCGGAAGTTCTGCGCGTATTTGGCAGGAAGTCCGTCATTTTTTTTACGTAACCAAAAAGCGCTTACAAAAAGAGGAGGAGAAATTTTGCATAAAACAGCCAGAAAAATAGTAGTGGCACTCAGTTTGCTATGTTTACTAGTACTTACAGCATGTCAGTCTGGCGATAAAGGGGAAAGTGAAAAAGTAACATCCGATAAGAAAACAAAAGTTGTGAACATCATGGAAACGAGTGGGATTCCAAACGCAAGCCCAACACTCGCGGACAATAGCGTAAGTTTCCGAGTAATCAATCAGATTTTTGAAGGATTATATCGATTAGATAAAAACGGGAAACCGGCACTAGCTCTAGCTGCCAGTGAACCCGAAGAAAAAGATGGCGGGAAAACACTTATTTTCAAAATTCGCGAAGATGCTAATTGGTCCAATGGCGATCCAGTGACAGCGCATGATTTTGAGTACGCCTGGAAAAAAGTGGTTGATCCAAAAACAGCCGCAGCGTACGGACCACAAATGGAAGAAATCGTCAAAAATGCTACCCAAATCCTCAAAGGCGAAATGTCACCAGATGAGCTCGGTATCAAAGCATTAGACGACAAAACACTACAAATTCAACTAGAAAATCCTGTGCCAATTTTTAAAGAACTCCTAACGACTGGCACCTTCTTCCCGCAAAACCAAGCATTCGTAGAAAAACAAGGCGATCGTTACGGAACAAAAAGCGACACACTTATTTCCAACGGCCCATTTAAACTCGAAAATTGGAATGGCACAAATATGACTTGGGATTACATTAAAAACCCAACATATTGGGATGAAAAAAATGTTCCTACAGAGAAAATTCATGTAACAGTCGTAAAAGATACTAATGCGGCTTTAAATTTATACAATACCAACAAATTAGACCGAGTGGAACTTGACGGCGAATTTGTTAAACAATATAAAGACGATAAAAATTTCCATAAAGAAGCAACCGGCCGTTCAGTCTACATGAAAATGAATCAAGGTAAAGACGGTGTGAAAACAGATTTGGCCAACTTGAACTTGCGCCGTGGTTTAGCAATGGCGATTGATAAGACTGGCATGGTCAACACGCTGCTCGCTAATGGTTCCAAGGCGCTAAATGGCGATGTTCCGGGCGGTATCATGTTTGATCCAGAAACAAAAGAAGATTTCCGTAAACAAAATGGTGACTTACTTAAATTTGACCAACAAGAAGCCACAAGCGCATGGAAACAAGGCTTAAAAGAAATTGGGAAATCCGAATTAACACTTACCTTAACGAGTGGCGATACGTCCTTACAACGCAAACAAACCGAATTTATCCAAAATCAACTAGAAGAAAATTTACCTGGTTTAACGATCAAATTAAAAAACATTACAAACCAAGCAAGTTTCCAAGCAGACGTTACACAAGACTTTGAACTGCTACTAGGAGGCTGGGGTGGCGATTATCAAGACCCACTCACATACCTCAACTTATTCTTAACAAACAGCCCAGGTAACCACACTGGCTTCTCAAACGCCAAATACGACGAACTAGTCCTTGGCGCCAAAGGCAAACTCTCGGCAGATCCGGAAAAAAGATGGCAAGCATTACTAGAAGCAGAACAAATTTTGCTCAAAGATAACGCCGTACTTATTCCGCTATACCAAGGTGGCCGCGCATATTTGCAAAAAAGCGATCTGAAAAACTATACAACCTATCCAATCGGTTCAGAAAACTATAAATGGATCGAGAAAAATTAATTTGAAATGAGTCTAGTTAAACAAGCTAGGCTCTTTTTTTATACCCGAATGAAAATAAGACCTAGGATGTACCAATTTTCAGCCTAGAGCCGTTCGTTCCTTTTTAAAATCTCCCCTATAATTAACCTATCAACAAAAAAGGACGGTAAAAACAATGAAAAAGGGACTTTTCGGTTTACTGGCTGCAATTTTTGTATTAACAATGGTTGTAATTGAGTTTTCAGCACCAGTTGGATCAGCAGCAAATACATATTACGTTACAATCAAAAACGATGGGAAAGAAGTTACTAAGTCAAAGTTCAAAGGCTATTCTTTCCACGAGTCGTGTCTAGATAATCAAGGAAACAGTCGTAAAGTTAACTTCATGTCAACTACACAACTTAAAAAGAATAAACAGTATAAAATCGTCGTTCAAGACAATGAATTACTCGTTCAAGCCAAGGAAATAAACAATGTGCCACTTGCAAGTAGTAAATAAAAATTAGAAATGAGGAAATAATCATGAACAGTTTTTGGAAAATATTTTTTACCATTATTTTAGGATTTATTGCACTTAATATCGTACTTGATATCGTTGGAATCACACTTCACTTCTTATTCCCAGTCCTTGTATTAGGTGGTATTGGATATGTACTTTATCGCATGTGGGGCAATTCCCCGAAACGCTCAAGTCGCGACAATGAAGACCGCTACAACTGGTAATATACTCGCTAAAAAAGCTCCCTAGGCTTTTAGATATAAAGAACCTAATTTCTTTTATAGAAGTTAGGTTTTTTTGTATGGTAAGTTTGTTATAATAAGATAAAGGAAATGAGGCGATAGAAATGAAAAAAGATATAATCGTAAAATCTGTTGTTATATCAATCATTACAGCCCTAGTTTTCAACATTAAACGCAAAAAAGTTAAATAACCGTCCAAAAAACATAATTCATGATTAAATGGCTATTTTAAGCCATTTGCACCTAAAATAGGAGTCGGTATGCTATAATAACAAAAAGAAAATCATGGAGGACATAGAGATGAATATTGAAAACACCTTACTAAAACAAGATGTGTGGCGCTTTATTGATAATACAACTATTAATCCAGCTTTTGATGCGATTCAATCATTTGCTACAGATGATACGCTATGTCGTTCAGTTGGGGCGAGAATGGCACCATCCACCGTTCGTGGCTGGTTACATGAAAAAACCGTTTCACTTGGGATACAAGATTCTAAGTTGCCTGATATAGATAAAGGAATTGCATTTTTGCAAGAACAAGGTTACCGCGTAGTTGTCCGGAATTCTGGTGGGCTAGCTGTAGTACTTGATTCCGGCGTGCTTAATTTGTCGATGGTGTTACCAGATGCAGAACGAGGAATCGCAATTGAGCGAGGCTATGAAACCATGTTTACACTGATTAAAGATATGTTCGTGGATTGTAATGAAGTAATTGAAGCGAAAGAAATCGTAAATTCTTATTGTCCTGGTAGCTATGACCTTAGCATTCGCGGGAAAAAATTTGCTGGTATTTCTCAACGAAGAATGGCTAAAGGCGTAGCAGTCCAAATTTATTTAGCAATTGAAGGAGACCAAACAACTCGCTCGGAATTAATTCGTGATTTCTACGCGATTAGTGGCAAAGACAAGCAAACAAAATATACTTTCCCGGATGTGGATTCTACTGTTATGGGTTCACTTTCAGACTTAATGAAGAACGATATAAGCATAAATGAAACGTTGGTGCGCCTATTCAACAGCTTGCGGCACTATGCTGGCGAACTTGTGTCAGGTACGCTCACACCAGAAGAATTGGATCTTTTTCCAGCGTATTACGAACGCTTAATTGCAAGAAATGATAAAGTGCTTGCGTGAACTTACTTGAGAGGAGAGGGCTGCATGAGTTACTTAACAGAGAAACTACTTGAAGAAAAAGTGTTCAAAGACCCGGTGCATGGTTATGTGCATGTTTCTGATAAATTAATTTGGGATTTAATTGCGACAAAAGAGTTTCAGCGTTTGCGGCGGATACATCAACTAGGAACAACCTCGCTCACTTTTCACGGGGCAGAGCACAGCCGTTTTAATCATTCGTTAGGTGTTTACGAAATTGTTCGGCAAATCATTGATGTAACGTTTGCGAATGAGCCGCAACTTGATCCAGAAGAACGCATGGTTGCTTTGTGTGCCGCACTTTTACATGATTTAGGTCACGGGCCATTTTCACACGCTTTTGAAAAGGTTTTTGGAACGGATCATGAAGCCTATACGCAGGAGATTATTATTGGTGATACAGAAGTTAGCGAAGTCCTAATGAGGGTTGGGGAAGAGTTTCCGCTAAAGGTTGCCGCTATTATTAAGAAAAATTATCCTAATCAAACACTCGTGAAATTGATTTCGAGCCAGATTGATGCAGACCGGATGGATTATTTGTTGCGTGACGCTTATTATACCGGGGTTAGTTACGGGAAGTTTGATATCGAGCGGATTTTGCGGGTGTTAAGACCGAGTCCAGATGGCAATGGCGTCATTGTAAAATATTCTGGGATGCATGCGGTAGAAGACTATATTATGAGCCGCTACCAAATGTACCAACAAGTATATTTTCACCCGGTTAGTCGTAGTGGTGAAGTGTTATTATGGAAAATTCTCGAGCGCGCCAAAAAGCTATATTGCGCTGGCTATGAATTTCACGTTACACCGATCCAAGTACTGCCATTCTTTTTAAATGAAGTAAGTCTAAAAGAATATATCGTACTTGATGATATTGTATTAATGTACTATTTTTCGATTTGGCAAGAAGAAGCAGATCCGATTTTAAGTGATTTATGTAGTCGCTTTTTGAATAGAAGGTTGCTTAGATACACCAACTACGATCCAAAAGAAGATGCGGAATTTTATGCGGAATTAAAAGGGCTTCTTGAAAAGGCAGATATTGACCCGTCGTATTATTTAGTAATTGATTCTTCCAGCGACTTACCCTACGATTACTATCTTCCTGGGGTTGGCAGTGGGAAAGATCCGATTAAACTTTTGATGGGAAACGGGGAACTGCGCGAATTATCGACCGAGTCTCCGGTTGTTGAAGCGATTGGCAGAGAACGACGAACTGATATTAAATTGTATTATCCGCTTGATTTTATCGAGAGTGGAAGAGTGGATCAAGAAATTGCGGAAAGAATGATTTCGCTTATTCATGCGCATTCGCTTAAAGAAAAATAAAAAAGCAAGGCGATAAACCTTGCTTTTAGCATGCTTAAATATCAGATTTTCTTACGCCGCCAACACCGTAATCCGTTTTTTTCATTTCTTCTAAAATCACATGAATGTTTTCTTTCGGCGCTTTTAGGTTTTTGGAAACAACTTCGGTTACTTCGCTAACTAAAGCTTTCTTTTGATCGTCACTACGACCTTCTAAAAATTGAATAGTAACAAATGGCATTTTCTCACCTCGATCAACGTTTTTTTCATTATAGCATATAAAAATTACTCAATAAAAGATAAAGGAGGCACTTATGCCTAGTTTTCTCGCTTACCCACTAGAAATGATACCTTATGTTGTAGCTACATTATTAATTGCTTTTACAATCCATGAATGGGCTCATGCCTTGGTTGCGCTCGCTTTTGGAGACGACACAGCCAAAAATCAAGGAAGATTGTCCTTGAACCCAATCGTACATGTCGATTTATTTGGTTTACTGATGATCTTAATTGCTGGTTTTGGTTGGGCTAAACCGACCCCGGTCAATCGATTTAAATTAAAGAAACGCCGACTTGGCAGTATTCTAGTTTCGCTTGCTGGTCCAATCAGTAATTTATTCCTTGCGATGGTTGGCGTTGGCTTTTATGCATTATTTTTAAATTTTTCTTTCTTTACATATGGCTCGGTTGCAGAAACATTTTTAATGATTTTTATAAACCTAAATCTTGTATTATTTGTATTTAACTTGATTCCACTTCCGCCACTAGATGGCTACCAAATTTTAGTAGAATTCTTACCAATGTCTGCGAGGGCCAAACTTGAACCGTTAGAACGATATGCGATACTTATTTTCTTAGTAGTTGCGGTAACGCCTATCTCTGAATTTACGATTCAACCAATTTTTGATACGGTGATTCCGTTTGTTCTAAATGTGATTTTAGCAATATTTGGTCTGACGTCATATTAAGCTGTTGCTTTTCATGCTATTTTTCACTATAATATAATGCGTCTATTCTTCTGACCGGAAAGGGGTAAATAAGCGATATGACAGCCAACCAAATGGAACGAAAAAAAGTAACTATTCATATCACCAATGTCATCCGTCAGATGGATGCAGAAGAGAAATCCGATATGTCTGTTTCGGGTGTTTTTTACCGGGATAAAGGCAATCGTTATCTGCATTATGAGGAAAAACAATTAGCTGGAACAATTCGCACGGTTCTTAAAATTGCTGACAACGAACTGCTTTTAATGCGAAGTGGTGCCGTAAATATGAGAATGCACTTTTTCCGAGATAATAGGAGAAGTACTGCGTCTGTTGATTCAGGAGCAGGGAAATTACAATTAGAATCAGAATTAGTATCAATGGAAGAACTATATGAAAATAAGCCAGATGTATTGAGTGAAGTTGCTTTTCAATATGATTTGCTAAGCCACGGCGAATACATCGGCTCATATACTGTTTTAATGAAAATAGAGGAGGACGCAGAATGAATGTCATGCAAGAGAACCAAATTAAACTAATTGAACATATCAAACAAGCAGTTGTTCAAGCGGTTGGTTTAGAAGAAACAGAAGTACCAGAAATTTTACTCGAAGTACCTAAAGATAAAAAGCATGGAGATTATTCGACTAATATTGCGATGCAACTTGCTAGAGTAGCGAAGAAAGCCCCTCGTCAAATTGCCGAAAGTATCGTTCCAGAACTTAAAAAAGATAACAAATTAATTAAAGAAGTAGAAATTGCTGGACCTGGTTTTATTAATTTCTATTTAGATAATGCTTATTTAACCGACTTAGTTCCAGTTATTCTAAAAGAAGATGAAAAATACGGCGAGTCTGATTTTGGTAAAGGAGAAAAATTCCAAATTGAATTTGTTTCCGCGAACCCAACTGGTGACTTGCATTTAGGGCATGCCCGTGGAGCGGCAATCGGAGACTCGCTGGCTAACATTATGAGCGTGGCCGGCTTCGATGTTTCAAGAGAATATTATATTAATGATGCCGGAAATCAAATTAATAATTTAGTTCTTTCAGCAGAAGCACGATATTTTGAAGCGTTAGGTTTAGAATCTGAATTCCCAGAAGATGGCTACCGCGGCGCAGATATTATCTCCCTTGGTAAAGATTTAGCTGCTAAATACGGCGATAAATATGTGAATGCAAGCGAAGAAGAGCGTCGTTCCGTTTTCCGCGTTGATGCACTAGCATTTGAAACTGGAAAATTACGTGCTGACTTAGAAGAATTCCGTGTTTCTTTTGATGAGTGGTTTTCAGAAACGTCTCTATATGAAGAAAACAAAGTGTTGCCAGCGTTAGAACGTTTACGAGAAAATGGCTATATTTACGAACAAGATGGCGCGACTTGGTTGAGAACGACTGATTTTGAAGATGATAAAGACCGTGTTTTAATCAAATCAGACGGTAGCTACACGTATTTCTTACCAGATATCGCTTATCATTTAAACAAATTAGAGCGTGGCTTTGATGTGCTAATTGATATTTGGGGAGCGGATCACCATGGTTATATTCCGCGGATGCGTGCTGCGATTGAAGCACTTGGTTACTCGCCGAATCAACTGGAAGTAGAAATTATTCAACTTGTTCACTTATTTGAAGATGGTGTTCAAGTTAAAATGAGTAAACGTACTGGTAAATCTGTTACAATGCGTGACTTAATTGAAGAAGTTGGCCTTGACGCGACAAGATATTTCTTTGCAATGCGTAGTTCTGATACACATATGAACTTCGATATGAGCTTAGCGAAATCAACGTCTAACGATAATCCGGTTTATTATGTACAATATGCGCATGCCAGAATTTCTAGTATTTTACGTTCTGGTAAAGAGCAAGGTTTAGAAGTTACAGAAGCTGCTGACATGAGCTTGCTACAAACCGAAGCAGAATATGATTTGTTAAAAGTACTAGGTGAGTTCGCGGATGTTGTTGCAGAAGCTGCTGCCAAAAGAGCGCCACATCGTATCGTTCGCTACTTAAACGATTTAGCGGCTGCATTCCACCGTTTCTACAATAGCAATAAAGTACTCGATATGGATAATTTAGAAGTAACGAAAGCAAGACTAGCACTTATTAAGACCGCACAAATTACTCTTAGAAATGGTTTGACGCTTCTAGGTGTATCAGCACCAGAAAAAATGTGATATCCTAAAATTATAGGTTACTCGTTGACGTCATAACCAAAATGTACTAAAGTTAATAGAAACATAGGTAATTGAAAAAACGGGGAGAGCATATGATGAAGCGATTAATAATTTTGGCGCTGCTTTTCGTGTTTCTGTGCGTCGCAATCTATATTCTCTACGACTTTCAACTTGGATCGATCCCAATTCTTTTAATGGCCATCCTTTTCTTTTACATCGGATATAAAATAGTCAAGAAGAATTGATGTAATTAAGAAAATTTAGGTTGTACTTGCCAGAAATAACATGTAAAATAGTGAAGTTGGGCTGAACGAAAAAATAACAGCTAAATAAATTGGAATTACGATAGAAAGGGCGTGCCAGTTTTGGATTTAAAGAACTTAACGCAAGAAGAACGTAGTGAACTGTCTTTAATTGATGTTGCACATTTTATTTTGGAACAACGGAAAGAAACTATTCTTTTCCCTGAATTAGTGAAAGAGATTCAAGCGTTCCTAGGTTTGAAAGATGCAGAAATAAGGGAGCGTCTTGTTCAATTTTATACAGATATGAATATTGATGGTAACTTTATTTCATTAGGAAACAACATGTGGGGACTTCGTGCATGGTATCCAATGGATGCAATTGATGAAGAAGTTCAAACACAAACTACTCCTAAGAAAAAACGTAAATCAGACGATGATGACGATGAAGATGAAGAAATCTTGGATGATGACGTGGACTACGATGATGAAGAAATCGTGGAAGAGCTTGGTGAAGAAGAAATCTCTCTTGCTGACGTTTTACTTGACGAAGAGGAAGATGACGATGATCACTTACCAGACGGAATCGAAGGCGATTTAGCTACTGTAGAAGATGACTATTCTGATGGCGATTATACAGAAGACCCAGAAGATAAATAATAACTAAATTTTAATCAGATAGACACACCCATTTTTATGGAAAAGTGTCTATCTGATTTTTTTTAACGTACTTAATGGATTGATGGCGGTTTCAAAAAATAAAGACTTGACTTCTATCGCTATCATTAGTAGTATTTTATTTGGGCTCCCTTTTATAGGGACGGATATTTATGAGAATCGACGCTCCCTTACTTTTATAAAGTAGGCGGAGTGTTTTTTATTTTGGTTTACAAAATACTTGAAATTGTGATTGATACGTTAGAAAGATAATCACAATATTGTTTTATCTGGCAATTTCCCACCCCAGCAGGAAAATCGTCAGAACCCTGCAAGTTTTTCATTTCAGGAAGGAGTAGATTTTTTTAACATGACAAAGTATATTTTCGTTACAGGTGGCGTAGTTTCGTCAATCGGAAAAGGAATCACAGCAGCATCACTAGGACGTTTGCTGAAAAATCGTGGGCTTAGTGTTACAATTCAAAAGTTTGATCCATACATCAACGTGGACCCAGGAACAATGAGTCCATACCAACACGGGGAAGTTTATGTAACGGATGACGGTGCAGAAACAGACTTGGATCTTGGCCATTACGAACGTTTTATCGATATTAACTTAAATAAATACAGCAACGTGACAACTGGTAAAGTTTACTCAGAAGTTATTAAAAAAGAACGTCGCGGGGATTACTTAGGTGGAACTGTGCAAGTTATTCCACACATTACAAACGAATTGAAAGATCGTGTTTTCCGTGCAGCTCGTATGACTAATTCAGATATTATCATCACTGAAATTGGTGGAACTGTTGGAGACATCGAATCATTACCATTCTTAGAAGCAATTCGTCAAATTAAAGGGGATGTTGGTGCGGAAAACGTACTTTATATCCACACAACTTTAATTCCTTATATCAAAGCAGCTGGCGAAATGAAAACAAAACCAACACAACATAGTGTAAAAGAACTTCGCAGCCTAGGAATTCAACCAAACATTATCGTTGTTCGTACAGAGCAACCAGTTTCACAAGAAATGAAAGACAAGATTGCGCTATTTTGTGATATTAAAGCTTCTGAGGTTATTGAATCTCGCGATGAAGAAACACTTTATAACGTACCACTTTCTTTACAAAAACAAAAAATGGATGATATCGTCCTTGAACACTTGCAATTAGAAGCACCACAAGCTGAAATGACTGATTGGAAAAATCTAGTACACCGTGTGAAAAACCTTTCCAAAAAAGTTCGTATCGGTTTAGTTGGTAAATATGTTTCCTTGCAAGATGCTTACCTTTCTGTAGCAGAAGCACTTCGTCATGCCGGATATGACCATGATGCAGAAATCGAAATCGACTGGATTGATTCTGAAAAAGTAACAAAAGAAAACGTTGCTGAAATCATGAAAGACGTTGATGGTATCTTAGTTCCTGGTGGTTTCGGCGACCGTGCTATTGAAGGTAAAATTGCTGCTATCGAGTATGCACGTGTAAATAAAGTGCCTTATTTCGGTATTTGTTTAGGTATGCAACTAGCAACTGTTGAATTTGCCCGTAATGTTCTTGGTCTTGAAGGAGCTCATTCCGCAGAAATCGAACCAGAAACAAACCATAACATCATTGATTTACTACCAGAACAAAAAAATATCGAAAACATGGGTGGAACGCTTCGTCTAGGCTTGTATCCAGCACGTATTAAGCAAGGAACTAAAGCGGAGGCTGCTTATGGTACAACACTTGTAGAAGAGCGTCACCGTCATCGTTATGAGTTTAATAACGAGTATAGAGAACAAATGGAAGAAGCTGGTATGATTGTTTCTGCAACAAGCCCAGATGGTCGTTTAGTTGAAGTAGTTGAACTAATTGATCACCCTTGGTTCGTCGCTTGTCAATATCACCCAGAATTCATTTCCCGTCCAAACCGTCCACAAAGCTTATTCAAAGATTTTGTTGGCGCAGCACTTAATAATAAATAAGACGTTAAAAAACTCCCAGCCGAGTGTGGCTGGGAGTTTTTTTGAATTATTTAGTAGCACTAAGGTTAGAAGCTTTCGTCCAACCGATAAAAGTAGTACTTGTTCTTATACGATACCAAAGTTGTCCTTCGACAGTTGCTTGCTTATCGACAGTTAATTTTTCGTTTTTGTATGTTGCTAAAGTGCCCCATTTAACATCGGCATCCACTACTGGAACCTTGTAGTACGCCTCGCCTGTTTTGCTTGCGATAACGTAACGCGTTAAATTAGTCGGTGTTTCCATGCTTTGCTTGTAGAACGTATCGAGTGGACGCGTGTCAACCCAACCAATTACTTTGCCATCAATACTAAATTGATACCAAGTAGTGATTGGTGTTTTAGCTTCGCGCAAGATACGCATGTTTTTACCAGCATAGACAGAAAGCTGATTAACTAAATTAGCGCCTTCAGTTTTGTAAGGTTTTGTCCAAACGGCATTACCCGGAGCAGTTTTTACTCGTGCATAAGCGGTTACGCCTTTATCATATTCGATTGGATCAAATGGAGACGTAGCTGTTAAGTTGGAAGCTTTTGTCCAGCCAATAAAAGTAGATCCTGCGCTCACGCGATACCAAAGTTCTCCTTCGATAGTTGCTTGTTTGTCGACGGTTAATTTTTCATTTTTATAAGTGGCTAAAGTGCCCCATTTAACATCGGCATCCACGACAGGAACTTTGTAGTAAGCTTCATTCGCTTTGGTTGCCACGACATAACGCGTCAAATTAGCAGGAGTTTCCATACTTTGTTTGTAGAATGTATCAAGCGCACGTGTGTCAACCCAACCAATCGTTTTACCATCAATACTAAATTGGTACCAAGTAGTGATTGGTGTTTTGGCTTCGCGCAAGATGCGCATATTTTTACCCTCATAGACAGAAAGTTGATTGACTAAGTTAGCACCTTCTGTTTTATAAGGTTTTGTCCAAACGGCGTTGTAAGGTGCAGTTTTCACTCGTGCATAAGCAGTTACGCCTTTATCGTATTCAATTTTATCGAAAGGAGAAGTTGCTGTTAAGTTCGCAGCTTTCGTCCAACCAATAAAGGTAGAGCCTGCGCTCACGCGATACCAAAGTTGTCCTTCAACAGTTGCTTGTTTATCAACGGTTAATTTTTCGTTTTTATAAGTAGATAAAGTGCCCCATTTAACATCGGCATCAGCTACTGGAACCTTGTAGTACGCTTCGTTCGCTTTATTTGCCACGACATAACGCGTTAAATTAGCAGATGTTTCCATGCTTTGTTTGTAGAATGTATCAAGTGCGCGTGTATCAACCCAACCAATTGTCTTGCCGTCGATGCTAAATTGGTACCAAGTGGTGATTGGTGTTTTAGCTTCGCGCAAGATACGCATGTTTTTGCCAACATACGAAGATAGTGGATTCACAAGTTTTGCGCCTTCAGTTTTGTATGGTCTTGTCCAAACCGCATTGTAAGGTGCAGTTTTTACTCTTGCATAAGCAGTTACGCCTTTATCATATTCGATTTTGTCGTAAGTGACTTTGCTTGCTTGAATAGCGTTATATTTTTCGTTGATCAACGTCACAAAACTATTGAAGTTATAGCCCCATTGGTTGAAATAAGAAACGGGATCCGTGTGCGTTGTTCCACCAAGATAACGTGTAACAGAATCGTGAGACCAAACTGTTCCTTTACCGTCATTATGCGCACTATCAACTGGAAGATTATATTGATCTAACAAGTAAGCCGCGTAATAGGCATAGTTATTAATAGAACGAGCAAATTCGTCAAAGGTTTTTGAACGAACTAATTCGACTTGGATAAAGCGAGCATTGGCATATTGGCCAGCTCCCCATACTCCGTTTTCGGTAGGGTGAATTTGAATAATACGAGATTTGTCTACAAACGAATGAACGAAGGCATTATTGTAGTTTCTACTCATGTAACTAATTTCACCTGTGATAGTAGAAGAATTATTTGCTGTTTCGTGAATGACAATTCCTTCTGGTTTTCCGTAACCATTACGGTAATTAAATTTAGGAAATTGACTTTGCAATTGCTTTTCAATGGATGCGCTTGAAAATTTATTTGATTTAATATAGGAATTAACGTCAGGATATCCTGCTGTTGCGCGAAGTAAAGGTACAGACTTCAGTACGCTATTAGTTCCATCTTCAAAGCCGTCATGTTCTTCCGTAGCAGTCCCGTCCCTAACTCCTTGCGGGATATAGATGGATTGATCATCTACATTTTGCACTGTTTCCGTAGAAGCTGCACTTGCTTTCTCTGTAATCATGGTAGCGGACACGCCAATAAAAGCAAGGCTTGTAAAAACAACCGCCGATTTTACTAATTTTTTCAAAGTTTAAATCCTCTCCTAACTGCACTACTTTCAATAAGAAATAAAATTATTCTACACTAATTATGACAATACGTGAAGTCGTAGTCAATGGCTATAAGCAACAATGAACCTAATTGCACATGTTTTTTAATGTAAAAGTAATATAATTTCAAAATGGTACACAAAATGTAATTTTAAAGAAGTAGAGGTATGTGTTTTGTAATAGGTAAAAAGACTCTAGTTAAATGATTTTTTCTTTTTCGGTCAAACAAGTTGACATCAAGAAGCCAAAATAGGAAACTAACACTATCTATAGGAAAGAGGGAGCGGCAATTTGCAGAAGAAAGCGATGATAGTATACAATCCGGCAGCGGGGAAAAATAAATTTCGAAAATTACTTCCAGACGCAGAAAAAATTTTAACAGAAGCAGATTTTGAAGTAACTTTAGTACCGTCAACCAAAGCGCCAAAGAGCACAACAAAAATTGCACAACAAGCAGCGGAATCAGGTTATGATGTAGTGATTGCTGCTGGTGGCGATGGGACAGTGAATGAAGTCGTCAACGGTTTAATGCAAGTTGAAAAAAGACCAAAACTAGGAATTCTACCAGTAGGCACAACGAATGACTATGCCCGGGCACTAAATGTGGCTAAAGATCCACTCGAAGCGCTTCAAATTATCGCTAAACAAGAAACGATTCAGGTAGACATTGGAAAAGCTAACGAAACCGAATTTTTTATTAATAATGCAGCAGGCGGGAAAATCACGGAAATAACCTACGCTGTAAAAGAATCGATGAAATCCAAATGGGGCAGATTAGCTTATCTTTTCAGTGGGCTCACAGTACTTCCAAAATTATCACCAGTGAGTGTGGAAATCGCCTACAATGATGAAGTTTTCAAAGGCGAAATTCTACTATTTTTCGTAAATAAATCGAATTCAGTAGGCGGGATGGAAACTCTATGTCCACCAGCAGAATTAAACAGCGGTATGTTCGAACTTTTAATTTTAAAAAAGGTGTCGCCTAAAAAATTATTTCAACTGTTTGCTTCTATAAAAAAAGGAACGCATTTAACTAGTCCGGATGTCATTCATGCGCGCACCGATAAAGTAGTGATAAAAAGTGAGGCAGATTTAAATGTCAGTTATGACGGTGTATATGGTGGGAAAGCTCCGTATACATTAGAGGTCATTCCGGAAGCGCTAGAAGTATTTGCTGATGAAAAGCGAATTTCAGAACGTCTTAGAGGCTAAAGCGTTTACACCAGAAAATTTTCTAGTTTTTATGGTAAATTCATCACAAATCTGTTATCATATGTTTGTTAGGGGAAAATAGCTGCCACTATTTTTCACGGCGGAAATTCAAATCTTAGGGAAAATCAAAAATGGTTTTCCTAAATTCCTGAGGGAGGAAATTGTATTATGCCTATCGTTAACATGACAGACATGCTGAAAAAAGCATTAGCTGGAAAATATGCTGTTGGTCAATTCAACATCAACAACCTTGAATGGACTCAAGCTATTTTGAAAGCTGCAGAAGCAGAAAAAGCACCAGTTATTTTAGGAGTTTCTGAAGGAGCTGCTAAATACATGGGAGGATTCAAAACAGTTGTAAAAATGACTGAAGGACTTGTAGAAGACCTGAAAATCACTGTACCTGTTGCGATTCACCTTGATCATGGTTCAAGCTTTGATTCTTGTAAAGCGGCTATCGATGCAGGATTCTCTTCTGTAATGATCGACGGTTCTCACCACCCAATCGACGAAAACATTGAAATGACTAAAAAAGTTGTTGATTACGCGCATGCTAAAGGCGTATCTGTTGAAGCTGAAATTGGAACTGTTGGTGGAGACGAAGACGGAGTTACTGGTGGAATCAACTATGCTGATCCACAAGAATGTTTACGTGTAGTTAAAGAAGCTAACATTGATGCACTTGCTGCAGCATTAGGTTCTGTACACGGTCCTTACCACGGCGAACCTGTTCTTGGTTTTGACGAAATGAAAGAAATCTCCGAACTTACAGGTGCTCCACTTGTACTTCACGGTGGTTCTGGAATTCCTGAACACCAAGTTAAAAAAGCAATTGAACTAGGTCACAGCAAAATCAACGTTAACACTGAATGCCAAATCGTTTGGACTGCAGCTGTTCGCGAAAAATTAGCTACTGATGACAAAGTTTATGATCCACGTAAAGTAATCGGCCCTGGTGTGGACGCGATTATCAAAACTGTTTCAGAAAAAATTCAAGAGTTTGGTTCTAACGGTAAAGCGTAAGACAAACTTTATGATGATATAAAAAATAACTGGTAGGATCACTTGTTGATTTTGCCAGTTATTTTTTTATGTGTATCTTAGGGCCTTTTATAGAAGGAATTTAATTATCGTTATGAGGGCGAATATGGTATGATAACTATAGCTTTCATTTAATAGAAGTAAACACTCCAAATTTCCCGATTAAAAATCATGCTTCAGGCGCATGTTTTATCAAAATAAATGAGTCATAATGTAGTTAGTTATGTAATACGACTTACTATAGTTATGTTATAATAATATATTAAATGATGAATGAACCAACGAGGAAGAGAGTAGGCGATAGTAATGAATATAGGGATTTTTACGGATACCTACAGTCCGCAAATTAGCGGTGTAGCTACATCGATAATGATTATGGAAAACGAACTAAGAAAACAAGGGCACACTGTATATATATTTACGACAACCGATCCGAACGCTGATAGAGAAAGCGAAGAGGGGCGTGTGTTTCGTTTGCCAAGTATTCCGTTTGTCTTTTTTCCAGAACGTCGTGTAGCAATTGCTGGAATGAATAAGTTTATCAAGCTAGTAGGTCGCTTAGATTTAGATGTTATCCACACACATACGGAGTTCTCCTTAGGTCTTTTAGGTAAGCGAATTGCGAAAAAATATCATATTCCTTCTATTCATACTTACCACACAATGTATGTCGATTACTTGCATTATATTGCGAAAGGTAAAATTTTAACACCGTCCATGGTGGGGAAAATGACCAAATCATTTTGTGATAGTTATGATGCGATAATTACGCCAACAGCAAAAGTAAGACATCACTTAGAAGAACAAGGTATCCACAAACTAATGTATACAGTTCCAACAGGCACAGATATTTCATCGTTCGCACCGGTTGAGAAACAACGTATTTTAGATCTGAAAAAATCACTTGGTATCGGAGCAGAGGATCCAGTGATACTTTCGCTCGGAAGAATTGCGCATGAGAAAAATATTGATGCGATTATTAACGCGATGCCAGAAGTCCTTCAAACAAAACCAACAGCCAAACTAGTCATTGTTGGTGATGGACCGGTACGTAAAGACTTAGAAAAGTTAGTAGAAGAAAAACAATTAGAGACACATGTTATTTTCACCGGTGCAGTGGACTGGGAAAATATTAGTTTATATTACCAATTAGGCGACCTTTTTGTGAGTGCATCAACGACGGAAACGCAAGGTCTAACTTATGCGGAAGCAATGGCGGCATCTTTACCAGTTGTGGCTAAACGTGATGAAAGTATTGAAGGCTTTTTAAGCGACAGAGAAACGGCCTTTTTGTTCGATGAAGATTACGAGCTTGCCAGTCTGTTAATCAAAATAATTTCAGATAAAAATACCGCAACATTAGTAGCATCAAACGGTAGAGTCAAAGTGGAATCAATTTCTGCGGACCAATTTGGAATCAACATTGAATCTACATACAATGAAGTTCGAGAAATCTACCGAGCTAAACGACAAAATGGGACGATTAAAGTAAAACCGACATTAATAAAAAGTAAAATAGCTTCACAAGTATTTTCACTTTCATCTTCTACGCATGTTCAAAGGAAAGAGAGGTCATCGCGGCGTGATTAAGTTGACAATGCTATCTTCGGCAGAAAAAGTAAAAGGACAAGGTGTAGCATCAGCTTACCGCGAACTTGTGAACTTGCTAGAAGAAAGATATATAAATGAAATTGATATGAAGATTAATAGTTTTGAGAAATCGGATATCACGCATTATCATACCGTTGATTTCCGTTTTTTTCTTTCGACTTTTTTTAAGAAGAAACGCGGCGTTCGGGTCGGATATGTTCATTTTCTACCGGAAACAATGGAAGGTAGTCTAAAATTACCGTGGATCGCCCGGGTCGTTTTTTATAAATACTTGATTGGCTTTTATAAGCGAATGGATGAAATCGTTGTGGTTAACCCTTCATTCATACCAAAACTTACTGCGTATGATATTCCAGAAGAAAAAATCCATTACATTCCGAATTTTGTTTCTAAAAAGAGCTTTTTCCCGCTTCCAGAGGCGGAAAAGCAACTTGCGCGAAAAAAATATGGAATTCCAGCAGATAAATTTACAGTGATTGGGATTGGACAAGTGCAGCATCGTAAAGGTGTGCTTGATTTTATCGAGGTGGCTAAACAACTGCCTGATGTTCAATTTGTTTGGGCTGGCGGATTTTCTTTCGGGAAAATTACTTCTGGTTACGAAGAATTGAAAAAAATCTATGATAATCCACCAAGTAATGTGAAATTCATCGGGATTGTTGATCGTTCGGAAATGAACGCTTGTATCAATATGGCGGATGTGTTCTTTATGCCTTCCTACAATGAGCTGTTCCCGATGGCAATTTTGGAAGCAATGAGCTCGGATGTTCCGATATTATTACGAAATTTGGATTTATATGAAGAAATTTTAGATGGTTACTATGTAAAAGAGGTCGATAATCCAGGTTTTATCCGGGCTATCGAACGTTTAGAAAATGACGCGGATTACTATCAAGAAATGTTGCAAGCTGCAAAACGAGGAGCAGCTTATTATTCCGAAGATCGACTAGCGCAAATATGGTTGGACTTTTATCAAGGTTTATTAACGAAGGAGTGAAGAGTATGAGTGGAGCTGCGAAGAAAAATCTATTTAATATTGCGCTTGTATTAGCAATTAGTATCGGCTTTATTATTTGGCAATTTCAAGGCGTAGATATCTCCACTTTTTTCGCTTCGATGTTGAAAGTGAACCCTTGGTGGCTGCTGGCGGCATTTGCTGCGATGTTCCTTTATTGGTTTTTAGAAGCAGTCGTTTTACAAACGGCATCTAAACCAGCGAATAAAGAGCAACGATTCTTTTCATCTTTTCGGATTACCATGATTGGCCAATTTTTCAATACGATTACTCCGATGTCAACTGGCGGACAACCGGCACAGCTCGTGATGTTAACGAAGCAAGGCATGGATGCGGGCCGGGGTAGCTCAGTTTTACTCGTAAAATTTATTATTTATCAAGCGATGGTCGTGCTGAACTTTTTAGTTATTTTGATTTTTGGAATTCATTATTTAATGACTGGCGTGACGCAACTGAAATTCCTCGTTTTACTAGGGTTTGGTGTACATGTCATCGTTATTGCCGCACTTATTTTAGTAGGTAGAAGTCAAAAATTCACGACAAAATTAGTCCATGTCTTACTTGTACCAACGCGACTTTTTATGAAAAAGGAAAAAGTAGCTAATTTAAGAAATATGCTAGATGAAAAAATTGTTACTTTCCACGAAGAGAGTAGCCGAATTGGGAAAGATTGGAAGTTAATTGTACGCTGTTGTTTTTATACAACGCTACAACTGTGGATTTATTTCTCGATTCCATTTTTCATTTTACAAGCGATTGGTGTTACGGGAATCGGGCTGTATATGGCGATTACGTATCACGCATTTATTATTATGTTTGCGACGGTTATGCCAACGCCGGGTGGGGCTGGTGGGGCTGAGTATACGTTCACCTTGCTATTCGGGATGTTACTTGGCCCGGCGAAACTGCTCATGGCGCTAGTTTTATGGCGGATTATCACTTATTATAGCTGCATTGTTTTTGGCGCTGGAGCCTTGTTAATAAAAGATACAGCTTCCAAGAAAATCAAGCCACATATTGAAGCTCTCGCAAAAGCACCAGTCAAAAATATACCACAATAATAGAAAGCTTGGGGGCGAACAGTTCCCGGCTTTTTTTAAAGAAAGCATCTTGCAAAGTAAATCAAATTAATGGATAATGAAAAAGTATGACAAGCTTCAGGAAAGAAGGGTACATTTGTGACGGATAAACTGATTATTCAAGGCGGTAAAAAATTAGCTGGCACTTTGCAAGTAGATGGTGCGAAAAATAGTGCGGTGGCCTTGATTCCAGCTGCAATTTTGGCGGAGTCTGAAGTAGTTTTAGAAGGGTTACCAGATATTTCGGATGTATATACACTTTATGATATTTTAGAAGAACTTGGCGGCACAGTTCGCTATGATAATAAAACAGCAGTTATTGATCCAACAGATATGATTTCGATGCCACTTCCATCAGGAAATGTGAAGAAATTGCGTGCGTCTTATTATTTAATGGGCGCGATGTTAGGTCGATTTAAAAAAGCTGTTATTGGGCTGCCGGGTGGTTGTTATTTAGGCCCACGTCCAATCGACCAACATATTAAAGGCTTCGAAGCTCTAGGTGCAAAAGTAACTAACGAACAAGGCGCCATTTATTTACGTGCTGATGAACTAAAAGGCGCGCGAATTTACTTAGACGTTGTAAGTGTTGGCGCTACAATTAATATCATGCTAGCAGCTGTTCGTGCAAAAGGAAAAACAATTATCGAAAATGCAGCTAAAGAACCGGAAATCATTGATGTTGCGACCCTTTTAACTAATATGGGCGCAATTATCAAAGGGGCTGGAACAGATACTATTCGCATTACTGGGGTAGATCATCTGCATGGCTGTCATCATACGATTATTCCAGACCGAATCGAAGCGGGAACATTCATGGTACTTGCGGCGGCTTCAGGTAAAGGCGTACGAATCGAAAATGTTATTCCAACTCATTTAGAAGGAATCATTGCCAAACTTACAGAAATGGGCGTTCCGATGGATATTGAGGAAGATGCTATTTTTGTAGGAGAAGTAGAAAAAGTTAAAAAAGTAGATATTAAAACCTATGCGTATCCAGGTTTCCCAACCGATTTGCAGCAACCACTAACCGCACTTTTAACACGCGCGGAAGGTAGTAGCGTTATTACGGACACGATTTACCCAAGCCGTTTTAAACATATTGCTGAAATTGAGCGAATGGGTGGGAAATTCAAACTAGAAGGCAGATCGGCTGTCATAAGCGGACCTGTCCAACTGCAAGGTTCCAAAGTCACAGCGACAGATTTACGAGCTGGTGCAGCACTAGTGATTGCTGGTCTTTTAGCTGACGGACAAACAGAAATCCATGGCGTTGAACATATCGAACGTGGTTATAGTAAAATTATTGAGAAACTTTCTGCTATCGGGGCTGACATTAGCCGTAGCAGTGCAGCAGAAACACAATTGTAAAAAATCTGAGGCTGAGCCGAGTCAAGTCGTTTCAGCCTTTCCTCAAATTCCCTCCATTATCATTTATTCCTAATTACTATTTATTAACTCAAAAAGGTGGTACATACATGGCTAAACTGTCCATTGCATACTTAGAAAGTTTAACAATTAAAGAGATTTATGCCTTAGCAAAAGAGCATAAAATTGCCTATTACAGCAAACTCACAAAACGAGAATTAATTTTTGCTTTATTAAAATCAAACGCGGAAAAAGAAGGATTTTTCTTCATGGAAGGCGTATTAGAAATTATTCCAAATGAAGGTTTCGGTTTCTTGCGTCCTATCAATTATTCTTCTAGTTCAGAAGATATTTACATTTCAGCGTCCCAAATCAGACGTTTTGAGTTAAGAACTGGGGATAAGGTTTCTGGAAAGGTTCGTCCTCCGAAAGAAAATGAACGTTATTTTGGCTTACTTCACGTTGAAGCTGTTAATGGAGAAAATCCGGAAGTGGCGAAAGAAAGAGTACATTTCCCAGGGTTAACGCCACTTTATCCAGATCGTCAAATTCATTTGGAAACGGGAAAAAATCCGATTTCTACTAGAACGATTGATTTGATTTCACCAATCGGATTCGGTCAACGTGGACTAATCGTTGCACCACCAAAAGCAGGTAAAACAGTCTTGCTTAAAGAAATTGCCAATGCGATTACGACTAATCACCCGGATTCCGAATTGATTGTCTTGTTAATCGATGAGCGTCCGGAAGAAGTAACGGATATTGAACGTTCTGTAAAAGCCGATGTGGTTAGTTCTACTTTTGATGAAGTACCAGAAAATCATATTAAAGTGGCGGAACTAGTACTTGAGCGTGCGATGCGTTTAGTTGAACAGAAACGCGACGTTGTGATTTTAATGGATAGTATTACGCGGCTGGCGCGAGCTTACAATCTAGTTATTCCGCCAAGTGGCCGCACACTTTCTGGCGGTATTGATCCAGCGGCTTTCCATAGACCGAAGCGCTTCTTTGGAGCTGCTCGTAATATTGAAGAAGGCGGAAGTTTAACAATCCTTGCCACTGCCTTAGTTGATACGGGTTCTCGTATGGATGACGTTATTTATGAGGAATTCAAAGGAACTGGAAACATGGAATTACATCTTGATCGCCAACTTGCAGAACGCCGTGTCTTTCCAGCAATTGATATGCGCCGCTCCGGAACACGAAAAGAAGAATTGCTACTATCCAAAGATCGCCTAGAACAACTTTGGAAAATCCGTAAAGCAATGCCAAAACAAAGCGACGGACTTGAGATTTCAGAACGTTTCGTGCGCTATTTGAAGAAAACGGAGAATAACGAAGCATTTTATGAGTTATTGCAAGAAGAGATGTTTAAAAAATAAAAATCAAGCATAGAAAGAAGTTATTTTATGAGTAAAATAAGACAATTATTAAATAAAATTCCGTGGTATACAGATCAGGTACACAGTATTTTCATGTATCTAATCATGGGCGGATTCACTACGCTTATTAATATCGTAACATTTTGGCTGTGTACATATGTGTTGAACTGGGATTATCGTATTGCAAACACAATTGCTTTTATCGCCTCTGTTCTTTTCGCCTACTTTTCTAATAAAAAATTTGTGTTTGATAGTTATACGCCTACTTGGAAAGATCGTCTACGTGAAGCGAGCTCTTTCTTTGGATTCCGCTGTTTGACTTATATAATAGATATTTTAGTTATGATTCTGTTAATCAGTGTTCTATCCGTAGATGAATTATGGGCAAAAATCTGGACAAACATTATTGTGCTTGTACTGAACTACGTGTTTAGCAAATGGATAATCTTCAAAGTGAAAAAATAATCTTGCTTGTTTGCTTCAACATTGTTATAATATTTATACTGTGTGTAAAAGCACTTAATTACTCTGTTTCAGATGATTCAGGGCGAAGGAGTTGAAAAGAAATGAAAACTGGAATTCATCCTGAGTACCGTCCAGTGGTATTTGTTGATACTAGTACTGATTTCAAATTTTTGTCAGGTTCTACTAAGAGCTCAAGCGAAACAATTAAATGGGAAGATGGCAACGAGTATCCTTTACTACGTGTCGAAATCTCTTCTGATTCGCACCCGTTCTATACTGGTAAACAAAAACATGCGACTGCAGATGGCCGTGTGGACCGCTTCAACAAAAAATACGGTCTCAAATAAGACTGTATGTAACGAACGAAATAATTTGCGCACTCGGCTTTTGCTGGGTGTGTTTTTTTATGGAATTATCTCCCGGAACCACTAAAAATAAAAACTTTCCTTTCAAGGGTTTACTTTTCCCTGTGAAGTTGCGTATAATATCACTAATTACTTTTTTTATGAGTAGGTAATAAAAAAGTTAAATTTTCTGTTTTGTTAAACAATAATAAGGAGGTTTTCAAGTGGAAGCAAAGTTACAAGTAGGTGTGTTAGGATTTGGAACGGTAGGTAGCGGTGTTATTCATATTTTAGAAGAGCATCAAGAAAAAATTAGTCAAGTAACTGGATACCATATTTCTGTAAAGAAAGTGCTAGTTCGTGACTTAGAAAAAAATCGCCGTTATGAAACAAAAGGTTTTGAACTAACCACCAATCCGTCTGATGTACTGGATGATCCAGAAATTGCTGTTGTTGTCGAGGTTATGGGCAGCATCACAACTGCGCGGGAATACATTTTGCAGGCCTTGAAAGCTGGAAAACATGTAGTAACTGCGAATAAGGATTTGATTGCGCTACACGGCGACGAATTAGTGGCAGTTGCACAAGCTAATAATTGTGATTTATTCTATGAAGCAAGTGTTGCGGGCGGAATTCCAATTTTACGTACTATCGTAAACAGCCTTGCAGCAGATAAAATTCAAAAAGTAATGGGTATCGTCAACGGGACGACCAATTTCATGCTAACAAAAATGACATCAGAGAAAAAGTCATATGAAGAAGTTTTAGCAGAAGCACAAGCACTAGGATTTGCCGAGTCCGACCCAACGAATGACGTGGACGGAATCGATGCAGCTAGAAAAATGGTTATTATGACAAGACTCGCATTCGGTATGAATGTGAATTTAGATAATGTAGAAACAAATGGTATTCGCGGGATTTCTCCTGAAGATATCGAAGTAGCGTACCAATTAGGCTACAAAATTAAACTAGTAGGTACTGCCGAAGAAACGAATGGCACAGTTAACGTCAATGTCGGACCAGTGTTATTACCAAAAGCACATCCACTTGCCGGCGTTAACTATGAAAATAATGCCGTATTTGTAACAGGTGCAGCTGTCGGAGAAACAATGTTTTACGGACCTGGTGCTGGCGAATTACCAACAGCGACAAGTGTTGTTAGTGATTTGATTACTGTTGCGAAAAATAGCCGTCTAGGTACAAACGGTAATGCTTTCAACAGCTACAAACACGAAACAAAACATACACCAAAAGAACAAGTTTTCTCCAAATACTATCTTCGTCTAACAATGGACGATAAAACAGGAACCTTCCTCAAGTTAACGCAAATCTTTGCAGAAGCTGGCGTTGGTTTTGATAAAATTTTACAACAACCGTATGATGATTTTACAGCGACTGTTGTTATCGTTACACACTCAACAAGCCAAGCGCAATTAGAACAAGCAATCACTAGGGTGAAAGACGAGCCAGAAATGCAAATGCTCGCAAAATATTCCGTTGTGGAGGGTTAAATATGTATAAAGGTTTACTAGAAAAATATAAAGAATATCTACCTGTAACTGATAAAACGCCAATGATTTCACTCGCGGAAGGAAATACACCACTTATTCCATTACCGAATTTGTCCAAAGAACTTGGTGTTACTTTATACGGAAAATATGAAGGGTTAAATCCAACAGGTTCTTTTAAAGATCGTGGAATGGTTATGGCTGTTGCTAAAGCGAAAGAAGAAGGTGCCGAAGCGGTTATTTGTGCATCCACTGGGAATACTTCTGCTGCGGCTGCGGCATACGCAACACGTGCGGGATTAAAAGCGTACATTGTTATTCCAGAAGGCAAAGTCGCTCTAGGAAAATTAGCGCAAGCAGTTATGTATGGCGCAGATATTATCTCGATTCAAGGTAATTTTGATGAAGCATTAAAATCGGTTCGTGAATTAGCTGAAACAGAAGCAGTAACACTTGTAAATTCCGTGAATCCATATCGTTTAGAAGGTCAAAAAACAGCTGCATTCGAAATCTGTGAGCAATTAGGTTCCGCGCCAGATGTACTTGCAATTCCAGTCGGTAATGCCGGGAATATTTCTGCATACTGGAAGGGGTTTAAAGAATGGAATGAGGCTAAAGCTTCTGGACTGCCGCGGATGCATGGTTTTGAAGCAGAAGGAGCTGCGGCGATTGTTCAAGGGAAACCAATTGATAACCCAGAAACAATTGCAACAGCGATTCGTATCGGAAACCCAGCTAGTTGGGGGCTTGCAGAAGCAGCTCGCGATGAATCTGGTGGTTACATCCATTCTGTAACAGACGATGAAATTGTTAATGCGTATAAAAAAATTGCCGCACAAGATGGTGTCTTCATTGAGCCAGGTTCTGCCGCATCTTTAGCCGGTGTTATCCAACATGTAGCAAATGGAACAATTAAAAAAGGCGAAACAGTTGTTTGTGTATTCACTGGAAATGGCTTAAAAGATCCAGATACTGCGATGAGCGTGCATGAAATTCCAATTTCTCACGTCGATGATATTGAAGCAATGCGCACACATTTACGTTCAGGAGTGAATGCTTAATGCGTATTCGTGTCCCAGCAACAACGGCCAATCTTGGTCCTGGCTTTGATTCTTGCGGTTTAGCTCTAACATTATATCTCACGCTCGATATTGGCGAAGAAGCAGATTCTTGGTATATCGAACATAATATTGGCGGTGGGATTCCGCATGATGAAACCAATGTGATTATCGAAACAGCCCTAAACTTAGCACCTAATTTAACGCCGCACCATTTAGTGATGGCATGTGATATTCCACCGGCTCGCGGACTTGGTAGCAGTTCAGCCGCAGTTGTCGCGGGAATTGAATTAGCCAACACACTTGCAGAACTTCATCTTTCAAAAGAAGAAAAAGTTCGTATTGCTGCTGAAATAGAAGGCCATCCGGATAATGTAGCACCTGCCGTCCTAGGAAACTGGGTCGTAGGAGCAAAATTAGACGGAGAAGATTTTTATGTACGCCACCTTTTTCCAGATTGTGCTTTAATTGCTTTTATCCCGAGAACCGAATTGCTAACTTCGGAAAGTCGCGGTGTGCTTCCTGATACGCTTCCGTTCAAAGAAGCTGTCAAAGCAAGCAGCATTGCCAACGTGATGATCGCAGCTATTTTGCGTAATGATATGACGTTAGCTGGCGAAATGATGGAACGTGATTTATGGCATGAAAAATATCGTAGCAAATTAGTACCACATTTAACCGAAATTCGAGCTGTTGCCAAAAGTGAAGGTGCCTATGCAGCTTGTTTAAGTGGTGCTGGTCCAACGGTATTAGTATTTGCTCCTCGCGACATAGCAAGTACACTGCAAACATCTTTACAATCACTGGAAATAGATGCGGACGTTCTTCTTCTTGATGTAGAAGGAAGCGGCGCAGAAGTTTTTCGTTAAAATTAAGCTATGCCCACATGCGGCGTAGCTTTTTTTAACTATATGTCCCAATTTGTGCCGCTCTATGATAAAATAGGAAAAGAGTTTATAAAGTTAAAGGGAGCGGTCTTAATGGCACAATTATTTTTCCGTTATGGTTCCATGAATAGTGGGAAAACCATTGAAATTCTAAAAGTCGCACATAATTATGAAGAACAAAATAAAACAGTAGCTATCTTTACTTCAGGTATTGACGATAGAGACCAAGTTGGATTCATTTCAAGTCGAATTGGACTGAAACGAGAAGCAACCCCCATTTTTAGCGACACGAATATTTTTGAAATCGTAGCAAATATTAATCCGAAACCAAATTGTGTTCTTTTAGATGAATCACAATTTCTAGAAAAAGAACATGTATTTCAGTTAGCGAAAATTGTCGATAGTTTAAATATCCCGGTAATTGCTTACGGGTTAAAAAATGATTTTCGAAATGAATTATTTGAAGGCTCGAAATACTTGCTCCTATATGCGGACAAATTAGAAGAAATGAAAACAATTTGCTGGTTTTGTGCTAAAAAAGCGACGATGGTTCTGCGCGTTGATGATAAAGGCAAACCAGTTTATACAGGCGAACAAATTATGATTGGCGGAAATGACCACTATTATCCAGTGTGCCGCAAATGCCATGCCAATCCACCAATAAAATAAGTGAAAGAGGTGTTGGAATACAATGTATGATCGATTACAAGCGGTGGAAGACCGTTACGACGAACTAAATGAGTTATTAAGTGACCCAGATGTAGTATCTGATCCAAAGCGACTACGCGACCTTTCCAAAGAACAGTCCGGCATTACAGCGACAGTTGAAGCGTACCGCGAATACAAAAATGTAAACGAACAAATCAACGAAACAAAAGAACTTCTAGGCGAAAAACTAGACGATGAAATGCGCGAAATGGCGAAAGAAGAATTCGCGGAACTTCAAAAAGAAAAAACCGAACTAGAAGAACGTCTAAAATTATTACTTGTTCCAAAAGACCCAAATGATGATAAAAACGTTATTTTAGAAATTCGCGGAGCAGCTGGAGGAGACGAAGCGGCTTTATTTGCGGGTGATTTATTCCGAATGTACAGCAAATATGCTGAATCACGCGGCTGGAAAGTAGAAATCATGGACGCTAACCCTACTGGTATTGGGGGATACAAAGAAATTATTGCAATGATGAACGGAAATGATGCTTTTTCTCGAATGAAATATGAAAACGGGGCGCACCGTGTACAACGTGTTCCGGAAACCGAGTCAGGTGGCCGAATTCATACATCAACAGCGACAGTTGCCATTTTGCCAGAAGCGGAAGAAGTGGAAATCGAGTTGCATGACAAAGATATCCGTACAGATACATTTGCATCTACTGGTGCCGGTGGACAAAGTGTCAATACAACGATGTCAGCTGTACGTTTAACGCATATTCCGACCGGGATTGTCGTTTCGATGCAAGATGAACGTTCTCAGTTGAAAAATAAAGATAAAGCGATGAAAGTTTTGCGCGCACGTGTTTATGATAAATTTGAACGTGAAGCTCGCGAGGAATATGATGCTAACCGTAAGTCAGCTGTTGGAACGGGTGACCGCTCCGAACGTATCCGTACTTACAACTATCCACAAAATCGCGTGACCGACCACCGTATCGGCTTAACGATCCAAAAATTAGATCAAATCATGGAAGGCAAACTCGATGAAATCATTGATGCGCTAATCCTAGAAGATCAAACAAGTAAACTGGAGCATTTAAATGACGCAAATTAGTCAATTGCTAAAAAATGCGGAAGCCATCCTTCTTGAAAAAGGCTTGGATCAAAACGCAGCGGAAATTTTACTCGAAACCAGAATGGGACTTTCGCGTTCTGAGCTTTGGATGGAACTGGGTCGGGAACTCGAACCGAATCATGAAAAGCAATTCAAAGAAGATTTTGCCAGATATTTGGCAGGAGAGCCAGTGCAATACATTTTAAAAACAGCGCCTTTTTATGGATATGATTTTTTAGTGACGGAAGATGTTCTTATTCCGCGCCCTGAAACTGAGGAACTTGTCGCTTGTGCGGAAGCCTTTTTGAAAAAGCATCCTCTGAACAATGTATTAGATGTTTGCACCGGCAGTGGAATCATTGCTATTGCGCTAAAAAAAGCATTTCCTAGTATTGCAGTGACAGCTTCTGATATATCAGCTCCAGCACTTGCGGTCGCGAAAAAGAACGCTCGATTGTTGAATGCCGATGTGCGCTTTGTGGAAACAGATTTGCTTGAAGCTTTCAAACAAAATAATGAGCGATTTGATATGATTGTCGCGAATCCGCCATATATTGCAGAAGCTGAAAAAGCGGAGATGTCGGATTATGTTTTGAAAAATGAGCCAGCTCTAGCATTATTTGCAGAAAATGATGGGCTTGCTATCTATGAACGATTTGTGGATAACTTGAAATACGTACTAAAACCGTCCTTTTGGGTAGGTGTGGAGATAGGTTATACACAAGGTGAGCGAGTAAAACAACTATTTGAAAAAAGTTATCCACATTCCACCGTTCTTATCCACAAAGATATAAATTCAAAAGATCGTTACGTAACATGCTCTAATATACTGGTATAAAGACGTTTCTGAAAAAGAAGCGTCTTTTTCTTATCAAAGTTATCCACAAAACTGTGGATAAAATGTTGTGCAAAAAATTTTTTTAATCAAATCTTAATAAAGAAAATGGCTTTTTTACTTAGCTTTACGAATTATCCACATTTCACAATAAGTTATCCCCATTGACAAAGTTATTATCCACAGTTTGGGGATAACTTTTGTTCGAAAAGCGCGATTTTCAGATTTTAAAAAACAATACTGTAAAAATAAGGCAGAAAACGTTAAAATATAATAGAAGTTATGTAAAGGGGACCGGAATTCATGCAAACCATCCATTGGAAAATAAACAAACAACAATCAAATCAATCCATCTATCAAGAAGCCGCTGAGTTACTACAAAATGGTGAATGCGTGGCTTTCCCAACTGAAACAGTGTACGGCCTTGGAGCGGATGCGACAAACCAAGCTGCCATTCAAAAAATATATGCTGCGAAAGGTCGCCCGTCAGATAATCCGCTAATTGTCCACATCGGTCGCCGTGAACAGATGGATTCGTTTGTAGCGAGTTATCCACCGAAAGCCCTCCAACTCATGGAAAAATTTTGGCCAGGCCCATTAACGGTGATTCTCCCTTTGAAAAAAGATAGTTTAGCAGCCAATGTTTCTGCTGGTTTATCCACAGTCGGAGTCCGTATGCCGGAACACCCAGTAAGTCTTGAATTAATAAAAGCAGCAAATATTCCAGTGGCGGCTCCGAGTGCAAATCGTTCCGGAAAACCGAGCCCGACGACTGCTAACCATGTAATAGAAGATTTAGATGGGAAAATTGCGGGAATTATCGATGGTGGTCCGACTGGTGTTGGCTTAGAATCCACCGTGATTGATTGCTCACTGGAAATGCCAATCATCTTGCGCCCGGGTGGCATTACGAAAGAACAAATCGAACGAGTTATCGGACCAGTAGACTCATCTTCAAACAGCACTACCGAAACAGAAAAACCAAAAGCGCCAGGCATGAAATATACGCACTACGCACCAAAAGCCCCTGTTTACCTTATTGAAGGTTCTACTGAATTTTGGCAAAGTGAAATAAATAAAGCCGAAGCTACGCACAAAAAAATCGGTATTTTAGCTACAAAAGAGCTGACAGATAAACTAACGACGAGTGCGGTCATTCAAACAACAGGTAGCATTGATGCGTTGGAGGAAGTGGCCACTAACCTTTACAACGGGCTGCGCGCATTTGATCATGCCGATGTGGAGCTGATTTTTGCAGAAGTTTACCCAGAAACAGAACTTGGGGCGGCGATTATGAACCGACTAGAAAAAGCTGCTGGAAATAGGAGGATTAGCGAATGAAGGTATTATTTGTTTGTACAGGAAACACTTGCCGAAGCCCTTTAGCTGAGAAAATCTTGGAAAACTTGCGCCCGGATTTAGATGTTCGTTCAGCTGGTACGCGTGCTTTGGACGGGGATGCTATCGCTGAAAACTCGCGTCAAATTCTCACGCAAATGAATTTACCAACAACGCACCAAGCTAAAAAAATCACACAAGCTGATATCGATTGGGCAGATAAAATCTACGTAATGACCCAAAGTCATCAAGCAGAACTCAAAAGCATTTTTCAAAAAGCGAGTGATAAAATACAATTGATTTCCGAAGATGGAACGGATATTCCGGATCCATACGGTGGACCAATTGAACAATACGAAATCACCTATTACGAACTAAAAAGTGCAATTTCCGAACGTTTTCTATAAGTGAAGCGCTTCACTATCGGGAATTGCGTTTTTTTATTCCAAAATGCTTGCTTTTCTACCCAATTTAAGTAATTATTAAAGATAATACATAACAGTTCACTTGAAAAATTTATCAGAAAAGGATGGGGTCCACAGATGGTCTATTTACAAAAGCAAGATAAGGAAGTTTTTGATGCAATTAAGTTAGAGCTTGGTAGACAACGTGCGAATATCGAATTAATCGCATCTGAGAATTTTGTTAGTGAGCAAGTAATGGAAGCAATGGGTTCTGTATTAACGAATAAATATGCAGAAGGCTATCCAGGAAAACGTTACTACGGCGGATGTGAATTCGTGGATATCGTGGAAGATTTAGCACGTGACCGCGCGAAGAAATTATTTGGCGCTGAATATGCGAACGTTCAACCTCACTCAGGCGCTCAAGCAAACATGGCAGTTTATCATACTGTGCTTGAACCAGGCGACACAGTGCTTGGTATGAACCTTTCACATGGTGGGCATTTAACACATGGTAGCCCCGTTAATTTCAGTGGCGTTTTATACAATTTTGTTGAATACGGCGTGCGTGAAGATACGAAAGAAATTGACTATGATATCGTCCGTGAAGCTGCTTTAAAACATAAACCAAAAATGATCGTAGCAGGCGCAAGTGCTTACCCACGTAAAATTGATTTTGCTAAATTCCGTGAAATTGCTGATGAAGTTGGGGCATACTTAATGGTTGATATGGCGCATATCGCTGGTCTTGTTGCCGCTGGTTTACATCAAAACCCAGTTCCTTATGCTGATTTTACAACGACAACTACACATAAAACCCTTCGTGGACCTCGCGGCGGAATGATTTTAGCCAAAGCGGAATGGGAACAAAAATTAAACAAATCCATTTTCCCAGGAATTCAAGGTGGACCGTTAATGCACGTTATCGCAGCGAAAGCAGTGGCATTTGGCGAAGCATTACAACCGGAATTCACTACGTACTGCGAGCAAATTATTCGTAACTCTAAAAAATTAGCAGAAACGCTTCAAGCAAATGATGTTGCTGTTTTAACAGGTGGATCAGATAATCATTTACTATTAATTGATTTAAAACCACTTGGCTTAACAGGGAAAGCTGCTGAGAAAGTTTTAGATGAAGTTGGTATTACTGTGAACAAAAATACCATCCCATTTGAAACAGAAAGCCCATTTGTAACGAGTGGTATCCGTGTGGGTGTTGCTGCAGTGACAACTCGTGGATTCGATGAAGTTGCGATTGAAAAAGTTGGCGTACTTATTTCAGAAGTATTGCATAACCTAGAAAATGAAGAAGTTTTAGCAGATGTTAAAGCGCGTGTTGCAACTTTAACAAATGAATATCCGCTTTATCCAAGTTTATAAAATAATGATTCCGGTTTTTTCTAATTTATAGAGAAAACCGGTTTTTTTCATGTATAGCAAATTAATCCTTGCACTTGTGTCTTGTTCTGATACAATAAGAGAAGGAAATTTTCAATATCAAAGGAGCGAACTAATCGATGGCAAATGTACACGTAATTGATCACCCACTAGTACAACACAAATTAACAATCATTCGAGATAAAAATACGGGAACAAAAGCATTCCGCGAACTTGTAGATGAAGTCGCTACATTAATGGCGTACGAAATTACACGTGATATGGAACTCGAAGACATCCAAGTAGAAACACCACTACAAACAACAACTGCTAAAACACTTACTGGTAAAAAATTAGGTATTGTACCTATTTTAAGAGCTGGTCTAGGTATGCAAGACGGTATTTTAAAACTAATCCCTGCTGCTAAAGTAGGTCATGTAGGTCTTTACCGCGACCATGATACACTTGAACCAGTAGAATATTTTGTAAAACTACCTTCTGACGTGGAAGAACGTCTTTTCATCGTTGTAGATCCAATGCTTGCAACTGGTGGATCCGCAATTATGGCTATCGATTGCTTGAAAAAACGTGGCGCACGCAACATGAAATTCATGTGTCTAGTAGCGGCTCCAGAAGGCGTTAAAGCTCTTCAAGACGCGCATCCAGATGTAGAAATCTACGTAGCTGGCTTAGACGAGAAGTTAGACGAAAATGGTTATATCCGTCCAGGCTTAGGAGATGCTGGCGATAGATTATTCGGAACTAAATAATTAACATTCTCCTCGATATAGTGAGATAAGGAATTATAAACAGTGCTGCTTTTGGCAAACTGAAAAATTTTTTGTCGAGCTATTTCTGAGGAGTTTTTTTATAAGGAGGCTCGAAATTGGCTAAAATCAAAGTAATGAGTATCTTTGGTACAAGACCAGAGGCAATAAAAATGGCACCGCTCGTTTTGGCATTAGAAAAAGAACCAGAAACGTTTGAATCAACGGTAGTTATTACAGCTCAACACCGCGAAATGTTGGATCAAGTCTTAGAAATTTTTGATATAAAACCCGATATTGATTTAGATATTATGAAAAAAGGCCAAACCCTAGCCGATATAACTTCACGTGTAATGAACGGAATTAATGAAGTTATCGCTGCGGAAAACCCAGACATCGTTTTAGTGCATGGTGATACAACAACGAGTTTTGCTGCCGGACTTGCGACCTTCTATCAACAAAAAATGCTAGGGCATGTCGAAGCTGGACTTAGAACATGGAACAAATACTCGCCGTTCCCAGAAGAAATGAATCGCCAATTAACTGGTGTGATGGCAGACATGCACTTTTCTCCAACGAAACAGGCTAAAGAAAACTTACTTGCAGAAGGTAAAGATCCAGCTACGATTTTTGTAACTGGGAATACAGCTATTGATGCACTTAAAACGACTGTTCAAAAAGATTATCACCATCCAATCCTAGAAAATCTTGGCGACAATCGTCTAATACTTATGACTGCTCACCGCAGGGAAAATTTAGGCGAACCGATGCAAGGGATGTTCGAAGCAGTTCGCGAAATCGTGGAAAGTCGCGAGGACGTGGAACTCGTTTATCCAATGCATTTAAACCCAGCAGTTAGAGAAAAAGCAATGGCGATTTTAGGTGGACACGAACGCATTCATTTAATCGAGCCACTCGACGCAATTGATTTTCATAATTTCTTGCGCAAGTCTTATCTTGTTTTTACCGATTCAGGTGGCGTACAAGAAGAAGCTCCAGGCATGGGTGTGCCAGTCTTAGTTCTGCGCGATACGACCGAGCGCCCAGAAGGAATCGAAGCTGGGACGTTGAAACTAATTGGAACGAATAAAGAAAATCTGATAAAAGAAGCATTAGATTTACTTGATAATAAAGAAAGCTACGATAAAATGGCGCAAGCAGCTAATCCATATGGCGATGGTTTCGCTGCGAATAGAATTTTAGCAGCAATCAAAAGTCAGTTTGATGGAAGCGAACGACCAGAAGATTTTATCGTGTAAAACACAGCGGGAAACTAGGCGTTAAAAGTCTAGTTTTCCTCTTTATTTGGAATGAAAGCGCCTTATTGTTACAGATATGTTACACGCTCGATTTTCACTAGTTCTTTTATGTTACATGTGATAAGATGGTCAATGTTATTAATATAAGAGCCCAAAAAATAGCTTGTTTTTAGCATAGGGATAGAAGACTGCGCTCAGTATTCACTACAATCCCGCCGACGCTAGGTTTGCGTTGACTGAATTGGAATTTATACGGGCACTCTATATCAAAATGCAGCTCATGATAAGTGAGTCCGGCTGTTTTTTCCGTTCTTTTTCTTGGGAAAAGAACTTTCGGTCGCGAAATTTGCGAATAATCGTATCGAATTCTTTTACCAATTATGGTAGAAGTTTTTTTATTTGTACGAAAGGAAGTTATTCTGACCTTTTTTGTGAAATAACACACGAATGGTCGGCTGGTTTTTCCAATGATTACGGAGGTGTTGGTTGCTGTTAAATGGACAAAAATAATTCTGGCGTGGCAATCTAGGAAACAGATAGATTTTGAAATCAAAAAAATCTCAGAAATAATAGGCTATTCTTTTATGGATGGGTCCGATTGTGTTACTATTAGTAGTAGATGTACGCACAATTTGTGAAAGTGTATTGACTTTTCTCTTTTGGCTGTTGTATGCTAAGAACTGACACGCTGATAAGGCTTTCATGTGTGTTTGGGATTGGGATGAATTGGGGAAAATGTGCTTGTTTTCACAAACCAAACTTACTCCCTGAGATTTCAAAATGGTCATCTGGAAAGAAAAATCTTTTGAAAAAGAAAGGATTGCGCCCCGAATGTTAGAATCGCTAATTGGCATGTATCATCGTCATCAAAAGTATATGGTTCTTTTTATTGCTGTTTGTCTTTGTGGATGGTTTTTAACCCCGTATATACATATTTTCTTGGGACTTAAATTGGGTTTAATCGTCGGCTGGTTCAACTACTGGATATTAATGAGGCGAACACAAGCAATGACAAGAGCTTTGGCAGAAAACCGTTCTTTTTATGGAATGGGAATGACGTTACGGATGGGAAGCGTGTTACTTGCTACAATTATAGCGACGCAACTGCCGGAATTTTTTCATGTTTATAGCATGGTAATCGGACTTGGGCTTGCATATGCAATTATTTTTCTAGATTTTTTTGCGTATTCCATGTACCGCAGAAAAAAGTTTTTAAAAAGAGAGGGGTGAACCTAATTGGAAGAGGAATTTCCAACGATAAGCCTATTAGGGATCGACTTTAATCTATCTAATATATTGATGATTACTGTGACTTGTGTCATCGTTCTTCTAATAGCCATTATCTGTACCAGAAATCTGCAACGCCGTCCTACCGGAAAGCAGAACTTCATTGAATGGGTTATGGATTTTGTCAGAGGTATTATTAATAGTAATATGGATTGGAAAACCGGTGGGAGATTCCATGTGCTTGGTATTACGATATTAATGTTTGTCTTCGTTGCCAACATGCTAGGACTACCATTACAAATCGCAGTAAACGATGAAGTATGGTGGCGTTCACCTACAGCGGATCCAATTGTCACATTAACACTTGCGATAATGGTTCTTGGCTTGACGCATTACTACGGTATTAAAATGCGTGGTTTCAAGCACTACTTTGTTGGTACTTACTTGAGTCCAATGAAATTTTTATTCCCACTAAAATTAGTAGAAGAATTTGCTAATACATTAACGCTTGGTTTACGTCTTTACGGTAATATTTTTGCCGGGGAAGTTTTGTTAACCATTATTGCTACTCAACTTGCACATATTAATATATTTGTAGGTGTTCTTGCGATAATTCCGGCGATTATATGGCAGGCGTTCTCACTCTTTATTGGGGCAATTCAAGCGTACATTTTCACTATGCTGACAATGGTTTACATGTCACATAAGGTCAGTGACGAACATTAAACTAACTTTCAATTAAGTCACTTATAAAAGTAATAAAAAAATAATTTTAAGAAAAATTAGGAGGATAATTATATGTCTTTAGGTGTTATTGCAGCTGCTATTGCTGTTGGATTAGGTGCATTAGGTGCGGGTATTGGTAATGGTCTTATCGTATCAAAAACTGTCGAGGGTGTTGCGCGTCAACCAGAAGCGCGTTCTATGCTTCAATCAATCATGTTCGTTGGTGTTGCGTTAGTTGAGGCCCTTCCTATCATCGCTGTTGTTATTGCGTTCATGGTTCTTAATAAATAATTTGAAGGAAGTTGAGGAAATAAACCCTCATCTCTTTCGTTTTGAACGAATAATTCAGGCGAATGTATAGAAAGGAGTGAAACTGGCGTGTTACAACCACATTTAGTAATTGGTTCCGCATTTACGTTTGGTGATGCATTCTTTACACTTTTTGCTTTCGCGATTTTGCTAGTTTTAATCCGAATTTATGCTTGGAAACCGCTTATGGGTATTATGAAAGAGCGTGAAGAGCATATTGGTTCTGAAATTGATGCTGCTGAAGAAAACCGCGCTCAATCAGAAAAATTACTTGCTGAACAAAAAAGTGTTTTACAACAAGCTCGTATTGAATCTCAAACAATGATTGAGAACGCAAAACAGCTTGGTGAAAAAGAACGCGAAGAAATTGTCAAAACTGCTAGACGTGAATCAGAACGTATAAAAGAAGAAGCAAAATCCGATATTGCACGTGAAAAAGAAGATGCTATTTCTGCTCTTCGCGAACAAGTCGGTTCCTTATCTGTTCTTATTGCATCGAAAGTCATCGAAAAAAATCTGGATGAAAAAGAACAATCTAACCTTATCCAAGATTATATCGAAAGGCTAGGGGATGACAAATGAGTAAAGATTTGGAAGTTGCAGGTCGCTATGCCAATGCGCTTTTTCAAGTAGCTCAAGATAAAGATTTAGTGGACGTTTTTTCAGAAGAATTAACTGAATTAAAAGCGGCCTTAAAAGCTAATAAAGATTTTGTAAAACTACTTGAAAATCCTACTTTCACGACCGAGCAAAAGAAAAATCTTGCCAGCGCTGTTTTTGAAAAAATCAATCCGACATTAAGAGATTTTATTTATCTTTTAATCGACCGTAGCAGAGAAGATTATCTTTCTGTTATTGCGGACGTTTACCAAAAACGCGTAAATGACTTGCGAGGAGTTGCGGATGCAGATGTCTATTCTGTTGTTCCACTTTCCGAACAAGAACTTACGGCGCTCTCGAGAGTATTTGCTGCGAAAATGAACAAAACAAAATTAAACATTCAAAATCACATTGATAAATCCCTTCTTGGTGGAGTCAAAGTGGTTATTGGAACCCGTATATATGATGACAGTCTAAAAACGAAATTAAAGGACATGGAACGGCAAATTAAAGCCTAGTTTCCGTTTAACGAGGGGTGAAATCAATGAGCATTAAGGCTGAAGAGATCAGCTCAATCATAAAACAGCAGATTGAAAATTATCATTCTGAACTAAAAGTGAGTGATGTTGGTACGGTTACCTACATTGGTGACGGTATTGCGCGTGCTCATGGACTCGATAATGCAATGGCTGGTGAATTGCTAGAGTTCTCAAATGGTGTAATGGGTATGGCCCAAAACTTAGAAACAAATGATGTTGGTATCATTATTCTAGGCCCTTACACAGAAATCCGCGAAGGCGATGAAGTTCGTCGTACCGGTAAAATCATGGAAGTTCCTGTTGGCGAAGCGCTTATTGGGCGTGTAGTTAACTCATTAGGTCAACCAGTTGATGGTTTAGGCCCAATTGAAACAACTGGCACTCGTCCGATTGAAGCAGTAGCACCTGGTGTTATGCAACGTCAATCGGTAAACGAACCATTACAAACAGGTATTAAAGCGATTGATGCACTTGTTCCTATTGGTCGTGGTCAACGTGAGTTAATCATTGGTGACCGCCAAACTGGTAAAACATCTGTAGCAATTGATACTATTTTAAACCAAGCTGACCAAGACATGATCTGTATTTATGTTGCTATCGGTCAAAAAGAATCTACTGTTCGTAATGCCGTAGAAACTTTACGTCATCATGGCGCGTTAGATTACACAATCGTCGTAACTGCGGCTGCATCACAACCGGCGCCACTTCTTTACTTGGCTCCTTATGCTGGTGTTGCAATGGCTGAAGAATTCATGTATAACGGCAAACACGTTTTAGTCGTATATGATGATTTATCCAAACAAGCAGCTGCTTACCGTGAGCTGTCCCTATTACTTCGTCGTCCTCCAGGTCGTGAAGCATATCCAGGGGATGTTTTCTACTTGCACTCCCGTTTACTTGAACGTGCTGCAAAATTAAATGATAGCCTAGGTGGCGGATCCATTACGGCTCTTCCATTCGTAGAAACACAAGCCGGAGATATCTCTGCTTATATTCCTACAAACGTTATCTCTATTACAGACGGACAAATCTTCTTGCAATCTGATTTATTCTTCTCCGGAGTACGTCCAGCGATTAACGCCGGTCTTTCTGTATCCCGTGTAGGTGGATCAGCGCAAATTAAAGCAATGAAAACAGTTGCCGGAACACTTCGTCTAGACCTTGCCGCTTACCGTGAGCTAGAATCCTTCTCACAATTCGGTTCTGACCTAGATGCAGCTACTCGTGCGAAACTAGAACGTGGTAAACGTACAGTAGAAGTTCTAAAACAAGATTTGCACAAACCTTTGAAAGTTGAAAAACAAGTATTGATTCTTTATGCACTTGTTCATAAATATCTGGATGATGTACCAGTTCATGATGTACTGCGTTTTGAGTCCGAAATGAATACATGGTTTGATCATAATCACCCAGAGCTTTTGGAAGAAATTCGTACAACGAAAAAACTTCCTGACGAAGCGAAACTTGAAGCAGCATTAAAAGAATTTAAAAATACATTTGTTCCTTCTGAAGAAAAATAATTTAGACTCGGAATAAATTCAAAGGTGGTGAAAATCTTTGGCATCTTTAATCGATATTAAACAACGAATAACTTCTACGCGTAAAACAAGTCAAATTACAAAAGCAATGCAAATGGTATCAGCAGCAAAACTAGGTCGTGCGGAATCTAATGCTCGTTCATATGGGCCTTACGTATCTAAAATCAAGGACGTAGTAACACATGTTGCTGGCACTGGTAACAGTAGCGACCATCCAATGCTTGTATCTAGACCTGTTCACCGTACTGGTTATATCGTACTTACTTCTGATACTGGACTTGCCGGTTCTTACAATAGTTCCGTAATCAAAGAAGTATTCCAAGAAATTAATAAAAAGCATACGTCAAGTGATGAATATGCAATAATCACTGTAGGTAGATCTGCTCGTGACTTCTTCAAAGCGCGTCAAATGAACGTGGTTTTAGAAGTACAAGGTATTACAGATCATCCGATATTTGCGGAAATTAAAGATATTGCTAGTAACACAGTTCAAATGTTTGAAGATGGTGTTTATGACGAGGTTTTCATTTATTATAATCACCATATCAATTCTATTTCCAGCGAACTAAGAAAAGAGCAATTATTGCCACTGACAGAATTTCACGAAAAAGGCCAAGAAACAGATGTAGATCTTACTACATATGAGTTCGAGCCTTCTGAACAAGAAATCCTAGAAGTACTATTACCGCAATATGTGGAAAGCCTAATTTTCGGAGCACTTCTGGATGCCAAAGCCGCTGAACATGCTGCTCGTATGACTGCCATGAGAAGCGCGACAGACAATGCATCCGATTTAATCAGTGACTTATCACTACAATATAACCGTGCTCGCCAAGCTGCGATCACGCAAGAAATTACCGAAATCGTCGGAGGAGCAGCCGCACTCGAATAGAAGTCGGCGTTTCTTGTAACGTCCCTATAAATGGGAAGGTAAGTGAGGAGGAAAAATTGCATGTCTAAAGGACAAGTAATCCAAGTTATGGGTCCAGTTGTAGACGTTAAATTTGAAGGTGGAGACCTACCTGAAATCTACAATGCCCTAGTTATTGAATATAAATCTGATGCAGAAGAAGCACCAACTAGCCAACTTACTTTAGAAGTAGCCATCCAATTAGGTGATGACGTTGTACGTACAATCGCAATGGCATCAACAGATGGAGTTCAAAGAGGTATGGAAGTTATTGATACTGGAAGCCCAATTACAGTTCCAGTTGGTACAGTAACTCTTGGTCGTGTATTTAATGTATTAGGAAACACCATCGATTTGGACGAACCACTTCCAAGCGATATTAAACGTAATAAAATTCACCGCGAAGCTCCAACTTTCGATCAATTAGCAACAACAACTGAAATTCTTGAAACAGGAATTAAAGTAGTTGACTTGCTAGCTCCTTACTTAAAAGGTGGTAAAATCGGATTGTTCGGTGGTGCGGGTGTTGGTAAAACCGTTCTAATTCAAGAACTTATCCACAATATCGCACAAGAACACGGTGGTATTTCAGTGTTCGCAGGCGTTGGAGAACGTACTCGTGAAGGGAACGACCTTTACTTTGAAATGAAAGATTCTGGCGTTATTGAAAAAACAGCCATGGTATTCGGCCAAATGAATGAACCACCAGGTGCGCGTATGCGTGTAGCCTTAACTGGTTTAACAATTGCTGAATATTTCCGTGATGAAGAACACCAAGATGTACTTCTTTTCATTGATAATATTTTCCGTTTCACACAAGCTGGTTCAGAGGTTTCGGCTTTACTAGGTCGTATGCCATCTGCAGTAGGTTACCAACCAACTCTAGCTACTGAAATGGGACAATTACAAGAACGTATTACATCTACTAACGTTGGATCTGTTACTTCTATCCAAGCGATTTATGTGCCAGCCGATGACTATACTGACCCGGCTCCGGCTACAACTTTCGCCCATTTAGATGCAACAACTAACTTGGAACGTAAATTAACGGAACAAGGTATTTATCCAGCGGTAGATCCACTTGCTTCTACATCTCGTGCGCTTTCTCCTGACATTGTTGGGGAAGAACACTATGCAGTAGCAACGGAAGTACAACGTTTATTACAAAGATATAAAGAATTACAAGATATCATCGCAATCCTAGGTATGGATGAGTTATCTGACGAAGATAAACAATCCGTTTCCCGTGCGCGTCGTGTCCAATTCTTCTTATCACAAAATTTCCACGTTGCAGAACAATTTACAGGCCAAAAAGGTTCTTATGTCCCTGTTAAAGAAACAGTTAAAGGATTTAAAGACTTATTAGCCGGAAAATACGACCATATTCCAGAAGATGCATTCCGTTCAGTTGGACGCATTGAGGATGTTCTTGAAAAAGCAAAAGACATGGGCGTTGAAGTCTGATAAAAACAGGAGGAAATACGTATGGGTTCATTAAATGTTAGTATTGTTACTCCAGACGGCCCTGTTTATGAAGGCGTTGCTCAAATGGTTATTGCTAGAACAAAAGCAGGTGAACTCGGTATTTTACCTGGCCATGTTCCACTAGTTGCTCCACTTAAAATCGACATTGTTCGCTTAAAAGTAGAGTCTGGTGAGGAATGGGTCGCTGTGAATGGTGGCTTTATGGAAGTAAACGGCGAAGAAGTTAATATTCTCGCGGATACTGCCGAACGCGAACAAGATATCGACATTGATCGCGCTGAAAAGGCAAAAGAACGTGCAGAAGACGAACTTAGCCGAGCAAAAGAACAAAAAGTGGACGAAGTAATGGCTCGACTTGCGTTACAAAGAGCTATCAACAGAATTCACGCAAAAGAACACAATTAATAGTAATCTCAATTCCTGGCCACGGCGCCAGGAATTTTTTTTATATACCAATAAGTGTATTAACTGTTTTTTCCTAGCGGTATTTGTTAAAATGAGTAGTAGCGAAATATGAGGAGCGAACGCATGTATAATATTATTATGGAATCACCATATGTCATCATCATTTCACATTTACTATTTATTGTAATTACTTTTTGGGCACTACAAGCTATTAATTATGAGAAATTCATCAAGAAAAACCATGTAACACAAGCTAGACTGTTATTCGTGATCATTTCGATTGTATTAGGTTATACATTAAGCAGTTTTTTCTTAGATTATTTGGCAGCTTCCAAACAGTTAATTAATTTTTTTAGTTAGAAAAAGGTACTATAGTAGTCAAAAATTAATAGAAGCTTATAACAACTTTAATATTACGTTAAAATCAGTTGATATTTTAGGGTGATAAGTGGTAGAATTACTTAGATATGTTTTAAATTTAAATTTTGATTAATAAAATTCGATAAATGATTTAGTTATTAGTAACGCGGAGGGGTTCTTTTTGGAAAAAATTATTGTACGCGGTGGAAAACAGTTAAATGGTTCTGTGAAAATGGAAGGTGCCAAAAATGCTGTATTACCGGTAATAGCTGCTACATTACTTGCGAGTAAAGGTACTAGCGTATTAAAAAATGTCCCAAACTTGTCTGATGTATTCACAATTAATGAGGTTCTTAAATATCTAAATGCAGATGTTTCTTTTGTAAATGATGAAGTAACAGTTGATGCAACAGGAGAAATCACTTCTGATGCACCTTTTGAATACGTTCGTAAAATGCGTGCTTCTATTGTTGTAATGGGTCCACTTTTAGCTCGTACGGGTTCAGCTCGTGTAGCTTTGCCAGGCGGATGTGCAATTGGTTCAAGACCAGTTGATTTGCATTTAAAAGGTTTCGAAGCAATGGGCGCAGTAGTGAAAATTGAAAATGGCTATATTGAAGCAACTGCTGAAAAATTAGTGGGCGCTAAAGTATATTTGGATTTCCCTAGTGTGGGAGCAACACAAAATATTATGATGGCTGCAACTTTAGCGGAAGGTACAACAGTAATTGAAAACGTTGCTCGTGAACCTGAAATTGTTGATTTAGCCAATTTCCTTAATCAAATGGGTGCCAGAGTTATTGGTGCGGGAACAGAAGTAATTAGAATTGAAGGCGTTAAAGAATTAACTGCTACTGAACATTCTATTATTCCTGACCGTATTGAAGCAGGTACATTCATGATTGCCGCTGCGATTACTGGCGGAAATGTTCTGATTGAAGATGCAGTTCCTGAACATATTAGTTCATTGATTGCTAAACTTGAAGAAATGGGCGTTCAAATCATTGAAGAAGAGAACGGTATTCGTGTTATTGGCCCTGATAAATTAAAAGCTGTAGATGTTAAGACTATGCCACACCCAGGATTCCCAACTGATATGCAATCACAAATGATGGTTATTCAAATGCTAAGCGAAGGCACAAGCATCATGACTGAAACTGTTTTTGAAAATCGTTTCATGCATGTAGAAGAAATGCGCAGAATGAATGCAGATATGAAAATTGAAGGGCATTCTGTTATTATTTCCGGCCCTGCTAAACTACAAGGAGCAGAAGTTGCAGCAACAGATTTACGTGCAGCAGCAGCGCTTATTCTTGCAGGTTTAGTTGCGGATGGCTATACACAAGTGACTGAGTTGAAATACCTTGATCGCGGCTATAATAATTTCCACGGAAAACTACAATTGCTTGGAGCGGATGTTGAACGTGTAGATGATTCCAAAATTGATGTAACAAACTTAGCATCTTTATTCTAATTTTAAATGTTAAAAACCGTGTCTTTTTGATGCGGTTTTTTTATTTGTTGTGAAAAAAACCGTGTTGTTCTAAAATATACATTCCAGCCTTACATAAATTATGCTATAATTCAAAATGAGATGTAAAATTAGGTGCACACCACGAAAGGAGTTAAAGTATAAATGGCAAAAGATGTTGGTATCGATTTAGGTACAGCCAATGTATTAATTCATGTTAAAGGAAGAGGAATCGTTGTAAATGAACCTGCAGTTGTTGCTGTGAACAATAAGACAGGGCAAGTTCTAGCCGTTGGATCAGAAGCAAGAGATATGGTTGGTAGAACGCCAGGAGATATTACGGCAATTAAGCCTATGAAAGATGGGGTTATTGCTGATTTTGATATTGTTCAAGAAATGCTGCGTTTCTTTATACAAAAACTAAATTTAAAAACCTTTTTTTCACGGCCGCGTATTTTAATTTGTTGTCCAACGAATATTACTTCAGTCGAGCAAAAAGCCATTCGAGAAGTTGCTGAAAAAAGTGGTGGAAAACAAGTATTCCTAGAAGAAGAGCCTAAAGTTGCTGCTATTGGTGCCGGTATGGATATTTTTGAGCCATCTGGTAACATGATTATTGATATCGGTGGAGGTACTGCAGATGTTGCTGTATTATCCATGGGTGATATCGTAACTAGTCAATCAGTAAAAGTTGCTGGTAACAAATGGGATGCCGATATTCTAAATTATGTTAAACGTAAATATAACGTACTTATTGGTGAAAGAACTGCTGAAAACATTAAAGTAACAATCGGTACTGCTTCCCAAGGTGCTAAAGAAGAAAAAATGGAAATTCGTGGTAGAGATTTAGTAAGTGGTTTACCTAAAACAATTTCGATTACAAGTTCTGAAGTAGAAGAAGCAATTCATGATTCGTTGCACCTAATGGTACTAGCTGCTAGACAAGTATTGGAGCAAACACCTCCAGAACTTTCAGCAGATATTATTGATAGAGGAATTATCATGACTGGTGGTGGATCTTTACTACATGGTTTAGATGAATTAATGTCTGAACAATTAAAAGTTCCAGTTTTAATTACTGAGAATCCTTTAGATGTGGTAGCTCTTGGTACTGGCATTTTACTTGACTCACTTACAAATAAAAAACGTAATAAATTCTAAAGTTGAATTTGGGGGATGTATATGTTAGATATTAAAAAAATCAAAGAAATCTTACCTCATCGTTATCCATTTTTATTAGTAGATAGAGTTATTTCTGTTGAAGAAGGTAAAAAAGTTACTGCTATAAAGAATGTAACGGCAAATGAAGAATTCTTTAATGGGCATTTTCCAGAGTATCCGGTAATGCCGGGTGTACTAATTGTAGAAGCATTAGCTCAAACAAGTGGAATTGCAATGATGCAAAGTGAAGCAAACAAAGGGAAAATTGGTTTGTTTGCTGGAATCGATGGCTGTCGTTTTAAACGCCAAGTAGTTCCAGGTGATCAATTATTACTTGAAGCTGAAATCACTCGCATGAGAGGCGCGATTGCAAAAGCGAAAGTGAAAGCAACCGTTGAAGGCGATTTGGTTTGTGAAGCTGAAATTATGTTTGCTTTATCAGATGTACCAAAATAATAAGATTAGCACTGAAGCCCAAATGGGTTTTGGTGCTTTTTTCATGTACTCAGAATAGCATGGGTTTAAAAAAGTTACAAAGTACTAAAATGATATTTTGAGGTAAATTACCCCCGTGAAAACGTGTTTTTCTATTAGGAGAAAACAACCTTTTTACTGCTCTATACCTAATGAAAATACAGTTTTAGCTATTTTACAAAGAAATTTTTATCCAATATAATCGCTATACACCAAAAGAAAGAGGCGATTAGATGATTAATCAAGTAACTTTAGTAGGACGATTAACGAAGGAGCCAGAATTAAAATGGACTACGGAAGATCGAGCTGTGTTAAACTTAACCCTCGCTTTGAACCGTTTCGGCAAAAATAAACGAGTAGAAAGTGATGCTGATTTCATTCAATGTGTTATTTGGGGTAAGAGAGCAGAATCGACGGCAGAATTTTGTAGTAAAGGTCAATTAGTAGGTATTGTCGGTGAACTTCAATCGCGTAATTATTTAAATAAAGAAGAGCAAAAAATCTATATTACCGAAGTATTAGTTCATCAGATTAGATATTTATCAAGCCGAAATAAAGAAGAAAACGTAGTGAATATCCCTCAGGAAGAAGAGGATTGATGTAATACTTTGTTATAAAGAGCAGTATTTTATCATGAATTTTAAAATTATTGGGCAAAAAAAACGCAAATTAGCCTAATTTCAACTTCTGTTTGTAATGGAAAAATTTTCCAATTTAGCTCAATGGAATAATCTTATTCACTTATTGAACTATCTCGATTGCTATCACTGAGCTTCTAAACCACCACAGTAAGCTAGGATGAGTTGAACTTCGCTAAAAATAGAGCCAGACGTAATAAAAATCAGACAATAATGGCAATTTACAAATATTGCAGGAAAACGGATACTATTTGAAGCCATGTCATACATGCTTAATTTTTTAGTAACCAAGCTGCTAGTTTCGTATGGTACGATTGTTCTCGAAAGTTATCAAGGAGGGAAAATAAGTACATGAAAAAAACAGTAGTAGCCATTGCGGCTGGTTTAATTATTGCAGGATCTGGTTCAACTCAAGCTTTTGCGGCTGAGTATAAAGTACAAGATGGTGATTCACTTTGGAAAATATCAAATGAAAATAATGTTTCTATAAAACAATTGAAAGAAGACAACAATTTGAGTTCTAACTTGATTTTTCCAAATCAAACACTACAAGTAAATAGTGGGGAAGAAAAAGCCACTACTAGCAATGATTCCAAATATACAGTTGTTGCAGGAGACACACTTAGCCATATCGCTTTAGATTATGGCGTAACAGTTAACCAACTAAAATCATGGAATAATCTTTCTTCTGACTTAATTATAGTCGGTCAAAAATTATCTGTTGGTAATAATGCTGCAGCGAGTGAAAATAACGCAACAGCAGATAATTCGGATAATAAAGTAACCGAGCAACCAAAAGAAGAAAAAGCAGCACCAGCACCTCAAAAATCAACCTCATCTAATGAAGCATCTTCAAACAGCTCTTCTAACTCTTCCGCAGCTCAAGGGAATGTTTCAAAAGAGATTACAGTAACAGCAACTGCATATAGTAAAGCTGAGCCTGGCTTGAGCCATATGACAGCAACTGGTATTGATTTGAATGATAATCCTCGTGTTATTGCGGTCGATCCATCTGTTATTCCTTTAGGTTCAAAAGTATATGTTGAAGGATATGGACAAGCAATAGCAGCCGATACTGGTGGCGCGATTAAAGGAAATAAAATTGATGTACATTTAAACTCAGTTCAAGAAGTTAACAACTGGGGTGTAAAACAAGTTAAAGTACAAATTTTAGATTAATTTGTTCCATATCGAGAGACTGTAAATGGCATTATGCTGTTTACAGTCTTTTTTGTATATTAAAAATAGGAAGCGCCCTTGTTTTATGATAAACTTATACATAATAAAGTTTTTTAGGAGATACATATGAAAAAGCAGGAAATTTCAATTTTAAATATACCTTTTTATAATACAACACAAGCGGGATTTGTGGAGGAACTGTATAAAGCAACGCAAAATGAGGAACGTCGATTTGTTGTTACGGCTAATCCAGAAATTGTTATGCATGCTCGGACGGATAAAGAGTTTGAGGCTATTTTACGGCAAGCTGATTATATTGTGCCTGATGGTATTGGGATTATAATGGCTTCTGAAAAACTTGGAGAGCCTTTAAAAGAACGCGTGACTGGCTATGACACAATGGTTGGGTTATTGAATAAGCCGCTACGTTGTTATTTTCTAGGTGCGAAACCGGAAGTTAGTGAATCGGTCGAAGCAAAAGTACACGAAAAGTATCCACAAGCTATCGTTTGCGGGGTGCATCATGGTTATTTTGATGCGTTAGAAAGTGAAGCAATCGCGAAGGAAATCATTGCGGCAGAGCCAGATGTGATCTTTGTTGCATTGGGATCTCCTGCGCAAGAAAAATGGATTTTGTCTCAGATGGCTAATTTCGCTAAAGGGATTTTTATTGGTGTAGGAGGAAGCTTTGATGTTTTAACGGATAATGTGAAGCGCGCACCAAAAATATGGATAAAATTAAAACTAGAATGGGTATACAGATTACTTTCTAATCCTTCTCGCTGGAGACGTTTTTTCGCAATACCTCAATTTATGCTTGTTATTCGAAAAGAGCGCAAGCGTTTGAAAAAGGGTGAGTAAATGTATTTTCAAAAGGCAAGACTAATTCATGCAGAACTGCCGCTCATTGCCCCATTTAAAACAAGTTATGGGGAATTGAAAAGTAAAGATTTTTATATTATTGAGCTGGTGAATGAGGATGGAATATGCGGATACGGAGAATTGGAAGCTTTTCCAGTACCTGATTATACGGAGGAAACTTTAGACACTGCTATTTCTATCGTTAAGCAGCATTTGCTTCCACTCCTTGCTCAAAAAGAAATTCAAAATCCAGAAGAAGTAAATCAGTTATTTAGTTGGATTCAAGGAAATGAAATGGCAAAAGCGGCGGTTGAACTTGCTGTTTGGGATGCTTTTGCAAAAAGTGAGCAGCGTTCTTTAGCTGAAATGATTGGCGCGACAAAGCGTTCGATTGCGGTTGGTGTCAGTGTTGGCTTGCAGCAGGATGTGGAAGCGTTAGTTCAATTAGTTGGTCGCTATGTGGATGAAGGTTATGAAAGAGTTAAATTAAAAATCGCGCCACACAAAGATATTCCATTTGTAGATGCTGTTCGCAAAAAATTTCCAAATCTAAGCTTGATGGCGGATGCGAATTCGGCGTATAATAGAGAAGATTTGGTTCTGTTAAAGGAATTGGATCAATATGATTTAGAAATGATTGAGCAGCCATTTGGAACTAAAGATTTTGTGGATCATGCTTGGTTGCAAAAACAATTAAAAACGCGTATTTGTTTAGATGAAAATATTAGGTCGCTAGCTGATGTAAAACAGGCTCATATGTTAGGAAGCTGTCAGGCGGTTAATTTAAAATTAGCGCGCGTTGGAGGTATGTCTGAGGCGCTCAAGATAGCGGAATACTGTCAGGATAATAATTTACTTGTCTGGTGCGGCGGGATGCTCGAAGCCGGAATTGGTAGAGCGCATAATATTGCGTTAGCTGCCAGAGAAGAATTTGTTTTTCCAGGAGATATTTCAGCATCGGATCGTTATTTTAATGAAGATATTGTCTCGCCAGCTTTTACGTTAAAACAAGGTAAACTTAATGTGCCGGTTGATCAAGGCATTGGAGTGACTTTGGATTTAGATGTGTTACAAAAATATACTATTTCAACAGAAGAAATTTTGCTAAATAAAGGATGGAGCTGAAAAAATATTGCTAATATGGAGTATATTGATTAGCTTTGCAGTTGGTATTATTATGGTGCCGATAATCAGGAAATTTGCTTTTCGGATTAATGCGGTAGATACACCGCGTGAAAGGCACAAACATACGAAAACAACAGCCACTTTAGGTGGATTAGCTATTTTTATAAGTTTTTCGGTAGGAATGCTCTTGGCACCAATTGATAAATCTGGTTTTATGCCTATTTATTTTGGGGCTTTAATTATTATCACTACAGGTTTTATTGATGATATATTTGATTTATCGCCAAAATGGAAAATGCTCGGACAGATTTTAGCTGCCCTATGCGTGACTGTTTGGGGAGATATTACTATTAATTTTATTAATGTGCCTTTTTATGGGCAATTAGATTTTGGCTATTTTGCGATTCCGTTATCAATTATTTGGATTGTGGCCATTGTAAATGCGCTAAACTTAATTGATGGCTTAGATGGCCTCGCAGGTGGGATTTCTATCATTGCTTTAATGACGATTGCGGGTATGGCTTTGCTTTTAAAAGATGCTTTTGTTGCTCCGGTTGCGCTAATTCTTGCGGCAGCAGTTGCGGCATTCTTAATCTATAATTTTCCTCCAGCTAGTATTTTTATGGGGGATACGGGAGCGCTTTTTCTCGGTTATATGATTGCTGTTTTATCTCTTATGGGCTTTAAAAATGTTACTTTCATTTCGTTGTTAGTGCCACTCATTATTTTGGGCGTACCTTTATCAGATACTTTTTTTGCGATTGTAAGGCGGTTAAAAGAGCGGATGCCGATTTCTTCTGCAGACCGGTCGCATATTCACCATAGGCTAATGGCGCTTGGGTTTACAGAGAAACAAACCGTGTTATTAATTTATTGCATGGCATTGCTATTTTCGATGACAGGATTTGTCTTTTCGTTCTCCACAGCTTGGGGAGCGATGCTATTACTTTTATTATTAATCTTTAGTATTGAAATTATTGTTGAGTTTATTGGGTTAATTGGTGAAGATTACCGGCCAATCCTCAATTTACTACAAAAAATACATCGAAAGCGCAAATAAAAAAACCAACAACTAATTATTAGTTGTTGGTTTTTGTTTTAGTTAGAACTGCTTGTTTTGCTAGAACTTTCATCGGCATATGGTGTTGCGCCAGGGAATGGTTGTTTAATCCCAAGTTCGTCAGCAAATTCGTTGGAAATACTTTGGACAGAGCTTTCATTAAGTTTATAGTAATAAATGCCGTCCATTGGGTTGCTGTCCCCTTTTAAGTTGAGGGATTTAATATCGATTTTATTAGTCATTCCAAATTTTGCGATAGAGAGCATTTGATTGAAAGTTAAGTTGGTTTTCATGTTATCGCCAACAACTTCAATGATATCGGAATACTTACTTACAGAAGAAACCGATGTTGCTTCGCTTACAATAGATTTAATGATTAATTGTTGTCGTTTACCGCGTTCGATATCACTATCGATGTGTCTAGTACGAGCTAGTGCTAAAGCTTGCTCAGCGTTAAGGTGCTGTTGTCCTTTTTTCAGTGTGATTGCATTAGCGTTATCTTTAGAATCTTGTTCAGTGAAATTAACTGGAACATCTACATCGATACCATCTAGAGCATCGATAATTTTAAGGAATGCATCAAAGTCGAAACGAACATAATAATCGATTGGAATTTTGAATTCTTCTTCTACGGTTTTCATCGTAAGTTCTGGGCCGCCGTAAGCATGTGCTGCATTGATTTTAGTGTACTTATCAATATTTTTAGCGGAGTCTTCCATATGAACATAGGAATCACGAGGGATACTTGTCATTTCTACACGTGCATCTTTGACATTGAACGTTGCTAAGATCAATGAGTCACTACGGGGATTCCCGTTGGATGCGCGCGTTGTACTTGTATCAACCCCAATAATTAAAATAGAAAAACTGTCTTTGATAGGTTCAACGTCATTTGTTCGAAGTGTGGAGGCTTTTCCGTTCCTCACATTATCATAAGAGTTGTCTGCTGCGAGTTTCGTCTTGCTAAAAAGGTAAGTGCCATATCCGACACCTGCAAGGACTAAACACATCACAGGGATTAGAATCCAGAATAAAATTTTTCTTCTACGTTTGTATTTCTTGCTGCTTCTTCGGCTATCATCAGTGCCTTTACTCATATATTAATTCTCCTTATAGTCACTTTTCTAAGTTTTATTGTAGCATTTGTTGAACTAAAGAATGTTACGCCCAATTTACGGTTTCTTTAATTTTTAAACTTTGATGTTATTATACAGAAATTATTTAGAAAAAAATACAAAAAAGATGATATCTTTCAAAAATGTAATATTTGTACTATTTTAGTAGCATTTGATAATTACTGATTTCACAAACCTTGCCGGAATGTAAATCTAATTCTTGCCCAGTTGTACTTAGCTCAAAACCTAGCTTTTTCAATAGTTTTATAGAAGCAATATTTTCGGGAAGGACTTTAGCTGTAATTATTTTATATGGAAGATGTGGTTTTATTGTGGTGAAAAAATGTGTCAAAATTTCAAACATAAAACCCTGACGCCAATGACTTTTTGCAAGTTCGTATCCAATTTCAACTGTTTGGTTCTTTTTATTAATATCATTAATTCCGAGTGAACCGATAGCATGCAAAGAATCGTTAGCGGTGAAAATCGTATATCTGCAAGCATTAGGTTCGTTTTCAATGGCTTGAATCATTTCCTCTGCTTGAAGAATGGTTGAGAACTTCTCGATGTTCATAAACTGTGCTACTTCATCATCAGACCAAATATCAAATAAGGTAGAGGCATCAGCCAGTGATGTTTTTCTTAACGTAATTCGTTCTGTAGAAATGGTAGCTGGTAATTGGGAAAATATGTTTGTGGACATGCTAAGTGACATCCTTTTCTCTATATTTTTGTGGTCCTTCTTTATATTCAAGTTGACCATTTGCAATTTCGGTAATCCAGTGGAAAAAATCTTGCAGTTCATCGTTGTCGACAAATACATGCAGCACAACTTTTTCAGTGAATTCTTTATGGTCGATTTGATAAGCTTTTTGTTCAAGTGCATTTTCGATTTTTCCTAGCAATGGATAGGCGAAAGAGCATTCGACAATAGTGGCTAGTTTACATTCGACAATACCGATTGTTTGGATGGCTTCGCTAACAGCACTACCATATGCGCGAACGAGTCCACCTGCACCTAGTTTAGTTCCGCCGAAATAACGAGTAACTACGACGGCAACATTTTTTAAGGATTTCTTTTTTAAAACTTCTAACATGGGAACACCAGCTGTTCCACTAGGTTCACCGTCATCATGTGCTTTCTGAAATTGGTCATTTTCTCCTATTATATAGGCAGAACAATTATGGGTAGCATCGCGGTGCTCTTTTTTGATTGCTTGAATAAATGTTTGTGCTTCAATTTCTGTTGTAACTCGCTTAATATGGCAAATAAAGCGAGATTTTTCAATAATTATTTCGTGTTTTCCATCGCTATGGATGGTTAAATAATGATCCAACATAAGGAACCTCCATAAGTTGATGCATTCAGTCTGCTTTTATTTTATCCGAAAGCAAAGCGATTGTATAGATATTTTTCTAAGTGCGGTGGGTGAAGTGACGGCAAATTCGTGTTATAATAAAAACTACTATTACTTTAGACTGGTTTTCAATTATTTTTTATAGGCATATAGGAGTAATTTTCTGAGACTATGCAGTATAATCAAGGTAAGGTTTGTATTGAAAATAGGTAAGTTTGAGTAAATAGTACTTAAAAGAGAAATGTTTATTTGCCAATTTGATGGCAGGGACTATAAGGTTAAGCGGTTTTGCTACTTAAAAAAGGATGATGTTTTCGATTGCAAGAGGCTTGGTGAAATTAGATAAGTGAAGGAGGAGTAGTCATTATGGCACTCAAAATCATGATTGTAGATGATCATCAGTTGTTTCGCGAAGGTATCAAGCGAATTTTAGAGTTGGAAGATTCTTTTGAGGTCGTAGCGGAAGCTGAAAATGGTAAGAATATCGTAGCAAAAGTTCGCGAATATAAACCAGATATTGTTTTAATGGATATTAATATGCCCACTGTGAACGGGCTTGACGCAACAGAAATGTTAGTACGTCAATTTCCTAGTATTAAAGTAATCGTTTTGACTATTCATGATACAGATGAATATGTAACAGAGGCACTTAGAGCTGGAGCAGTCGGTTATTTATTAAAAGAAATGGATGCGCATGAACTTGTAGAAGCAGTTAAAATTGTGGATAATGGAGGCGCGTATATTCACCCGCGTGTAGCAATTAAGCTGATTCGTGAATACCGCCATTTAGCAAGTACGAACACTTCGCAAGGCGTATACGGCTATCAACAACCAGAAGTCAAAATGCCACTGCACATCTTAACGCATAGAGAGTGTGAGGTATTACAACTTCTTACCGATGGAAAAAGTAACCGCGGAATTGGGGAAACACTTTTCATCAGTGAAAAAACAGTAAAAAATCATGTAAGTAGTATTTTACAAAAAATGAAAGTGAATGATAGGACTCAAGCGGTGGTAACGGCAATTAAGCACGGCTGGGTATACATTCGCTAAAGAAATTTCAGGGGGACTATATGAACGAAAAAATAGCAGTGGTTACTGACAGCACAACTTATTTGCCAGATGAAGTGAAAGAGCAGCTACGAATTCATGTCGTGCCACTTTCTGTAATAATTGATGGGAAATCTTATCGCGAAGGCGAGGAGTTATCTGCGGCCGATTTTTACCAAAAAGTAAAGGAAGCAGAGAGTTTTCCAACATCCTCTCAACCTGCCCCAGGAGAATTCATTCAATTATTTGAAACGCTGAAAGAACAAGGTTTTGATACAGTAGTCAGTATTCATTTATCAAGTGGTATTAGTGGTACTTTTCAAAATGCGGCTTCGGCGGGAGCATTAATTGAAGGACTAAATGTAGTCGCTTATGATTCAGAACTTTCTTGTATGGCGCAAGGAATGTTTGCTGTTAAAGCCGCTGAAATGGCTTTAGCGAACGAATCACTAGATAATATTATCCAAGAATTAGATAAAATAAAACAAGCGCAAAATGCTTATTTCATGGTAGATGATTTAAATAATTTGCAACGAGGCGGACGTTTGAACGGAGCCCAAGCCTTAGTTGGTAGTTTGCTTCAAATCAAACCGATTCTTCATTTCAATGATAAACAAATCGTCTTATTTGAAAAAGTGAGAACGCAAAAGAAAGCATTAAAACGAATTGAAGATATTCTTCAAACGGCTATTCAAAACAAAACGGCAGAAAAAGCTTACGTCATTCACGGAAATGATCCAGAAAAAGGCGAAGCGTGGCTTGCACATTTAGAAGCGAAATTCCCAGAAGTAATATTCGAATTAAGCTATTTTGGTCCAGTTATTGGAACTCACTTAGGTGAAGGTGCTCTTGGATTAACTTGGTCGATAAAATAAAGAATCTCCGGCTTTTTAGCTGGAGATTTTTTTTGTATAGGGCAAAATCGGTTTTTCACTAATTTAAGGTAGCAGAAACGCTGATTTTTCTCTAGGCGAAATCTGTGTTTTGTAAGTGTGAACATGCCTGAAAACATGAATTTCACTTCTGCAAGAAAAAGATAAATCGTGTATAACTAAAGGGAGGTGAAAGTAGATGGACATCTTCCCGGGAAGGCTATACCAAGCGCGTGAAATAGAGACTACAGAAGGACTAACTGAAATAGCGGCAATTTCAAAAAATAAATGCTTTCGCTGTGGCAATACAAACGTAAAGTTATTTGGCAAAATGTCTTGTGCATCATGTGAGAGAGATGATTGCCTTTATTGTCGGAATTGCATTGTGATGGGACGAGTAAATAGCTGCCAAAAATTATACTATCAACAAACGAAACGATTACCAAAAATCAAAGAACCTCTATTAAGATGGAGCGGGATTTTGTCACAAGGTCAACGAAAAGCATCCGATGCTGTGGTTTCCTGTTTAATAGAAAAGCAGGATATGCTCTTATGGGCAGTCGCTGGATCTGGGAAAACAGAGATGATGTTTGAAGGGATGGAATGGGCTTTGCGACAAGGCTTTAGAATTTGCATTGCTTCTCCTAGAGTAGATGTTTGCTTAGAACTTCATCCGCGCTTACAAGAAGTTTTTCCGAATAACGAAATAGTTTGTTTATATGGAGACTCCGACGATAAATACCAAGGTGAGCAGTTTGTAATAGCGACAACACATCAACTAATTCGTTTTTATGAAACGTTTCAAGTGATTTTTATCGATGAAGTAGATGCGTTCCCTTATGCCAAAGATCCTTTTTTAGAATATGCCGTAGGGAAAGCGCGAACCAAAGAAGGTTCTACGATAATAATTACTGCCACACCGAAAAAACAGTGGCAAGAAGAATGCTCAGAAGGAAAACGCAATTTCGTGAAAATCCCCGGGCGCTATCATAGAAAGAAATTACCTGTCCCAAGAACTTGTTGGATTGGTCCATGGAAAAAGAATTTAGCAAAAGGGAAAATAACACCAAAACTAATTAAGTGGATTAAAAATGTGGAAATGAAAGACCAGCCAGCACTGATTTTCTTTCCAGAAATTGACGCGATGAACCAATTTGCAGACGCACTTGAAAATAAGGGATTCAGTAGACCGGTGACAGTGCATTCAGCTGATGAGTTGCGTAAAGAGAAGGTAGAGTGGTTGCGCGAAGGGAAGATTAGGCTGTTACTCACAACAACTATTTTAGAGCGAGGCGTTACTTTTACCGATGTGCAAGTAGCTGTGTTTGGGAGTGAAGGGCGCATTTTTACCGAGGCTGCGCTAGTTCAAATCTCCGGAAGGGCTGGGAGGAAACTTTCACATCCAACTGGAGATGTTTGTTTCTTTCACTATGGAAAGACTGCGGAAATGAAGCGAGCTATTACTCATATTCAAAAAATGAATCAGCAAGGAGTGATTGAAGGGATGTTAGATGATTAGTTGTTTACTCTGTTCGCAGCCAGTTAAACAAATGGCAAGCTGGGAAATAAGCTGGTTATTCCAAAGTCCTCCTGTTTGTTGCGAAACTTGTTTAGCAGAATTCGAAAAATTAAGAGGCCCACTATGTACCATTTGCGGTAAAGAATCAGTAGAGCCTATTTGCGAAGATTGCCAAGATAGGACGCATTTTTTAGATAGTAATAAATCAATCTATCGCTACAATGATTTTGCTAAAGACTATATGAAACAATTTAAATTTCAAGGAGATTATGAAATAGGAGCCATTTTCAAAAGGGAGTTAAGAAAATATCTAGCGGAAAAAAAGCAGAAAATTATTCCAATTCCTGTAAGTGAAGCGCGGAAATTAGAACGCGGTTTTAACCAAACAACTGCGATATTAAAACAATCCGGTATCATATATGAAGAACTTTTAGCCAAAAGGCATACAGAAAAGCAATCTAAAAAAACTAAAAAAGAACGTTTAGCAGCCGAGCAGGTATTTTACTTTGTTGGAAAAGATGCATGTGAGGAGATGGAAGTGCTTTTATTTGATGACATATATACAACTGGAAGCACTCTTAACTTAGCGGCACAAATATTAAAAGAAGCAGGAGTTAAAAAGGTAAGCGCTCTTACAATATTCAGATAATCGATATTTATCTCCTAAAAGAGGTTTGCGGAAGCGGGATTAGTGGAATAAAATACTAAATAAAGATAAGTGAATGTAAGCTTCTTAGCTCTTTGTGCAAATGTTTGCAAAACACATCGTTTTCACGTAGACTAAGGGTAAGAAGAATACTCTTCTTTATCGTTATTTTGTTTTATTTCAAAGGAGGAATTGCTATGCTTAAGTACAACATTCGTGGTGAAAATATTGAAGTAACGGAACCGATTCGAGATTACGTTGAAAAGAAAATCGATAAATTAGAACGATACTTTACAGAAACTCCAGACGCTAACGTTCATGTTAATTTAAAAGTATATTCCGATAAAAATGCGAAAGTTGAAGTGACCATTCCGCTCCCAAATCTTGTGCTACGTGCAGAAGAAACAAGTGGAGATTTATATGCTAGCATCGACTTAATTGTGGATAAATTAGAAAGACAAATTCGCAAACATAAAACAAAAGTAAACCGCAAGTTCCGTGATAAAGGCGCTGAAAGAGACTATTTTGCTTATTCAGATGTGAACGGCAGCACGCCACCAGAAGAAAATGAAAGTGATTTTGATCTTGAAATTGTAAGAACAAAACAATTTTCATTGAAACCAATGGATAGTGAAGAAGCTGTTTTACAAATGAACTTGTTAGGACACAGTTTCTACGTGTATACGGATGCGGAAACAAATGGTACTAATATTGTTTATTCCCGTAAAGATGGCAAGTATGGTTTAATTGAAACCAACTAATTTAAAATTATAATTACAGGTGGGGGCCAATCTTGGCCTCCATTTTTTTACTTTTAGATGAAGAATTTATAGCATTTTGATAATTTTATTGACTAAAAAGAGATAACCAGTTGTATATTTTAGTTAATAAGTGATAGAATTAGTTTGTATATTTAAGCGAAGATAATTCCTGAAAGTTATTATAGATGAAACTGCGCGATGACAGCGAAACAGTAGAGGAGAATTTAAATGGCTGGACTATTGAAAAAGATTTTTGAATCAGGAAAAAAAGATGTTAAATATTTGGAGAGAAAAGCAGATGAAATTATTGCTTTAGCAGATGAAACTGCGGCTCTTTCGGATGATGCTCTACGCGAAAAAACAGTAGAGTTTAAAGAGCGTGTTCAAAAAGGTGAAACGCTGGATGACTTATTGGTAGAAGCTTTTGCGGTTGCCAGAGAAGGCGCGAAACGTGCGCTAGGTTTATATCCATTTAAAGTTCAATTAATGGGTGGGATTGTTTTACACGAAGGTAACATTGCAGAAATGAAAACTGGTGAAGGTAAAACGTTAACAGCGACACTACCAGTTTATTTAAACGCGCTTTCTGGTGAAGGTGTCCATGTTGTTACTGTCAATGAATACTTGGCTCACCGTGATGCGGAAGAAATGGGAGTATTGTATAATTTCCTTGGACTTTCTGTAGGGCTAAACTTAAATGCTTTATCAAGCACAGAAAAACGTGAAGCTTATGCATGTGACATTACGTATAGTACAAATAATGAATTAGGATTTGACTATTTACGTGATAACATGGTGGTTTACAAAGAAGAAATGGTACAACGCCCACTAGCATTTGCGGTTATTGATGAAGTCGATTCCATTTTAGTCGATGAAGCGAGAACACCGTTGATTATTTCTGGAGAAGCTGAAAAATCCACTATTCTATATGTGCGCGCAAATACGTTTGTTCGTACACTTACAGAAGAGGAAGATTATACAGTTGATATTAAAACAAAATCTGTTCAGTTAACGGAAGAAGGTATGACAAAAGGGGAAAACTACTTTGATGTAGATAACCTTTTTGACTTAGAAAACACAGTTATCTTACACCATATCGCTCAAGCGTTGAAAGCTAACTACACAATGAGCTTGGACGTTGACTATGTTGCGCAAGATGATGAAGTTTTAATCGTTGACCAATTTACTGGTCGTATCATGAAAGGTCGTCGTTTCAGTGAAGGTTTACACCAAGCACTTGAAGCAAAAGAAGGCGTAACGATCCAAAATGAATCTAAAACAATGGCAACAATTACATTCCAAAACTATTTCCGTATGTATAAAAAACTTGCGGGGATGACTGGTACTGCAAAAACGGAAGAAGAAGAATTCCGTGACATTTACAATATGCGCGTAATTGAAATTCCGACAAACAAAGTAATCATTCGTGATGACCGTCCCGATTTAATTTTTACTACGATTGAAGCAAAATTCAATGCAGTAGTAGAAGATATTGCAGAGCGCCATGCGAAAGGTCAACCTGTACTTGTTGGTACTGTTGCAATTGAAACATCGGAACTTATTTCTAGCAAATTAAAACGCAAAGGAATTAAGCACGATGTCTTGAACGCGAAACAACATGAACGCGAAGCTGATATCATTAAAAATGCTGGTGAACGTGGTGCGGTAACAATAGCAACCAATATGGCCGGTCGTGGTACGGATATTAAACTTGGCGAAGGTACAATTGAAGCTGGCGGTTTAGCCGTTATTGGTACGGAACGTCATGAATCTCGTCGTATTGATAATCAGTTGCGTGGTCGTTCTGGTCGTCAAGGGGATCCTGGTGTGACACAATTTTATCTTTCTATGGAAGATGAACTGATGCGCCGCTTTGGTTCTGATAACATGAAGTCGATGATGGAACGTTTTGGTATGGCAGAAGACGCTATCCAAAGTAAAATGGTAAGTCGTGCAGTTGAGTCAGCACAAAGACGAGTGGAAGGAAATAACTTTGATTCCCGGAAACAAGTTTTACAATATGATGATGTACTTCGCCAACAACGTGAAGTTATCTATAAACAACGCTATGAAGTAATTAATGCGGAAAATAGTTTACGTGAAATTATTGAACAAATGATTCAGCGCACAGTGAACTTTATCGTTTCGGGCAATGCTTCAAGTCATGAACCTGAAGAAGCTTGGAATTTACAAGGTATTGTTGATTATGTTGATGCGAACTTACTTCCAGAAGGCACAATCACATTAGCTGATTTACAAAATAGAACGAGCGAAGATATTCAAAACCTAATTTTAGAAAAAATCAAAGTAGCCTACGACGAAAAAGAAACATTACTTCCTCCAGATGAGTTCAATGAATTTGAAAAAGTAGTTCTGCTTCGTGTTGTTGATACTAAATGGGTTGATCATATCGATGCAATGGATCATTTACGTGACGGTATTCATTTACGTGCTTACGGTCAAATTGATCCGCTTCGTGAGTATCAATCAGAAGGTTTCGAAATGTTCGAAGCGATGGTATCTTCCATTGATGAAGACGTGGCGCGCTATATCATGAAAGCAGAAATTCGCCAAAACCTTGAGCGTGAGCAAGTTGCAAAAGGGGAAGCGGTCAATCCTGCTGAAGGTAAACCAGAAGCGAAACGTCAACCAATCCGCAAAGATCAACATATTGGACGTAATGATCCATGTCCTTGTGGTAGCGGCAAAAAATATAAAAATTGTCATGGTAAAGAAGCATAGATTGAAACAATTTAAAAAGCGCCTGCAAGACGGCGCTTTTTGCTATGAAAGTTTGTAAGTAAATTCAAAAAAGGTGGAATTAGAATGGAATTAGCAGAAATTCGTAATGAACTAGAGAAAACAGCACAGCAAATCAAAGACTTTAGGGGGTCTCTTTGACTTAGACAGCATGGAAGTTCGAATTGCTGAGTTAGAAGACCAAATGTTGGATCCGAATTTTTGGAACGACCAACAAGCAGCGCAAAAAGTAATCAATGAATCCAATGGATATAAAGAAACATACCAAGCATTCCATGCACTAGAAGAAGAGCAAGAAAGCATGGAAATTAGTTTGGAACTTTTAAAAGAAGAAGCAGATGAAGATTTACAAGCAGAATTGGAAAAAGATATTAAAGCTTATATGGCAACTATTAGCGAGTTTGAATTAAAATTAATGCTAAGCGATCCATACGATAAAAATAATGCTATTTTAGAACTTCATCCAGGTGCTGGTGGTACAGAATCACAAGACTGGGGTTCTATGTTACTCCGCATGTACCAACGCTGGTCAGAGAAAAAAGGCTTCAAAGTAGAAATGCTGGATTATCAAGCAGGCGACGAAGCTGGAATTAAAAGCGTTACATTACTTATCAAAGGTCACAATGCGTATGGCTACTTAAAAGCGGAAAAAGGCGTACACCGTCTTGTTCGTATTTCGCCGTTTGACTCATCGGGTAGACGCCATACATCGTTTGTTTCTGTGGATGTAATGCCGGAATTAGATGACGATATCGAAATCGAAGTGCGTACAGAAGACTTGAAAATTGATACGTACCGCGCAACTGGTGCTGGTGGACAGCATATTAATACAACCGACTCCGCTGTTCGGATGACACATATTCCGTCCGGGATTGTCGTAACTTGTCAATCTGAACGTTCGCAGCTTAAAAACCGGGAACAAGCAATGAAAATGTTAAAAACGAAGCTATATCAAAAAGAACAAGAAGAAAAAGAACGCGAGCTAGCAGAAATTCGTGGAGAACAAAAAGAAATTGGTTGGGGAAGCCAAATTCGTTCGTATGTTTTCCACCCTTACTCCATGGTGAAAGATCATCGCACAAGTTACGAAACCGGTAATATTCAAGCGGTAATGGATGGAGATTTAGACGACTTTATCAATGCATATTTGCGTTCTAGGATTGGATAAAGCAGATGGCGAATAAAAGAAAGAAACAACCATTATCCCCAGTTGTTTCTAAATTAATTGAGTATGTTTATGTCATTATTGGTGCAGCGCTAATTGCACTGGCTTTCAATGTTTTGCTTCTCCCAAACCATGTTGCTTCTGGCGGTGTGAGCGGGATAAGTACAATCATCAACTATTTAACGGGTTGGAATCCTGCTTTTATTCAGTGGGCCTTTAATATCCCATTATTTCTAGCAGGACTATTCTTTTTAGGTTATCAATTTGGTTTGAAAACGTTTGTCGGCACGATGCTTTTGCCGTTCTTTGTATATTTAACACAAGGTTTAGAACCGTGGACACATGAACCGCTAGTTGCTGCACTATTTGGTGGCGTACTCGTGGGAATGGGACTCGGAATTGTTTTCCGCGGTAAAGCTTCCACTGGTGGTACCGACGTAGCAGCGCAAATTTTGCATAAATATTCCCATTTAACATTGGGGATTTGTGTGGCGTTGATTGATGGTTTTGTCGTTATTTCGGCGATGTTTGTTTTTGATATTGAATCAGGGCTATACGCGCTTGTTGGGCTTTTTGCAACTAGTAAAACGATTGATTTAGTTCAAGTTGGTCTTAATCAATCAAAAACGGTCTTTATCATTTCAGAAAATCAAGAATCCATTCGCCAAGCAATTTTATTTAAAATTGATCGAGGGATTACACGCCTGTCTGCAAAAGGCGGCTACACGGAAGACGATAAGCAAATCTTGCTATGTGTCATCGCCCAAAGTGAATTTTCAAGATTAAAAGAAGTAATAAAAGAGATTGATCCAGAGGCTTTTGTTGTCGTAATGAGCGCCAGCGAAGTAATGGGTGAAGGATTTACATCATAAAAAAAGTACCATTTCTGCGCTTTTTAGTCAGGAAATGGTACTTTTTTTGCGGTTTTAGGACTGGTTTTTGACAATTATATGACAAGCGAGTTTAGCCTGGTTGCAGACTTTGGGCTATTTTAGATGGATTGGTCTATTCCGGTAGTGCGAACTGTAATGATTTTTAATGTACCTGTAATGTTATTTAGGGTAAAAACAAGTTACAATGTTAGCAGTAGAAAAGACCAATGCGGTTCTTTTTTATTTTGTCTCAGTGGGGACAAACTTAAAAGCAAATTTAAATTATAAATTAACGTAGTAATTGTATTTCCTATTACAATAATCGTGATATTGTCACACCCTGAAATATAATTGTAATGCAATTAACCTATAGATGAAAAACTGTCATGGTATAATTAAGCTTATGTTGTGAGTTTAGATTCGTGCCTGCAAACAGCTCATCTTCATGGTTACCATGCATTACCTAAAATGTAACTCAGCAGAAAGGCATAGTAAGGTGATAAAATGATATTAATGGAAGATGTTTATAAGAAATACCCTAACGGCATAACAGCTGCTAATGGCCTTAACATTAGCATCGGCGAAGGGGAATTTGTTTATGTAGTAGGTCCGAGTGGTGCTGGTAAATCTACCTTCATCAAAATGATTTACAGAGAAGAACGAGCGACAAAAGGTAAAATCGTCGTAGACAAATTTGATTTGATTAATATGAAGAATCGTGAAATCCCATATCTTCGTCGTAACGTAGGCGTGGTATTCCAAGATTACAAATTACTTCAAAGCAAAACAGTTTATGAAAACATTGCTTATGCGATGGAAGTGGTTGAAACTGAGCCATCCATAATTAAAGAACGTGTTATGGAAGTGCTTGATTTAGTCAACCTTAAGCATAAAGTAAGAATGTTGCCGGATGAACTTTCCGGTGGTGAGCAACAGCGGATATCCATTGCCCGCTCGATTGCCAATATGCCTAAAGTATTAATAGCAGATGAACCGACCGGTAACCTGGATCCTGATACTTCATGGGAAATCATGAACATCCTTGAAGAAATAAGCAATCGCGGAACAACCATCGTGATGGCAACCCACAACAAAGAAATTGTTAACACATTGAAACACCGGGTAGTCGCTATCGAGAATGGAAGAATTGTTCGAGATGAGCAGCAAGGAGAATATGGCTATGAAATTTAGGACTGTAGGAAGACATATAAGAGAAAGTTTTAAGAGCCTTTACCGGAATGGTTGGATGACCTTTGCAGCAGCGAGTGCAGTAACAGTAACACTTATCTTAGTCAGCGTGTTTTTTGCAATATTGATCAACATGAACAAGCTTGCAACTGATGTAGAAAACAATGTACAAATTAACGTACATATTTCTCTAAGCGCAGACAAGAAACAGCAGCAAGAACTTGAGAAAAACATTGAGAAGATTGATGGAGTTGATAGTGTCAGCTTTTCTTCTAAAGATGATGAATTGAAGAAATTAGTTGGCGCGTACGGCAAAAACTTCGAATTGTTTAAACAAGATAATCCACTATATGACGTCTTCGTTGTAGAAGCAAAAGAGCCAACACAAACGAAGGAAATTGCTAAAAAAATAGAAAAATTACAGTACGTAGATAATGTAGAATATGGTGAGAAAACAGTCGACAAATTGTTTGATACCTTGAAATGGGGCCGATATGCTGGTATTATACTAAGCATTGGGTTATTACTAACAGCAATGTTCTTAATATCAAACACAATCAAGATTGCCATTTTCTCCCGTCGTAGAGAAATAGAAATAATGAAATTAGTAGGTGCGACCAACTGGTTCATACGCTGGCCTTTCGTTTTAGAAGGAGCTTGGCTAGGATTAATTGGCTCGATTGTACCAGTTGTGTTAACATTCATAGGTTATGTGAATATTTACAACTTAATCAATCCGAAGTTAGTGACTAGCTCACTATCACTTCTACCACCAACACCATTTGCCTATCAAATTAGTGGCTTGATTATTGCAATCGGCGTACTAATCGGGATTTGGGGAAGCGTAATATCTATCCGCAGATTCTTGAAAGTCTAACAAAGAAAATTACTTAAATCGAAATAAAAATAATCTAAAAGAAAAAGCTAGGGAGCTTTTTAGGAGGTAAACTTTTTGAAAAAGAATACGTTTATTGCGATCTCACTCGCAGCAGTTATCAGTTTAACACCGGCCTTTACCACAAATGTTTCTGCCGACGTGAATACAGACATTCAAAATCAAGATAAAAAAATCAACGACATCAAGTCTAAGAAAACAGATTTACAATCAGATCTTTCTGGTTTAGTAGCAGATCTTGAGAAAGCTCAAGAAAAAGCTAAATCGTTACAAGGAGAATTTGATCAAACTGGTAAAGAACTTAAAAAACTAAATGAAGATATTAAAAGTATCAATGAACGTATTAAAGAACGCGAAACAGTTTTAAAAGAACGTGCTCGCGCAATGCAAAAAACTTCTAATTCTAACGCTTATCTTGAAGTTATCTTAGATGCAGAAAACCTTTCCGATTTAGTTGGTCGTGTTTCTGCAGTTAATCAATTAGTTGAATCTGATAAAACTATTTTAGAAGATCAACAAAATGATGAAAAAGCTTTAAAAACAAAACAAACTGCTGTTAAGAAAAAACAAGAAGAACAAGCAACAGCAATTCATGAATACGAAGCAGAACAAAATAAAATTGAAGCACAAAAAGCTGAAAAAGAAGCGATTGTTGCTCAACTAGCTTCTGAACAAGCTACTGCTGAAAACGAAAAAGCTGGTCTTGTAAATGCAGCAAAAGCGGCAACTGAACGCGCAACTGCTTTACGTGCAGCAACATCTTCAAACGTTGGAGAATCAAACAATTCTTCTTCTAGCAAAAACAATTCAACAACTGTAGAAGCAGCTAGTAACGATGCAGCACCATCTAATGTAGCTCCATCAACTGGTGGCGGATATTCTTCTATGATGTCTGCAGCAAGAGCTCAACTTGGAAAACCTTACAGCCTTGGAGCAAGCGGCCCGAGCGCGTTTGACTGTTCTGGATTTACTTCTTATGCATTCCGTGCAGCTGGCGTTTCTCTTCCAAGAACTTCTGGTGGACAATATGCAGCAGCTTCAAAAATCAGTGCTAGTCAAGCAAAACCAGGTGACTTAGTATTCTTTAACTACGGAAGCGGAATTGCTCACGTTGGAATTTACGTTGGTGGCGGTCAAATGATTAACGCTCAAAACAATGGCGTTAAATATGACAACATCACTAGCGGTTACTGGGCTAAATATCTTGTAGGATATGGCCGTGTAGCTAACTTCTAATCATTATTGAAAAGTTAAAAAGCACCTTTGTCATTTTAAACAAAGGTGCTTTTTTATATGGAACATTAAAGGGAATTATGAAGTTCCTAGTCAAATAGAGAATAGAAAAGGAGCTTAATATGTTAAAAAAATATGGGGTAGCAACAGCACTAAGCCTATTGATTATTGCCGCACCATTAAGCGGCGCACATGCGGAAAGCATTAATGACATGCAAAAACGCCAAAATGAAATCGAACAAAAGAAATCAGAACTCGATAAAAATTTAGATTCGAAAAATACAGAACTAAACCATTTAGAAAGCGCTGAAAAAGACGCTGCTAAAGAATTAGAATCACTTTTAAAAAGCATTGATGAAACAGATAAGAAATTAAAAGAACAAGAAGGTAAAGTTGATTCTGAAAATGAGAAACTCAAGCAACTGAAAAAAGAAATGGAAAAACTACGCAATGACATTCGCGATCGTCAAAAAGTACTTGATAACAGAGCGCGTGCTATCCAAACAACTGGAACAGCCACTGCTTACTTAGATATGATTTTTGAAGCGAATGATTTTAAAGAACTTATCGACCGCGTGACAGTTGTATCAGCAATTGTAAAAGCGGACCAAGACATTATGCAAGATCAAAAAGACGACCAAGACAAACTAAAAGTAGCAGAAACAACTTCTGAGAAAAAACTAGAGAACTTAAAAGTACTTGCAGTTGAATTAGAAGTTTCGAAAAACAACATGGAAAGCCAAAAACAAGAAAAAAATGACTTAGTAATGGCGCTTGCCAATAAAAAAGATCTAACGAAGAGTGAACAAACCCTTTTAGCTAGTGAACAAGGTGCACTTACCGATGAAGAGAAACGACTTGCTTCAAGTATCGCTGGCGAAAAAGCAAAACAAGAAGCGGCAATCAAAGCTGCTGAGGAAAAACGTATGCAAGAAGCCGCATCAAGCGCCCACAACTCCACTGCTGTAAACAATTCAGGTTCAGGATCAAGTGGATCAACAGAAACAGTTGGTTCCGGTGGTGGTGGACAATTTATTAAGCCAGCTTCTGGAATTTTAACATCTGGGTTTAGCGAACGAACAAATCCCGTAACTGGTAAATATGAATCCCATAAAGGGCAAGATATAGCTGGTGGCGGTACAATCACAGTTTCAGCTGCAGCCTCAGGAACCGTAGTATTCTCTGGATTTGGAGCATCAGGTAGTGGCTTTGGTGGCTATGGTTATGTTGTTAAAATTGACCACGGTAATGGGTACCAAACACTATACGGACACATGCGCGCAGGTAGTCTAAAAGTAGTAACTGGCCAACGCGTTTCCCAAGGTCAACCAATTGGAATTATGGGGTCGACCGGTCAATCAACTGGTCAACATCTTCATTTTGAAATTCACAAAAATGGCGTTCCGGTTAATCCAGCACCATATCTTTAAATTTTAAAAACCATTGGCACTTAGTCAATGGTTTTTTCTTGGATAGAAGCGAACTGGAATAGGCTAAATGCCGATTTTATGATATGATACTACTATCAGTTTGTGTAAGAAAAGGGGGAACACAATGGGACTGTTGGCTTATCTATTAGTGATTTTGCTAATTTTAAATGTATTCTTTGCGGCAGTGACGGTCTTCTTAGAAAGACGCGATACATCCGCCACTTGGGCTTGGTTGCTAGTCTTAACTTTTGTTCCGATATTTGGTTTCATTATTTACTTGATTTTTGGGAGAAAATTATCTGGGAAAAAGATTTTCGATTGGAAGGGACAAGAAAAAATTGGGATTCAGGAATCTACTGCCAACCAAATAGAAATGATTCGGCAAAAAGAATTTCCGTTTAGCGACCCAAATGTAAAAAAACATCGTGATTTAATTTATTTATTACTCGTTAATGATGGAGCTATTTTGACGCAAGACAATGAAGTAGAGCTTTTTGTGGATGGTCATGAAAAATTCGATGCTTTAATTGCTGATATCGAAAAAGCGAAAGATCACATACATATAATTTACTATATTTTTCATTCCGACGAACTTGGCAATCGCTTAATGCGCGTGCTCGAACGAAAAGCAGCTGAAGGCTTAAATGTTAAAATTATATATGATGCAATGGGATCAAGGACGACGAAAAAATCATTTTTCCGTACTTTTGAAAAAAATGGTGGTTTAGTTAGACCATTTTTCCCATCCAAATTGCCATTGATTAATTTCCGACTTAACTACCGGAATCACCGAAAATTAGCGATAATTGACGGAGATGTTGGTTATATTGGTGGATTTAATATCGGGGATGAGTATCTTGGTGCGTCGAAGAAATTTGGTTACTGGCGCGATACGCATTTACGTGTGCATGGTAAGGCTGTTTACGCGATGCAAACACGCTTTATTATGGATTGGAATTCGGCTTCATCGACACATAAAATTGATTACAAAGCGCGATACTTCCCAACTTTTCATGGGAAAGGTCATACGAGTATGCAAATTGTTTCAAGTGGCCCAGATTCCGAATGGCAACAAATCAAAAATGGTTACATCAAAATGATTAATGCTGCCAAAAAAACAATTTATTTACAATCACCTTATTTTATTCCCGATGCGAGCTTGCTTGAAGCAATCAAAATTGCTGCGCTTTCTGGGGTGGATGTACGGGTGATGATTCCGAATAAACCTGATCATGCGTTTGTTTACCGAGCAACAACGAACTACGCCGGGGAATTAATGGAAACAGGCGCAAAAATCTTTATTTACGATAATGGCTTTATCCACGCAAAAACACTCGTTGTGGATGGGGAAATTGCTTCAGTCGGAACCGCTAATATGGACTTCCGTAGTTTCCGTCTTAATTTTGAAGTCAATGCCTTTATTTATGAAAAGCAAATGGTGCAAAAACTAGAAGATGCCTTTTTAGAAGATATTTTGAAATCGTATCAACTGACACCTGAATTATATGCAAAACGGTCCTTATGGATTAAATTTAAAGAAGCGGTAAGCCGACTTTTATCGCCTATATTATAGAAGTATTAAAGAAAGCTGGTGTAGAAAATGAATGTTTTTGTTGAAATACTAAATGGAATAGGTAGACTGCTTCTACAACCAGCATTATATGTAGGAATTCTTTTAGTTATAATGGCTGGTTTCAACCGCGTAAAGTGGGAACGTAAGTCATTTAGTATCAGTATATACTCGCCTTGGTTAGAATTGAAAAATTTCTTCGGACTGAGTTTATTATTTGGATTAGCTATTTCGGTCGTTACAGCGCTAATTGGTTTTGGTGTTATGATCGAATGGGTGGCCATTTTTAATGCAGTAGCATGTTTCTTATTAATTGTTGGGATGTTCCGATTAAGTTCGACGGCTTTTACAATCGGGATCACGAGTTTAGTCTTTTATTTCTGCTATTATTTTGATGTGAATTTAGCGCCATTTAATAATGCGGCATTTACGTATGACTCGATTTTCATTGATAACTTTATGGTTTCGATGACATTTTTACTTGCGATATTGTTATTTATAGAAGCTTTCTTAATTCAATATACAAGCGCAAAAAATCCGTCACCATCACTGCGAAAAAGTAAACGTGGTAAATTAGTAGGTTCTTATCAATTGAGAAAATTATGGTTTGTGCCAATCGTCATGTTTATACCCGGAGACGTATTTACGAAAATTTTCGAATGGTGGCCAGTTTTTGCCATTGGTTCGCACTCCTACTCGCTAATTATTTTGCCGCTGTTTATCGGATTCCAACAGCAAGTACAAGGGCAATTCCCGGAAGAAGCTAGTCGAAAAACAGCTATGCAAGTTACAACACTAGCGACAATTATTGCAGTAGCTGGTTTAGTTGGAATCGTGATGCCAGTACTTACATTATTTGCTTTCATGTTTGCGGTTATCGGCCGTTTTTGGATTTCTTACAGCCAATATCGCGCAGAAAAATTATTACCGAAAAAATTTGGACCACAACCGGATGGACTTGTTATTCTAGGTGCTCGTGCTGCAACGCCTTCTGCACGCTTAAACTTAAAAGCTGGTGAAAAAATCACAGAAGTGAACGGCCAACCAGTGCATACGCGCGAAGAACTATACGAAGCGCTTAACTTAAACCGCGCATTTTGTAAGCTAAAAGTAATTGATAATGACGGAGAACCACGTTTTGAACAAACAGCACTTTATGAGAATGAATCATTTGAACTTGGTTTGCTGTTAGTCGAACCGAGATAAATTTAAGGCACCAGTGTTGTTGGAAAGCAGCATTGGTGTTTTAAGTTTTTGTAAAGATAAGATTAATATAAATGCATTTCTACCCGAAAAAGGTTAATTCATGCTATATTTTAGATAAAAGGGTTACATAAAGAAGGGATGGGAAGTACGTTGGTAAAAATTCTTGTAGTTGATGATGAGGCTTCTATTGTTACCTTGCTGCAATTTAATATTGAAAAAGCTGGATTTGATGTAGTGACAGCGGAGGATGGCAGAACTGGATATGAACTTGCTCTCTCTGAAAAACCAGATTTAATTGTGCTGGATTTAATGCTTCCTGAGATGGACGGAATCGAAGTAACGAAAAAACTTCGTCAAGATAAAGTAAACGTGCCAATTTTAATGTTAACAGCTAAAGATGAAGAATTAGATAAAATCATCGGGCTAGAACTTGGGGCAGACGATTATATGACAAAACCATTTAGCCCGAGAGAAGTGGTCGCGCGAATTAAAGCCATTTTGCGCCGAACAGAAGGAAAAGCGGAAATTATCGAAGAATTAACAGAAGACGTTGAAGCAACGATATTAATTGGCGATTTGAAAATTTTGCCAGATAGTTATGAAGTGTATTTACAAGATGATTTACTGGATTTAACGCCGAAAGAATTTGAGTTATTATTATTCCTTGCGAACCATCGTGGCAAAGTTTTTTCAAGAGATCAATTGCTGGATACCGTTTGGAATTATGATTACGTCGGCGAAACGCGAATTGTAGACGTTCATGTCAGCCATTTACGTGATAAAATCGAAATCGATACAAAACAACCGAAGTACATCAAAACCATTCGTGGATTTGGTTATAAAATGGAGAATGTAAAATAATGAAGAAATTATGGCTAAAAATCGGATTATCCTTTATTATCTTATTTTTCGTTGTGATGGTGATTGTTGGCGTTTTTTCCGGTGAGTTAATGAAATCCACTTATTTAAATATGAAAGAAAGCCAATTAGAAGATGACGCGAAAATCTTACTTCAAACAACTAACATTGAAAACCTGGATTTAGATAAAGATGCCGCAGCTATCCAAAAGAGCCTTGATCCGCTCGGAGATGAAATCGATGCGCGCATTACGGTGATTGATAGCGAGGGTGACGTGGTAGCTGATACGAAAAAAGACCCGGAAAATCTGGATAATCATATGAATCGTCCTGAAGTAACAGATATCTTGGAAAAAGGGAAAAGCGTTGGTATTTCTATTCGTGAGAGTGATTCACTTGGTTACAGTATGCTATATGTCGCCGTTCCAGTGAAGCACCAAGACAAAACAGATGGCGTTTTAAGGATTTCGATTTCACTTGAATCTGTCGACGCTGCTGTAGCTAAACTTTGGGGAAATCTAGCGCTAATCTTCGGTATTGCCCTTGTAATTATCGCGGCAATCAGCGTATTCATCGCTAGAAAAATCACTAGACCAGTTCGCGAAATCATCGAAGTTTCAACGGACTTAGCCAATCATAAATACGATAGTCGGATTCACGGTAAAGTCAGCGGCGAGCTCCAGGATCTTTCCATCAGCGTAAATACATTGGCGGAAAGCTTAGAAACGCAAATGTTTGAAATCAAGCAAAATGAACAACGACTAAATGCAATTGTCCAAAACTTAGTCAGTGGCGTTATGCTTATCAATATCGACAAACAAGTAATCATGACCAACCGAACAATGTATCAAATTTTAGGTGAAACAGAAATTACTGGCAAACCATTTTATGAAGTCATTAAAAGTTTCGCGTTGAGTCAATTAATAGAAGCAACTTTTGAAACCAAAACTATTCAGCAAAAAGAAATTATTCTTTATTTCCCTCGCGAAATGATTTTAGATGCAAGTGTTTCACCAATTTTAGCAGAGAATGGAGAAATTACTGGGATTATCTTACTTTTACATGATATTACCCAAATTCGCCACTTAGAGAATGTACGATCCGAATTTGTAACAAACGTGTCGCACGAACTAAAAACACCAGTAACCGCACTAAAAGGCTTCGCGGAAACATTACTTGATGGCGCGATGTACGACGAAATGCTACTCAAAAAATTCTTAACGATTATTAAAGAAGAAAGTGATCGGCTGCATCGTTTAATTATGGATATCCTCGCGCTTTCCAGAATTGAACAAAATCCAGTTCCAGAAAATATCGAGATTGTCGATATGGATGACGTAATCGAACAATCAGCCCGCACTATTTTTGAAATGGCAACCGAGAAAAATATTCAAGTTACTATCCCAGAAAAAACAAGCACACCAGTTACAATTGAAACGGATCGAGATAAATTACAACAAATTTTAATTAACTTACTTTCTAACGCAATCAACTACACTCCTGTAGACGGAAAAGTAGAAGTTAAATTAATCGATCATGAAGCAGAAGTTATAATAGAAGTAACTGATAATGGAATTGGAATCCCAGCTAAAGATATTGACCGCGTATTTGAACGCTTCTACCGAGTGGACAAAGCGCGCAGCAGGCATTCCGGCGGTACCGGCCTCGGACTTTCCATCGTCAAACATCTCGTCGAAAATTGCGGCGGACGAATCGAAGTGGAAAGCCAAGAAGAAGTCGGCTCGACATTCCGTGTTACTCTACCAAAAAAAGCCTAATAAATATCCTGTTTGAAAGAATGTAATCTTTCGGACAGGATATTTTTATTTTATTTACGAAACGAACAAAATCAGCGCAATAATTTACGAGTTTGCCTTCTTTTTGAAAGATATTCATAAAAAAGTTTACATTTCCGACAAAAAATGTGGTTATTTACAATTACTTAACATTAGCTACACACCACCTTAAATCTCAGGCGTTATAGTAATACTTGTAAGGAATAACAATTAAAAAAACAAGGTGGGAATAAGATAATGAAAAAGAAGTATTTGGGAATAGTAGCAATGTTAGCAGCAGTAATGCTTGTCTTCGCAGCATGTGGAAGTGACAGCAGTTCATCAGATAAAGCAAACGGATCAACAAAAGGGGATAAAGAAGTTTCTGGCTCATTAACAGCAGTCGGATCCACTGCACTTCAACCACTCGTTGAAGCAGCTTCCAAAGAATTTACAAACACAAACCCTAAAGCACAAATCAACGTGCAAGGCGGCGGTTCTGGAACTGGTTTAACACAAGTACAACAAGGCGCAGTGGAAATTGGTAACTCGGACGTATTCGCTGAAGAAAAAGACGGCGTAGATGCTTCGAAACTAGTTGATCACCGTGTAGCAGTTGTTGGAATGGCTCCAGTAGTAAACAAAGATGTAGGCGTTAAAAACATCACTAAACAACAATTAATCGATATCTTCACTGGTAAAACAACAAACTGGAAAGACGTTGGCGGTAAAGACGAAAAAATTACAATCATCAACCGTGCAGAAGGAAGCGGAACACGTGCTACTTTCGAAAAATGGGGACTTGATGGTAAAACACCAATTAAAGCACAAGAACAAGATTCATCTGGTACAGTTCGTAAAATCGTAAGCGAAACTCCAGGAGCAATCAGCTACCTAGCATTCTCTTATATCGATGCTTCCGTAGTTGGCCTTTCACTAGACGGCGTGGAACCAACTGAAGACAAAGTAGCAACAAACGATTGGAAAATCTGGTCTTATGAACATATGTATACAAATGGCGAACCAAAAGGCCTAACAAAAACTTTCTTAAAATACATGACTTCTGATGAAGTGCAAAACAATATCGTACCACAACTTGGTTACCAATCAATCAAATCCATGAAAGTGGAACGCGATGCATCTGGTAAACTAACTGACGTAAAATAAAAAGAATGAAATGGGCGTCTATCCTAGTAATATCAGGATAGACGTATACCCATGTTAGGAGTAAACATGGGAGGAGAAAGGAGCTTACGTGACTTGGAAGCGATAAAAGAAAAGAAGCTTACACAAACTTCTAAAAAGGCGCATCTAGAAACTAGAGGCAAAATAATTACATTCATCTGTATTTCCATCATGGTTATTGCCGCGGCGTCTATTTTATTTTTTGTTATATCAAAAGGTTTAGCTACATTTACGGTCAATAAAGTGTCTTTTGTTGATTTTATAACTGGGACAGACTGGAATCCTTCGCAAAAAGATGCAAATGGTAATCCATTAGTTGGTGCTTTGCCAATGATTATTGGTTCATTTGCAGTAACACTTTTTGCAGCTTGTATTGCTGGCCCACTTGCAATCGGTGCCGCAATTTTTATGGTGGAAATTTCACCTAAGTTCGGGAAAAAAGTTTTACAACCAGTTATGGAACTTTTAGTTGGAATTCCATCTGTTGTTTATGGATTCATTGGACTAAGTGTTGTCGTTCCGTTTATTCGTGACCATATTTCGGGAAGTGGGTTTGGTATTGCAGCTGCGACGGTCGTTTTAACAGTGATGATTTTGCCGACTGTTACTTCACTAAGCGTGGATGCGATTAAATCTGTGCCACGTCACTACCGAGAAGCTTCATTGGCGCTTGGAGCAACACGTTTCCAGACGATTTGGAAAGTAGTACTTCGTAGTTCGCGATCTGGGATTTTGACAGCGATTGTTTTTGGGATGGCACGTGCATTCGGTGAGGCTCTTGCTGTACAAATGGTTATCGGGAACTCTGCGGTTATTCCAACATCCTTATTCGAGCCAGCCTCTACATTAACTAGTATTTTAACAATGGGTATGGGAAATACGGTTATGGGTACGCTTGATAATAATATCCTTTGGTCACTTGCAATGGTGCTACTAGCAATGTCACTATTCTTCATCATTGTGATCCGTTTCATCGGACGTAGGAGGAAAGTCAAATGAATGTAAAAACAAAAGATAAAATCGCGACAGGCGTGTTCTATGCTATTGCCGTATTAATTGTTGTTATCTTAGCTGGTTTATTAGGCTATATTTTAGTAAAAGGTGTTCCGCAACTCAGCTGGAAGTTTTTGACGACCCCACCACAGTCGTTCCAAGCTGGTGGCGGAATCGGCCCAGAAATCTGGAATTCATTTTATATGCTTATTATTACGATGCTCATCTCTGTCCCTATCTCGCTCGGAGCGGGAATTTATATGGCAGAATATGCGCGTAAAAATTGGATTACAGATTTAATTCGTACAACAATCGAAGTGCTTTCCTCGCTTCCTTCTATTGTAGTTGGGCTATTCGGTTTCCTTGTTTTTGTTATTCAAATGGGGTGGAGCTTCTCAGTTATTTCCGGGGCGCTTACACTAACGATTTTCAATTTACCATTATTAATTCGTGTTGTTGAAGAAGCACTTAATGCGATTCCCAACACGCAACGTGAGGCGGGACTTGCGCTAGGTTTATCCAGATGGGAAACGATTACTCGAGTACTTGTTCCGGCCGCGCTACCAGCAATCATTACGGGGGTTATTTTAGCAGCAGGACGTGTATTCGGTGAAGCAGCCGCGCTTATTTTCACAGCAGGCCAAAGCACTCCAATCCTTGATTTTACTGACTGGAACCCAATGAATCCAGCTTCACCATTAAATATTTTCCGCCCAGCAGAAACACTTGCAGTTCATATTTGGAAAATTAACGGCGAAGGAATTATGCCAGATGCGCAAGCCGTTTCTGACGGAGCATCAGCCGTATTAATTCTATCCGTATTACTTTTCAATATTCTCGCTCGCTTGCTTGGAAAAGTTGTTTATAAACGCATGACTTCATCGTAAAAAGCCAGGAAAAGGAGATTAAAATGATGTTAACAAAGAAACCTGAAATCAATACTATTTTACAAGCAACACCAGATCCTCATTCACTTCCTGCTGCGATGGCGACCGAGGATTTACACGTATACTACGGGGATAACCACGCAATCAAAGGTGTGGATTTAACTTTCCCAGAAAATAAGGTTACCGCTTTAATTGGACCATCTGGTTGCGGGAAATCTACTTATCTACGAGCATTAAATCGCATGAACGACGAAATTGATGGTTGTCGTATGGAAGGCCAAATTTTATACGATGGTATTAATATTAATCGTAAAGAAGTCGACTTGTACAACGTCCGTAAAGAAATCGGGATGGTATTCCAAAAGCCAAACCCATTCACAAAATCCATTTATGAAAATGTTGCTTTTGGACTTAAACGCCATGGCATGAAGAATAAAAAAGAAATCATGGAGCGCGTAGAGAAAAGCTTGCGCCGTGCCGCACTTTGGGATGAAGTAAAAGACGATTTAGGAAAAAGTGCGCTATCACTTTCCGGTGGGCAGCAACAACGACTTTGTATCGCTAGAGCAGTTGCCATGCAGCCAAAAGTGTTGTTACTTGATGAACCAGCATCTGCACTCGACCCGATTTCAACAAGTAAAATTGAAGATTTAATCAATGAGTTGAAAAATAAATATACAATCATTATCGTAACGCATAATATGCAACAAGCAGCTCGAGTTTCTGACTACACTTCTTTCTTCTATCTAGGGGAAGTTGTGGAATTCTCAGGAACATCCGAACTTTTCACAAATCCCCAACAAAAACAAACCGAAGACTATATTTCTGGTAACTTTGGCTAGAAAGGAGCTTTTTTATGACAACCGAAACTGCTGAAAAAGTAGAGTATATCATTGAAACAAAAGATGTAGATTTATTTTATGGTTCCAAACAAGCACTACAAAAAATCGCTTTAAATATTAAAAAGAATCAAGTGACCGCCTTAATTGGTCCGTCGGGTTGTGGGAAATCAACTTTCCTTCGCACGCTTAATCGAATGAATGATTTAATTCCCAATGTGAAAACGACCGGAGAAATTCATATTGGCGGCGAAAATGTCCAAGATCCTAAAATCGATATGGTTAATTTACGAAAAAAAGTGGGTATGGTTTTCCAACAAGCCAATCCGTTCCCATTTTCGATTTATGATAATGTTGCTTATGGGCCACGGATGCACGGTGTGAAAGATAAAAAAGTGCTTGATGAGATTGTAGAGAGAAGTTTGCGTCAGGCGGCTCTTTGGGAAGAAGTACATGATAGACTGGACCGTTCAGCAATTGGAATGTCTGGTGGACAACAGCAGCGACTATGTATCGCGCGCGTTCTGGCCGTTAAACCTGATGTTATCTTGATGGATGAACCAACTTCGGCGCTAGACCCAATTTCGACAGCAAAAGTAGAGGATTTGATTTTAGAATTAAAGAAAGACTATACGATTGTCATTGTGACGCATAATATGCAACAAGCGTCCCGGATTTCCGATGAAACTGCCTTTTTCCTTAACGGGCGCATCGTGGAATTCGCGGATACGACGAGTATTTTTACCAACCCAGCAGAAAAAGAAACCGAAGACTATATTTCAGGACGATTTGGATAAAGGAGTGTTATTATGGTAGTCAGAAAAATTTTTACGGAACAGTTAAACGACTTGCACCAACATCTAATGGAAATGGGAATGCTTGCGAATGAAGCTATTTTTAAAGCAGTGAAGTCACTTGTACACCGCGATACGGAACTTGCCAAACAAGTAGTTGCAGAAGATAAAGCCATCAATAATATGGAGCTTTCACTGGAACAACGCTCTTTTGAATTAATCGCTTTGCAGCAACCAGTTGGCATGGATTTACGAAAAATTGTTACTGTGCTAAAAACAAGTTCTGATTTAGAACGGATTGGCGACCACGCAGTAAGTATTGCCAAAACTGCTATTTTAATTGGCGAAAGTAAAGTTTTAAAACCAATTCCGGAAATTCCAGAAATGGGCGAAATCGTAAAATCGATGTTACAAGACGTGTTAAAAGCATATCTTGCAGAAGATGATGTTGCTGCTCGCGAAATTGCAATGCGCGATAATGAAGTTGATAAGCTACACAAAATCGTTTATCAAAAATGTATTCATTTCATGCAAGAAGAGCCAGAACATATTGAAGATGTTTCGCAACTGCTCTTAGTTTCTCAGTACATCGAACGTATTGGTGACTATGTAACGAATGTCTGCGAATGGATTGTTTACTTGAAGAGTGGCGAAATTGAAGATTTAAATAGATAAAAAAAGCCCGATATCCTGCCTTTCAGGTTAATCGGGCTTTTTTTAGGTGTGTTAGGCGGTTTAAATAACTTCTCAAATATTTAAAACCTTTTTTATTCCCCAGCTCTCCTTCCCTATTGATAAAAAAATTGTATCACTTATTTAGCAGAAATCGATTTTTTGCTCATATTTAATCATTTTTTAACGGAGGTGCCTGTTAAACTTGCGGAATCATTCCTATTTAAGTATCATATGAGTATATGACCATATATGGAAAATGGAGTGATATTCAATGGAAAACGCAAAACAACCATTAGATGAAGAAACGCTATTTAGTGTAACGCAGATTTTTAAGTCGCTTTCTGATCCCACGCGTGTGCAGATTTTAAATTTGCTTCAAGACCGCGAATACTCTGTGAATGAAATTGCGCGGACACTCGCGTTTAACCAGACGACAGTTTCGCATCAGCTGAGATTTTTAAAAAATTTAAGACTGGTGAAATCAAGACGTGAAGGTACGACGATTTATTATATGCAAGATGACAATCACGTATTAGAATTACTTACACAAGCAATTCGACATGTGCATCATCATTAATTGGGAACGCTCAGAAAACCTTTTTAGGAATGATGGGTGTTTTTTATCCCAAATAAACAGAGATTATGGTAAAGTAAGTAACAAATAAAAGCTTGGAGGAAGTATTTTGAAGAAATTATCACCAATGCAAAAATTCATTGTTATTACGGGAATTATTGTGATGATTATTATTTCGATTTTAGCGGTAGTGTGGAATAGCAATCTTACGGTAGTCATCGGTTTATCAGTTGTTCAATTTATTTTGATTCAATTAATTTGTTATGTGGGGATTTACTCGCATATGAAAGTCGGGACGGCGCGCGGGGCGAAACTGTTTAGCTGGGGAATACTAACAACATTTTTATTTTCAGCCATTATCTTTATTTTTGCTACTGACAACTTTAGAACTTATTCAGCAGCGATGATTGCACTAATTGGTTACTGCGCGGCGCTGATGATGCGTGAAATCGAAAATACGAATCCAGCTAATAAAAAACAAAAACGCGAAGAATAAAACGAAGAATGGAGGGATACTATGGGAATTCATCAATATTTCCAAAGTTTATCAGATTTAGAAAACATTTATCGTTGCCCAGGAAAATTTAAATATCAAGAGCATTCTGTTGCAGAACATTCGTATAAAGTAACTTCGATTGCCCAATTTTTCGGTGCGGTAGAGGAAGAAGCTGGGAATGAAGTGAATTGGCGCGCATTATACGAAAAAGCGTTAAATCATGATTATTCAGAGCTTTTCATCGGGGATATTAAAACGCCTGTGAAATACGCAACGACAGAACTGCGCGAAATGCTTTCAGAAGTAGAAGAAAGTATGACAAAAAACTTTATTGAGCGAGAAATTCCAGAAACTTTCCAACCAATTTATCGTCATTTGCTAAAAGAAGGTAAAGACAGTACGTTAGAAGGGAAAATCCTCGCTATTTCTGATAAAGTTGATTTGTTATATGAATCCTTTGGCGAAATCCAAAAAGGAAATCCAGAGAATATTTTTGTGGAAATTTATAGTGAAGCACTTGCGACCATTTATCAATACCGGGAAATGGCTAGTGTGAAGTACTTTTTAAAAGAAATCTTACCAGATATGCTTGCCGAAAAAGGTATCGAAAAAACAGAATTACCGCAGTTAACGACGGAAATAACGACAAAAGCATTGCGAGACGCTTAAAAAAAGGGGAGGGAAGTAAGATGGATCAAATTATATCTGCGCTTATTTTCCCTTGCCTGCTAGTTATTCTTTTTGCGAGAATCACTTATAATCGTTATGTGGCGCTGCTTTTGATGGTGATTTTGATTGCTGCATCTGCTAAGTTAGGTTATACTAATTCGCTTTGGCTCGTTGTGATTGATGCCTTTTCAATGACAATTGGTTTTGTGCTCGCGACTTATATGCTGCGCCGGTTGAAGAAGCGTGGCAGTGACTTTTAACAAGGCAAATATATAGGTAGAACCGTGTAAAAGTGATAAAATAAAGAAAAGCGTAATCAACAGGTTGCGTTTTTTATTTTTTACTAAATGCGAAAATACGTTCGGTTTTTGCTAGGCTAATTAAAATATTTATGATAAAATAGAAACATTAACGGATCTGAAAAAAATCCGCTTTTTGCTTTGCTGGAGTTTTCACAAGTAAAGCTTTTCAGATGCCAGAATCGGACCGATAAAGAATAGGGGGAATCCGAGTTGAAGGATAAATTTGAGTTAGTTTCTAAGTATAGTCCACAAGGAGACCAACCTAGAGCAATAGAACAATTAGTTGCGGGATTAAGAAAAGGCTTGAAACACCAAACTTTACTTGGTGCAACCGGTACAGGGAAAACTTTTACTGTATCCAATGTGATTCAAGAAGTAAATAAACCAACACTTGTAATGGCTCATAATAAGACGCTAGCAGGTCAGTTATATAGTGAATTTAAAGAGTTTTTCCCAAATAATGCTGTAGAATATTTTGTCAGTTACTATGACTATTATCAACCAGAAGCCTATGTTCCACAAAGTGATACGTACATCGAGAAAGACGCCAGTATCAATGATGAAATCGACAAGCTTCGTCACTCGGCTACGGCCTCTCTTTTTGAACGGCGCGATGTCATTATTATCGCCAGTGTGTCGTGTATTTATGGCTTAGGTTCGCCGATTGAATACGGAGAAATGCTCGTTTCGCTTCGTGTCGGTATGGAGATTAGTCGTGATGAATTACTGCGCAAATTAGTAGATATCCAATATGATCGAAATGATATAGATTTCCAACGCGGCCGCTTCCGAGTTCGCGGTGATGTGGTCGAAATTTTCCCAGCATCCAGAGATGAACATTGTATGCGGATTGAATTTTTCGGCGATGAAATTGAACGTATTAGAGAAGTAGATGCACTTACTGGCGAAATTATCGGAGAAAGAGAACACGTCTCGATTTTCCCAGCATCTCACTTTGTTACTAGACCAGATATTATGAAAAAAGCAGTCGTTAATATAAAAGCAGAACTAGAAGACCGTCTCAAAGTATTGCGTGCGGACAATAAATTACTCGAAGCGCAACGACTGGAACAACGGACGAATTATGATTTAGAAATGATGGAAGAAATGGGCTATTGCTCGGGTATTGAAAACTATTCCAGACATCTATCTCTACGTCCGGCGGGAGTTACACCGTACACTTTGCTAGACTATTTCCCAGATGATTTCCAAATGGTCATAGATGAGTCACACGTGACGATGCCGCAAATCCGCGGAATGTTCAACGGAGACCAAGCCAGAAAACAAATGCTTGTCGATCACGGTTTTAGATTGCCAAGTGCTTTAGATAACCGACCACTTCGACTAGAAGAATTTGAGAAACATATCAACCAAATCATGTTCATATCCGCCACACCAGGCCCATACGAACTAGAAAAAAATCCAGATGTCATCGAACAAATCATTCGACCAACTGGCTTGTTAGATCCGATTGTAGAAATTCGCCCAATTCAAGGACAAATTGATGACCTAATGGATGAAATTAACGACCGTGTCGAGAAAAATGAACGCGTCTTAATCACAACGCTAACGAAAAAAATGTCGGAGGATTTAACCAATTATCTCAAAGAAGCTGGCGTCAAGGTCCAATATCTACACTCAGAAGTAAAAACATTAGAACGAATTGAAATCATTCGCGATTTACGACTTGGCGTGTATGACGTTATCGTCGGAATTAACTTACTGCGTGAAGGAATCGATTTACCGGAAGTTTCATTGGTAGCAATTTTAGATGCAGATAAAGAAGGATTCCTACGTTCCGAACGTTCACTAATCCAAACAATGGGGCGTGCTGCGCGTAATGAAAATGGTCGAGTAATCATGTACGCAGATAAAATGACTGACTCGATGCGCAATTCCATTGGTGAAACAGAGCGTCGTCGTAAAATCCAAATCGAATACAATGAAAAACATGGCATTACGCCAAAAACGATCAAAAAAGAAATTCGTGGTATCATCGCAGCAACTTCTGCCGCAGATGAAAGAGAAGCAGTGAAGCAACATGATTTAAGTAAGATGTCTAAGAAAGAACGCGATGTATTCATTGAAGGTATGGAACATGAAATGAAAGAAGCAGCCAAAGCACTTGATTTCGAACGTGCTGCTGAACTTCGTGATGCTTTACTGGAAATAAAAGCGGAAGGATGAAGCGAAATTGGATAAAGAGAAAATAGTAATTCAGGGTGCAAGAGCCCATAACTTAAAAAACATTGATGTAGAGATTCCTAGAGATAAGTTAGTAGTTATGACTGGCCTTTCAGGTTCAGGTAAATCTTCGCTTGCTTTCGATACAATTTATGCAGAGGGACAAAGACGTTACGTTGAGTCTTTATCCGCATATGCACGCCAATTTTTAGGACAAATGGATAAACCAGATGTAGATTTAATTGAAGGTTTAAGCCCGGCTATCTCCATTGACCAAAAAACAACAAGTCGTAATCCACGTTCCACAGTTGGTACCGTTACGGAAATCCACGACTATTTGCGCCTACTTTATGCTCGAGTTGGACACCCAGTTTGTCCTAATCATGGCATTGAAATCACGTCGCAAACAATCGAACAAATGGTAGATCGTGTTCTAGAATATCCAGAAAAAACTCGTATTCAAATAATGGCCCCAATCGTTTCTGGCAAAAAAGGTACACATAAGAAAACAATCGAAGAAATCAAAAAAGAAGGTTACGTACGAATTCGTGTTGATGGCGAAATTTACGATATCAATGACGAAATCGAAATCGAAAAAAATAAAAAGCATTCCATCGAAATCATCGTCGACCGTATTGTAATCAAAGAAGGCATCAATACACGTCTATACGATTCAATTGAAGCAGCACTTCGCTTAGCAGATGGTTATGCAGTTGTCGATATAATGGACGATAAAGAATTGCTATTTAGCGAGCATTACGCTTGCCCTTATTGTGGTTTTTCAGTTGGTGAACTAGAACCAAGAATGTTCTCTTTCAATAGCCCGTTTGGCGCTTGTCCTACATGTGACGGGCTTGGAACTAAATTAGAAGTTGACGTCGATACAGTTATTCCAGATAGAAGCCTATCTTTAAACGAAGGCGCTATTGTTCCTTGGCGTCCAATTAGTTCGCAATATTATCCACAAATGTTAGCTTCCGCCTGTAAAGAATTCGGAATTGATATGGATACACCACTGGAAAAACTAACAAAAGAAGAATTAGACATCATTTTAAATGGTTCCAAAGACAAAGAATTCTATTTCGAATACAAAAATGATTTTGGCATGACACGCGAAACTTGGATTCCGTTCGAAGGGATACTTCCTAATATCGAACGACGCTACCGGGAAACAAATTCCGACTTTACTCGCGATCAAATGGCGCAATATATGACGGATTTGCCTTGCCCATCGTGTAAAGGTTATCGTCTCAAAGAAGAAACACTTTCCGTTAAAGTAAACGACCACCATATTGGTCAAATCAGCGAGTTTTCCATTAACGAAGCACTTGCTTTCTTTGATGGGCTGGAACTTTCCGAAAAAGAAACGCAAATTGCGGCTCCGATTTTCAAAGAAGTGCGTGGTAGACTCGGTTTTCTAAAAAATGTTGGCCTCGACTATCTCACAATGAGCCGTGCAGCTGGAACTTTATCTGGTGGAGAAGCACAGCGTATTCGATTAGCTACCCAAATCGGTTCAAGACTCACAGGTGTGCTTTACATCCTTGATGAGCCTTCCATTGGACTGCATCAGCGAGATAACGATCGTTTAATTAGTACTCTTCAAAGCATGCGCGATATCGGAAATACGCTCATTGTCGTTGAACACGATGAAGATACGATGATGGCCGCGGATTACCTCATTGATATTGGTCCAGGTGCTGGTGAACATGGCGGACGAATTGTTGCAGCCGGAACCCCAGAAGAAGTGGCTAATAATAAAGACTCCATCACCGGAGATTATCTTTCAGGCAAAAAATTCATTCCAGTTCCTGCTAAACGAAGAAAAGGTAATGGCCTAGAATTAGAAATTATCGGCGCGAAAGCTAATAATCTAAAAAATGTAAATGCAAAAATCCCATTAGCCACTTTTTCCTGTGTTACCGGAGTTTCTGGGTCAGGAAAAAGCTCGCTTGTAAATGAAGTACTACGCAAAGCATTAGCGAGAAAACTAAATCGTAACCACGCCAAACCAGGCGAACATAAAGAAATAAAAGGTATCGAGAACTTAGAGAAAATCATCAATATCGACCAATCGCCAATCGGAAGAACACCAAGATCTAACCCAGCAACTTACACAGGAGCTTTCGATGATATTCGCGATCTGTTCGCAAGTACCAACGAAGCAAAAGTACGTGGCTATAAAAAAGGTCGTTTTAGCTTCAACGTAAAAGGTGGCCGTTGTGAGGCTTGTAAAGGCGACGGTATCATCAAAATCGAAATGCATTTCTTGCCAGATGTGTATGTACCGTGCGAAGTTTGTCACGGGAAACGATATAATGGCGAAACATTAGACATTCGCTACAAAGGTAAAAATATCGCGGAAGTTTTAGAAATGACTGTTGAAGAAGGACTAGAATATTTCACGAACCAACCAAGAATTGCACGTAAACTACAAACAATTGTAGACGTTGGGCTTGGCTATATTAGACTTGGACAGCCAGCAACAACACTTTCCGGTGGAGAAGCGCAGCGTGTCAAACTAGCTTCTGAACTTCATAAACGCAGTAATGGTAAGTCATTTTACATTCTCGACGAGCCAACTACAGGACTTCACGCAGACGATATCGGCCGTTTACTCAAAGTGTTACAAAGATTGGTAGAAGAAAATGGCGACACAGTGCTTGTTATTGAGCATAATCTTGACGTTATCAAACAAGCCGATTACTTGATTGATTTAGGTCCAGAAGGTGGCGATGGCGGCGGCCAAATTATCGCAACCGGCACACCAGAAAAAATCGCTCGTTCCAAAAAATCCTACACAGGCAAATACTTAAAGCCAATTTTAGAACGCGATAAAGAACGAACAGAAGAACGAATTGCAACAGCTAAGAAAAAATAATCCAAATTCCGCTTATTAAAAATATAAGCGGAATTTTTTTAGTTTCCAATGCCGAACCACCCAAAGTCCAAACAAATAATCATCCTCTGGTTGTATGACAGAAATTATTTTTTCCTTCATAATAGAGACATAGTTAAAACAGATATCTCACTTGCATGTGAAAGCAAGCCTAAAATAGTTTAGCCTAAATTATAGGAGGAAATGAAAATGGAAAATGAACGTAAACGTATTCTCGAATTAGTGAAACAAGGTATTATTTCTACAGAAGAAGCCCTTACTCTACTTGAAAATATTTCCAAAAAAGAAGGTAAAACAGCAGCTAAAGAAAACATTCGTCGTTCTGCAGCTCCGAAAGAAGAGAAATTCGAAGAGCAAGAAGAACCTGCATATGATTATAGTAAAGGCTGGAACAATGAAGGCAATCCTTATACTGCACCAAAAAGTCGTAAAAGACGCCCTGAACCAAATCCAGAAAATCACGAAAGATACGAAGATGAAAGCGAAAATACTTCCAAAGATCGTGAAGAGTCCATGCGCAACATGGTCAACGATTTATCCCAAGCGGGCGAAAAAATCGGCTCTTTCCTAAATAATGCATTTAAACAAGTGAAAGATATGCCGTTCCCGTTCCTGACATCTACAAAAATCGAACGTGACTTCGTTTACCATGACACAACACTTTCTATTTTAGAATTTGAAATTGCTAATGGTAATATTGAATTTAAACCATCCGATTCAAATGATATTAAAGTACACGCGATGATTAAACTGTTCAAAGAATATCCAGAAGATGAAGCACTTAAAGTCTTCTTTGATAAAACAACGTTACGTGTGGACGAAGAGACATTGCGTTTTGAATCAACATCGAAACAAATCGTTACAAACTTAACTGTCTACTTGCCACGTCGTGAGTATGATTATGTTTCCGTTAAAATGCTGAATGGTAACTTCCATTTGGATGAATTATCTGGTCGTGATTTATTTGTCAAAACAACCAATGGTAATATCAGCCTAGGCACATTAAACGCCACTTTAGCCGAAATTGAATCCATTAATGGTAACGTTCGTATCCAAAACGGTGAAATTCGCGATGTTGCCCTTAAAACTTTCAACGGTAACGTAGCAGCCAAAGGTAATTACTACTCCACTAACTTGCAAACAAAAAATGGTAACGTCAATTATCAATTAACTGGAAACGAAGCCACTTTCTTAAAAGCAAAAACTGGTGCAGGAAATATCGAAGTGATCGTACCAGCGGCAATTGGTGTAGACGGCCGTTTCCATACGAACCTTGGTAAATTACTTTTAGATTTAAAAGATGCAGAAATCTTGGAATCTAAAACTGAATCTGTGAGTAAATCAATTATCTTCACTAAGTTACCTGACGCAGCTGATTCTTCCTTGAAAATCGAAGCAGAAGCAACAACTGGATCCGTAAAAATTCGCGATGTAAAATAATCAACTAAAATCTAGCGCCGTGAATGCGCGCTAGATTTTACATAGAAATAAGAAAGGAAGAACTAACATGGATAAAAAATTAAGAAGATCAAGAGTGGACCGGAAAGTCGGCGGTGTATTTGGCGGACTAGCTGAGTTTCTAGGAATAGATGCCACACTTCTGCGACTTATTTATATCATCATCACCATTGTTACGATGAAAACCGGTATTGCGATTATCGCTTATATAGTTGCCTTGTTTGTGATTCCTTCTTCTGATACAAGTAATGAGGAAGTGCTCGAACGGCATCGTCGCCGCGTGGAAGAAAAACGAAATCGCCACGCTGGCCGAAATCAAGCTAGACAGGAAGTACGAGAAGCGATGAGAAATAGCCATCATCACAGAAGACAAAGATCAGAAAGTGCTGAGCCGATTCATCACGGCGCAAGAAAGAAAGAAGCACGTCCTCGTCCAGTACGAGAATTCAATTTTGATAGTGCGACTTTCCGCTCATTTACAATTCGAGTGGCGACCGGGGATGTTATTATCCGTTCTTGGGACAAAGACCAAATGAAACTCCGCGCAGTTCTAGCTGTTCATGAAAAAGCGCGTTCAATTCGTCAATTAAGTGAAGAAAAACTATGGGATTATTTCTTTAGCCAAACAATGCTAGATATTTCCCCGGATAGTTTCACTTTTGAATCAAAAAATGAACTGTTAAAAACCGATTTAGTAATTACAATTCCAAAACGTTTATATGAGCAAGTGAAAATTCAATTACTAAATGGTAATTTGAAATATGACGATACTGCTGCAGAAGATGCGATTATTAAAACACGTCATGGTGATATACGTTCATCCGGAGCTAGTGGGAAATTTCTTAGCACCGAATCAGCAGATGGTGAAATCTTCTTTAAACGTAGCACAGTCGAAAATGTAGATATGTCTACTGCAAAAGGTGATATTGCCCTTCAAGGAAACTTCCTTACAACCATTGCCAAAGCAGCGCAAGGTGATGTGGAATATATTCTCGAAAATGACAATTCTTCAGCGGCCGATTTAGACGCACCAAATGGCGATATTCGAATTCAAATTCCGCCAACATGGAATGTCGATGGAACGCTTGGAACAAAAAAAGAAAAAATCTATTTTGACTTGAAAAATGCCAAAATTTGGGACGATGCAGAAAGAACTTTTGTTTTCACTCAAAATGCCGAAGAAATCAGCATGGCAACACTTCAAGCAAAAGTTGGAAATGGCATTATCAAGATTTCTGAACTTGAAACAAAAAACGTTTAATAAAATGAAAGGAAGGGAAAACAATGAAAAAGTTATATAAATCTTCTTCACAGAAAATGATTGCCGGTGTCTGTGGTGGGCTAGCAGAGTACTTTAATATTGAAGTTACACTTGTACGTTTACTATGGGTGGTAGCTAGTTTATTCTTAGGCTCTGGTATTTTACTTTACATCATTGCCGCAATCATTATTCCAAAAAGAACACCTGAATCAGAATGGGAGTGAACTAAAACATGCGTTGGATTATAGGCGTAATTATTAACTCGGTGCTTTTTGTAGCTTTATCGGGATTCTTTACAAGTTTTCATGTAGATGGGTTCACGACAGCGCTACTAGCGAGTTTTATATTAGCAATTCTTAATATGCTAATTAGACCTATTTTACTCCTTTTAACTTTACCGATTAATATTTTCACACTTGGACTTTTCACCTTTGTTGTCAATGCAATTATGCTTGAAATGACTACCTTCTTTATTGGAGATTCTTTCCAAATTGACGGTTTCGGAACAGCATTAATTCTGGCGGCAATTATGGCATTCGCTAACATGATTATTAATTCCGTTTTATGGGGTAATAAAGAAAATTAAACATTCCAGCTACATTTTGAGGCTTAAAACAGCTTTTTAAATGTAGCTGGTTTCGCTATGTAGAGCCATTTGTAAAGAAAGAACTAGCCTGATTCTCTCGAAAGTGCTAAAATGATAGGGAGCTTTCTAAATAATATTTTGTAGCGAACAGTAATGGACTTTTATAATTCATTTGGAGGTACTTGCATGACAAAATCGGTTACGGTAAAGGATTTAAAGGAACGACTTAATTTAGAGCTAATTTGTTCGGAAACGGGACTTGAACGGCCAATTTTAACTAGTGATTTATCTCGGCCTGGACTGGAACTTACAGGGTTTTTCTCTTATTATCCAGAAGATCGTGTACAACTTTTTGGCATGACTGAAATATCGTTTTCAGAAGGTATGGAACCGGAAGAACGTCTTAAAAGATATAAGCAAATGTGTACGAAGCGGACTCCTGCTTTTGTTATTTCTAGAAACTTAGAAGTACCGAAAGAATTGGTGGCTGCCGCGAAAGAAGCGGATATTCCGGTATTACGCTCGCGACTTAAAACAACGCGTTTATCTGTTTATATTACGAATTACTTAGAAAGCAGACTTGCGCCAGTTATTTCGATGCATGGTGTTCTAGTGGATATATATGGTCTAGGTGTTTTGATTACAGGAAGCAGCGGTGTTGGTAAAAGTGAAACAGCGCTTGAACTTGTAAAACGTGGGCATAGGCTTGTAGCAGATGATAATGTAGAAATTCGTCAAGAGGATGAAATGACGTTAATTGGTTCCTCGCCAGCGATTATTGAGCATTTACTAGAAATTCGCGGTCTTGGAATTATTAATGTAATGACTTTATTTGGAGCAGGAGCTGTTCGTTCCAGTAAAAAGATTACAATCGTTGTGCACCTTGAAAACTGGGATCCTGACAAGCATTATGATCGTGTCGGTTTAGACCAAGAAATGACAAAAATCTTTGACATGGACATTCCAAAAATTACTGTTCCAGTACGTCCGGGACGAAATTTATCTGTTATTATTGAAGTAGCGGCAATGAATTTCCGATTGAAGAATATGGGATATAATGCGGCAGAGCAATTTACACAAGACCTTAACAATTTAATAGGTCATAACAGCAGCATGAATGACTAAATAAATAGAGAAAGCACCTCCGCAGCCAAACTGACATTATTAGTATCTTGTTTGGTTGCGGAGTTGTCTTTTTGAAAGTAGGGGAATTATGGGTAATGGTGTTCAGCCACTTGATCCAGTGGCGATTCAAATTGGTAGTATTTCTGTAAAATGGTACGGAGTTATTATTGCTTCGGCTGTTGTGATTGCGTTACTTCTTGCTTTAAGTGAGGCAAATAAGCGCAAAATGGATAAAGAAATTATTGTGGATTTGCTAATTTGGGCAATTCCAATTTCAATTATTAGTGCTCGGATTTATTATGTTATTTTTGAGTGGGATTTTTATAAGAATAATCTCGGAGAAATAGTGAAGATTTGGCACGGTGGTATCGCGATTTATGGTGCGTTGATTGGTGCGGTACTTACGGCTGTTATTTTCTCGCGAATTAAGAAAATTTCGTTTTGGCAACTTGCGGATGTCGTTGCGCCGAGTTTGATTATTGCGCAGGCGATTGGACGTTGGGGTAATTTTATGAACCAAGAAGCACATGGGGCTGAAACTACTCGTGCTTTTCTGGAAGGTCTTCATTTGCCGGACTTTATTATCAACCAGATGTACATAGATGGTGCTTATTATCAGCCGACTTTCTTATATGAGAGTTTATGGAATGTGCTTGGATTTATTGTTTTATTAATTATTCGCCGCACAAAGATTCGCAGCGGGGAATTGTTTCTTAGTTATGTAATTTGGTATTCATTTGGAAGATTCTTTATTGAAGGAATGCGGACGGACAGCTTGATGTGGGGTGACTTTAGAGTTTCGCAAGTACTATCTTTACTACTAATTGTTCTGTCGATTGGCTTAATTATTTATCGTCGTTTGAAAATGAATCCGCCATATTATATGGAAGATAAATTTGGTAAAGTAGTTAAAAAGAAATAAAAAAGTTGGAGATTTTCGAGTTTGATTAAGAAAGGAAGAAATTATGACTGGGAAAATTACTACATTGTTGTTTGACTTAGATGGTACGCTTATAAATACGAATGAATTGATTATTAAAACTTTTCAAGTGACGTTACAAGAATTCTTGCCGGACCGGGTTTTTACGAGAGAGGATATTTTACCGTTTATCGGGCCTTCTTTAATGGAAACTTTTCGGGAAATCAATCCAGCGCATGCGGATGAAATGCGTGCTTTTTACCGCGAGTATAATTTGAAGCATCATGATGATTTGATTTTAGAGTATGATGGGGTTTATGAAGCGATTCGTGCGTTATATGAAGAAGATTATAAATTGGGGATTGTATCGACGAAAATGTACGATACGATTATGCGTGGACTTAAAGTGACTGGTTTGGATAAATTTTTCCAAGTGGTGATTGGATTAGATCAAGTGTCTAATGCTAAGCCAGATCCAGAAGGTATTGAAATGGCTCTTTCTTTATTGAATGCGACAAAAGAAGAAGCGATTATGATTGGTGATAATTACCATGATATTGAAGCTGGGAAAAATGCGGAAACGTTAACTGCTGGCGTGGCTTGGGCGATTAAAGGTCCAGAACATTTGGCTGAGTTCCAACCTGACTTTATGTTAGAAAAAATGAGTGACTTACTCGCAATCGTGCGGGACGAGGAATAGATTTTGAGACGGCTGGATAGGTTTAAGGCGCCCGATGAAACAGTCAACACGCTTTTTCAAGTGTATAAAACGATTTCTTTTTGGAAGGCGTTGAGAAATACATTAGTAATTGAATTTGGTCGTTTTTTTCCTTGGATGGGCGGTAAACGTAAAATGTACCGTGCTTGTCTTGGAATGAAGATTGGCGAAAAGACTGCCATTGCCTATAAAGTTATGCCGGATTTATTTTTTCCAGAAAAGATTACGATTGGTGAAAATACGATTATTGGTTATCATACGACTATTTTGACGCATGAATATTTGCTTTCTGAGTATCGTGTTGGGGAAGTTGTGATTGGCCGGGATGTGATGGTTGGCGCGAATGTCACTATTCTTCCTGGCACTGTAATTGGTGACGGGGCGGTGATTGCTGCTGGTGCAGTTGTCTCGAAGGATGTTCCCGCAGAAAGTTTTGCTTATGGGAATCCTTTAATCATTAAAGAAAAAGCTGCTTTGGAGTAAAAGCCAAAGTAGCTTTTTTGTCGCCCAAAGTAATAAATTCTATGATATACTCATTAGAATAAGGATAATGTTGGAGGTGGAAAAATGGAAAAAGACAAAAAAACACCCGCAAAAATCTATCCATTTTATCCAAATGGTCAGTTTTATTTTGAACGCGGTGTCGAAGCGTTTCGTGATCAAAGAATTAAAGAAGCAATCAGGTATTTAGTAAGGGCATCTGAACTGGAACCGGGAGAGGCTGTTATTCTTTGTCAGCTGGCGATATGCTACACAGAAATTGGTCAATTCCATAAATCGAATCAACTACTTAGAGATATTCTGGAACAACGTAATGGGAATATGGAGTACTGCTATTATTTTATTGCCAATAATTTTGCGTATATGAAAGATTATCGTAGAGCATTGCAGTATGCTAATCGTTATGTCGATACAGTGTCTGACGGGGAATATACCGAAGAAGCCAAAGATTTAATTGAAGTATTACTGGAAGAAACTCCTTTTGGCGAAACGCTTGAAAATGGTTTTTCGAAATTAGAGCAGGAATTCTATGCTTATAAAAAAGAAATTAATCGCTATTTAGCGGAAGAAGATAGTGCGTCGGCTTGTGATATTTTAAGAAAAGTCATTGATGAGAAGCCGAATTTTTGGCCTGCTTATAATCAACTGGCAGCACTTTATTTTGAGCAATTGAAAGAAGAAGAGGGCGTTAAAGTTTTAAGTGATTTACTTTCGAGAAACCCGGGAAATCTGTTAGGGATTTGTGATTTGTTTATTTATCACTTTTATAAAGGGAATCGCAAAGAGGCGGACGCGCTTTACTTGGAACTGCGAGATGTACTACCAGTGCTGGCTCATCATAAAGAAAAGCTTGGTTTGATTCATGCGATGATGGGTGAGTTTGAGGAAGCGGACGATTTGCTCGAACAAGTGGCTGATTTGGAAGTGACAGAGCGTAGTAAATATTATTATTTCCGAGCAAAGGCTTGTTATTATTTAGATGAAGTGGAAGGCGCGAAAATGTTTTGGCATTCTTTTTTAGAATGTGATTTGTATGAGGATGTTAGGTTTCCGTTTGAGCAAGAGGCGGATTTAACGAATGATACGCGGCTTGTTCTTGATATGCTTCAAGAGGAAGATGATTTGGTTCATATGCTAGGTGTATATGCGCTAACAATTTCTAGCAATCGTCCGGAATTAGTATTGTTCCATCCGCTACTTGATATGAGTAATTGGTCTTATATGGAGCATTTGATGTTTACTAATTTTGATTATTTCCCGGATGGAGATATTGAGCAAAATGGTTATTTGATTGCTAAAGCGATGATGATTTTAAGAGAAAAAGGCATTTTGTTAAATGAAGAAAATATGGCGCTTTATAAGCAGATGTTTTCGCTCGTTTTAACAGACGCGGGAAAAGATTTGATATTGGGTCGTTATACGATAGAGACGGTGGCGAGTGCGATTGCAAAGCTATTTTTACCGCAATTGAAACTTAATTTAGTTGAAGAATTTGAATGTGGTAAATGTGCACGCGATATCGAGCGAGCTATGAGCAGATAAATAGACCTTTTTGCTATTCCGTATTAGGATTAATTTAGGCTAACTATTGTATACACATAAATGAGGAGGGCAAAGAGAATGGCTAGTGAAGAAAAAATTTATGATGTGATTATTATTGGGGCGGGACCTGCTGGAATGACAGCAGCTTTATATACTTCCCGTGCAGATTTAGATACGTTAATGATTGAACGCGGTGTACCCGGCGGACAAATGGTAAATACAGCAGAGGTAGAAAATTACCCTGGATTTGATAGCATTTTAGGACCAGATTTATCCGATAAGATGCTTAGTGGTGCGAAACAATTCGGCGCTGAGTATGCTTATGGTGATATTAAAGAAGTCGTTGATGGAAAAGAATTTAAAACAGTAACAGCTGGTGCAAAAACGTATAAAGCGCGGGCAATTATTATTGCAACTGGAGCTGAACACCGTAAACTTGGTGCAGCTGGTGAAGAAGAGCTTAGCGGACGCGGAGTTTCTTACTGTGCAGTGTGTGACGGAGCGTTCTTTAAAAATCGCGAATTAATCGTGGTTGGTGGCGGGGACTCTGCGGTTGAAGAAGGAACTTATTTGACTCGTTATGCAGATAAAGTAACGATTGTACACCGTCGTGATAAATTACGCGCGCAACAAATTTTACAAGATCGTGCTTTTAAAGATGAAAAAGTTGATTTCATTTGGAATAGTACGGTAGAAGAAATTGTTGGCGACGGCAAAAAAGTAACAGGTGCCAAAATTGTTTCTACTGTTGATGGTTCAGAATCAATTATGCCAGTGGATGGTGTTTTCATCTACGTTGGACTTGTGCCGCTTACGAAAGCCTTTTTAAATCTAGGTATTACAGACGATGAAGGTTACATCAAAACGGACGAAGAAATGCGTACAAATCTTCCTGGTATTTTTGCAGCTGGAGATGTTCGCGCGAAAAGCTTACGCCAAATTGTTACAGCTACTGGCGACGGCGGACTTGCTGGACAAAATGCACAAAAATATGTGGAAGAATTAAAAGAGTCATTAGAGGCTGAAGCAGCAAAATAATAGTAAAAAACGTAAATGGGTCTAGGATTATTTATCTTGGACCCATTTTTGCGTGACTACATAGGCTTGAGTAGTGTAGAATGAAAGACAAAGACTATCGTTAGGAGAGATAAATAATGAGTATTGTTGTACTTGGTGGAGCGGGCTATATTGGCTCTCATGCAGTGGATGAGTTAATTACTCGCGGATATGAAGTTGTTGTTATTGATAATTTAAGAACTGGACATAAAGAATCTATTCATAAAGAGGCAAAATTTTATGAAGGAGATATTCGCGATAAGGCGTTTTTAAGTTCGGTTTTTGAAAAAGAAACGGTTGATGGTGTGATTCATTTTGCTGCAAGTTCGCTTGTGGGAGAATCGATGGAAGTGCCATTAGAGTATTTAAATAATAATGTATATGGTACACAAATTGTTTTAGAAGTGATGGAGCAATTTGGCGTGAAACATATTGTCTTTTCTTCAAGTGCGGCTACATACGGCGAGCCAGAACGTGTGCCGATTACAGAAGATATGCCAACAAACCCAGAAAGTACTTACGGCGATACGAAGCTAATTATGGAAAAAATGATGAAATGGTGCGATAAAGCTTACGGCATGAAATTTGTTGCACTACGTTATTTCAATGTGGCTGGGGCGAAAGCGGATGGCTCGATTGGTGAGGACCATAAGCCAGAATCCCATTTAGTGCCAATTATTTTACAGGTTGCGCTTGGTCAACGTGAAAGATTAGCGATTTACGGGGATGATTATAATACGCCGGATGGCACTTGTATCCGTGACTATGTGCAAGTAGAAGATTTAATTGATGCGCATATTAGAGCGCTAGAATATTTGAAAAATGGTGGAGAAAGTAATGTTTTCAACCTTGGTAGCAGTAATGGTTTTTCGGTGAAAGAAATGCTTGAAGCCGCTCGTGTTGTAACAGGAAAAGAAATTCCAGCTGAGGTTGTGCCGCGTCGTGCGGGTGATCCGGGAACATTAATTGCTTCTAGTGATAAAGCGCGTGAAATTCTTGGTTGGGAGCCGACGTATACAGACGTAAAAGATATTATCGCAACTGCTTGGAAATGGCATGTATCTCATCCAAATGGCTATTAATAACTATGAAGGAATGTGATTTTCATCGAAGTAATCAAGGAATATTTTGGCAAATTTGAGGGAGAAACGGTTTGGCAGTGGACACTCGTAAATGACCATGGTATGCGCATGAGCGTGTTAAATTATGGCGCGATTGTGACTTCCCTTGAAACGAAGGATAAATTTGGTGATTTGGCGAATATAAGTCTTGGATTTACGAATTTAGATGATTATTTGGCGCACTCTCCGTATTTCGGTGCTACGCTTGGTCCGGTTGCTGGTCGCATTAGTAAAGGCCAATTTAGTCTGGACGGGAAACAATTTCAATTGACTCAAAATGAAGGGGCTAACCATCGTCACGGTGGCAAACTTAACTTTAGTAAGAAGCTTTGGGATGTTTCTGTGGAAAAAGAGTTAGATCAGATTGTGATGACTTTTGAATATCGCTGGGCAGACGGAGAAAATGGCTATCCGGGGAACATCGATGCAAAAATGACTTATACACTTAATAATAAGAATGAGTGGCTGATTGATTATGAGGCGAAAGCGGATCAGCCGACTATTTATAACCCGAGCAACCATATTTATTTTAATTTGAGTGGGGAAGCTGGCTCTACGGTATTGCAACAGCAACTTTGGGTTAATAGTGATGCCTTTTTGCCGATAGATGAAGCATCCCTTCCGATTGGCGAAATTCGGTCAGTTGAGGGTACTATTTTTGATTTGCGGGCTGGGCGTGAGGTAGATGAGGTTACTCAAAGTGATGACCAGCAAGTGAGGTTGGTTGGTGCTGGACTTGATCATGCGTTTCTTTTAAAACATGAAAATGGTCGTCCGGATGCGGTTTTGTTTGATCCTAAGTCAGGTCGTCGTTTGGAAATGGAAACGGCTTGTGACTCGGTTTTAGTTTATACAGCAAATAGTTTGGATGGCTCTTTTGAAATTGAGGGGCGGGCTGTGCCGAAATATGCTGGTTTAACAATGGAGACGCAAGGCTTGGTGGATGCGATTAATCATGACGGATTTAGTGATATCGTGTTACGACCAGAAAAACCTTTTACATCTAGGACAGCTTTTCGTTTTACGGTGGAGAGTTGATTATTTTAAATAAAGTAGTTTTCAACGAAGGAGTGTAGGGAATGAATTGGCAAGAAGAATATCAGAAATGGATTTCTAATGAGAACTTGGATAGCGCATTAAGAACGCAACTAACGGATATGAAAGCGAATGAAAAAGAGCTGGAAGATAGCTTTTATCGTAATATGGAATTTGGAACGGCGGGGATGCGCGGCGTACTTGGTGCTGGGACGAACCGTATGAATATCTATACGATTCGTAAAGCGTCGCTAGGTTTGGCGCAATTTGTGGCTGAAAATGGTGAAGAGGCGAAGGAACGTGGGATTGTTATTGCGTATGATCCTCGTCATATGTCACGCGAATTTGCGTTTGAATCGGCGGCAGTTTTAGGGCATCATGGTGTGAAAAGCTATGTGTTTGACGCGCTTCGACCAACGCCGGAACTTTCTTTTGCGGTACGTCATTTAAATGCGTTTGGCGGGATTGTTATTACTGCCAGCCATAATCCACCAGAATACAATGGCTACAAAATTTACGGTGAAGATGGCGGGCAAATGCCTCCAACTGGCGCGAGTGCAGTTATTGAGTACATAAATGCAGTGGAAGATATTTTTTCTGTAGAAGTGGCGAACCAAGAGCTATTAATCGAAAATGGCTTACTTGAAGTAATTAGTGAAAAAGTAGACCGTCCATATTTGGAAAAATTAAAAGAAGTGATTGTAAATAAAGAACTTGTTCAAGAACGCGGTGAGGAGTTGAAAATTGTTTTCACGCCGCTTCATGGTACTGGCGGAATTCTTGGTGTTCCTGCGCTTGAAAGTGTTGGTTTCACGAATATCGTTAAGGTGGATGAGCAATTTGTGAATGATCCTGATTTTGGGACGGTGAAATCGCCTAACCCGGAAAATCGCGAAGCCTTTTTACTAGCGATTGAATATGGTAAAAAGTTTGGCGGCGATATTTTAGTAGGAACTGACCCAGATGCTGACCGTTTAGGCGTGGCTGTTCGTAATGCTGACGGAGAATATGAAGTATTATCTGGAAACCAAATTGGCGCGATTATTTTACATTATTTATTGAAACAAAAGAAAGCGCAAAATGAGTTGCCAGCTAATGCGGCGGTATTGAAATCGATTGTAACGAGTAATCTTGGAACGGAAATCGCGAAGCATTACGGTGCTGAAATGATTGAAGTATTAACTGGTTTCAAATTTATTGCGGAACAAATTAAGCATTTTGAAGAAACTGGCAAGCATACGTTTGAATTTGGTTATGAAGAAAGTAATGGCTATATGGTTAAGCCGTTTACACGTGATAAAGATGCGATTCAAGCCGTTCTTGCGGTTGCAGAAGTGGCGCTTGTTAGCAAAGTAGCAGGTAGAACTTTATTAGAAGATTTAGATCAAATTTATGATGAATTTGGTTATTATAATGAGGATCTCGTTTCACTTACGTTAAGTGGAAAAGATGGTTCTGAGCGCATCAAAGAAATTACAAGTAGCTTCCGCGAACAACTGCCAACAAGTATGGGCGGATTCGTCGTAGAACGTGCGGAAGATTATTTGAGAAGCGAAACGACTTGGATTGCAACAGGAAAAACCGAAGCGATTCATTTACCAACAGCAGATGTGATTAAATGTTATTTTGAAGATGGTTCATGGTTCTGTTTACGTCCATCAGGCACAGAGCCGAAAATCAAATTCTACTTTAGTATTCGCGGTGAAAGTAAAGCCGAGAGTACCGCAAAATTAGAAAAAGTAAAAGCTGATTTGATGCAACATATCGAAGCTTAAAAAGAAAAATCCCGGAAACTCTATTTAGAGACTTTTCCGGGATTTTCTAGTGAGAAGTGTGCTAAAATGGAAGGTAGATATTATTTGTGCGAAAGGATGAGGCAGATATGGCTTCTAAACAATTAAAATTAGTAATCATTACTGGGATGTCTGGGGCAGGAAAAACAGTTGCAATGCAGTCTTTAGAAGATCTCGGTTATTTTTGTGTAGATAATTTACCGCCAAGTTTACTTCCGAAGTTCTGGGAGTTAATGAAAGAAAGCGACAAAATGGAAAAAATTGCGCTCGTAATGGACCTTCGCGGACGCGAGTTTTTCGATTCGATTGAACCAGCGCTTGATGAATTAGATAATACCAATTTTATAACAACAAAAATCCTCTTTTTAGAGGCAGATGATAAGGTGCTTGTTTCGCGTTATAAAGAAACGCGTCGTCACCATCCACTGGAGCCAAATGGTTCGGTGCTTGATGGGATTACTGCGGAACGTGAACTGCTTAGTGATTTAAAAGGGCGTTCGCAGCTAGTTATTAATACGTCGAATATGGCGCCACGTGAGTTACGCGAACGAATTAATAATGAATTTCAAACCGAAGATAAAGATGTATTCAATGTGCAATTGATGTCGTTTGGTTTCAAATACGGGATTCCAATTGATGCAGATTTAGTATTTGATGTGCGCTTTTTACCGAACCCGCATTATATCGACAAAATGCGTCCACTGACTGGACTTGATGAGGACGTTTATGAATACGTGATGAAATGGCCAGAAACGCAGACCTTTTTAGATAAATTAGTCGATTTATTAATGTTTACTCTTCCTTTCTACAAACGAGAAGGGAAGACACAGTTAGTAATTGCAATTGGATGCACAGGAGGACAGCATCGTTCTGTGGCTTTGACTGAGTTCGTTGGCAAGGCAATCCAACAAAAATATGAGACAACGATTTCACACCGAGATATGAAACGTAGAAAGGGTCGTTAATATGAAAAAGGAAACGAAACCTAAAGTAGTCGTAATCGGTGGCGGAACAGGTCTTCCAGTCATTTTAAAAGGCCTTAAAAAGAAAGATATTCATTTAACGGCGATTGTGACGGTAGCGGATGATGGTGGGAGTTCTGGTAAAATCCGTGAGCAAATGGACGTACTTCCGCCGGGGGATATTCGTAATGTGATGCTGGCTTTATCCAATGTCGATCCACGGGTTGTCGATTTATTCCAATATCGTTTTGCGGTAGATGGTGATTTATCGGGGCACGTTATTGGGAATTTAATTTTAACGGCTTTATCGCAACTGAATGATAGTTATGTCGACGCGATTAATGTTCTTGCGACGGTACTTAAAATCCGTGGCAAAGTTATTCCAGCAACGGATCAACCGCTTATTTTAAATGCCGAAATGGAAGACGGTTCAATCGTGCACGGTGAGTCGCTTATCCCGTTACAAGGGAAGCATATTAATCGTGTTTATATCGAACCAGAAAATGTAAAACCATATCCGACAGCGGTCGAAGCAGTGAAAGAAGCTGATTTGATTGTTATCGGCCCAGGAAGTTTATACACGAGTATTTTACCAAATCTATTACTTACGGAATTAGCCGATGAAATTACAGCGAGTAAGGCTCCGAAAGTTTATATTACCAATATTTTAACGCAAATTGGCGAAACCGACTTTTTCTCAGATGCGGATCACATTAAAGTTATCCATGAGCATGTGGGCAAATCTTTTATAGATAAAACGTTAATTAATACGACAACAGTTCCAAAAGAGCTGCTATTTCCCGAGGATGTTGCGCAAGTAGAGCATAACGCCAAAGGAATGGAAGAGCTTGGTGTGGAAGCAATTTATCAAGATTTTCTTTCTACAGAGGATGGCCTTGTACGCCATGCTGCTGAAAAGGTGGCGGATGCGCTTTTAGCGATGTTACCTGACCAAAATAACGAAAAGGAGTGAGTAAGCCATGTCATTTGCATCGGAAACCAAGAAAGAATTAACCCATATGGACGTAAGTGATAGCGATGCAAAAGTGGAACTCGCAGCTTTTATTCGAATGAATGGCGCAATCTCGTTTTCAAATCAATTAGTGATAATGGATGTTCAAACCGAGAATGCGGCTATAGCTAGACGAATGTATCAATTACTGAAAGACTTATATGAAGTCCCAATTGAACTCCTTGTACGTCGTAAAATGAAGCTGAAAAAAAATAATGTATATATTGTTCGTTTGAAAGCTGGCACACGGGGGATTTTGGAAGATTTACGGATTCTTGAGCCTCCGATGACGTTTACTAAATCGATTGATAGGGGATTTGTTAAGAAGAGAAGCGCCAAACGTGCTTATTTGCGCGGAGCCTTTTTGGCAAGTGGGTCAGTTAATAATCCGGAAACTTCTTCGTATCATTTAGAAATTTTTTCTGTTTATGAGGAGCACAACGAGGCGATTTGCGCTTTAATGAACCAATTTGACCTCAACGCACGAACGCTTGAACGGAAAAATGGTTTTATTACTTATTTGAAAGAAGCGGAAAAAATTACGGAATTCTTGAGTATTATTGGAGCGACTAGCGCACTTCTTCATTTTGAGGATGTTCGGATTATGCGAGATATGCGGAATTCGGTGAATAGGTTAGTCAACTGCGAAACGGCGAATCTCAACAAAACGATTAATGCGGCAGTTAGGCAAATCGATAATATTAAGTATATCCAATCAACTGTCGGACTGGAAGCTTTACCAGAACGCCTGCGCGAGATTGCGGCGCTTCGGATAGCCAATGAAGACGTTACGTTAAAAGAGCTAGGCGAAATGCTGACAACTGGCCAAGTAAGTAAATCAGGTATTAATCATCGTCTCCGGAAACTAGATCAGATTGCAGAGCGCCTTAGAAGCGGAGAAACACCAGCGCAAGTAGGACTGAAAATCAGTAATAGTTAATTAAAAAGAAAAGGATGCGAATTAGAATGTCAAAATTATTTTCAGAATATAAATTAAAAGATGTAACACTAAAAAACAGAATTGTTATGTCACCGATGTGTATGTATTCAGTAGAAAATAAAGACGGGATCGCAACAGACTTTCATTTTGCACACTATGTTTCTAGAGCAGCTGGCGGTACAGGACTTGTTATTTTAGAAGCTACGGCTGTTCAAGAGGTAGGTCGTATTTCCGAGTTTGATTTAGGATTATGGAATGATGAACAAGTTCCAGCTTTAAAAAAATTAGTCGATGGTTTGCATTACCACGGTGCAAAAGCGGGAATTCAATTAGCGCATGCTGGACGAAAAGCTGTTTTACCTGGTGAAATAGTGGCTCCTTCTGCGATTGCTTTTGATGAAAAATCTGCGAAACCAGTAGAGCTTACGAAAGAAGCGATTAAAGAAGTTGTGGCTGATTTTAAACGTGCGGCGTATCGAGCAAAAGAAGCTGGTTTTGATGTCATTGAAATTCACGCTGCGCATGGCTATCTAATCCATCAATTTTTATCACCAATTACGAATCGTCGTGAAGATAATTACGGTGGCCCTGCTGGTAATCGTTATAAAGTTCTAAGCGATATTATCAAAGCGGTCAAAGAAGTATGGGACGGCCCGATTATCGTTCGTGTTTCTGCAACGGATTATGCGCATGGTGGTTTGCAATTAGAAGACCACATTCCTTTTGCCAAATGGATGAAAGCGGATGGTGTGGAGCTGATTGATGTTAGTACAGGTGGCTTAGTGAATGTAGCACCACCAGTTTTCCCGGGCTATCAAGTGCCTTTTGCGGATGAAATTCGTCGCGGGGCTGGTATTGCGACCGGTGCGCTTGGACTCATTACGCGAGGCGAGCAAGCCGAGGAGATTTTGTGCAACGAACGAGCAGATTTAATTATTGTTGGTCGTGAATTATTACGAAATCCTTATTTTGCTAAAGATGCAGCTAAACAATTGGGTGAGGCGATTGAAGGGCCAAAACAATATTCTCGAGCGTGGAAATAATTTAAAAGCTTGAAACCCTTTCTGAGGGTTTCAAGCTTTTTTGAACTTTTTTGAACAAAAATCTACAAATGTTGTATATTTTTTAGCCTGTTTATGTTACCATAAATAATAGTTTTCAAGTTAGTTTAAACATACACAAACAAATTAACTGAAAATTGGAATTAAAAAAGGAGGAATCTTTATGACGAAAGTTAATTCTTTTTTCAGAAAAAAGAGTTTTCATAACCCAGCGACAGACAAACATCATTTAAATAAGACGTTAGGAGCATTTGATTTAACGATGCTTGGAGTCGGGGCGGTTGTTGGGGGAGGGATATTTATTCTTCCAGGGCAGGTAGCTTCTGTCATTGCAGGACCAGGAATTATTATTTCATTTATTATTGCGGGAATTGCTTGCTGTTTGGCGGCGCTTTGTTATTCGGAATTTGCTTCTAAATTACCAGTTGCTGGTAGTGCATATACGTATAGCTATCATGTTTTTGGCGAAGGAGTAGCATGGATTTTAGGTTGGTCACTCATTTTGGAATATGGCTTGGCTGTAGCGGCCATCGCGAGTGGTTGGTCTTCTTATATGAAGAGTTTATTAGCGGGATTTGACTTGCATATTCCAAAGGTTATTTCGTCTGCTTATGATCCAAGTGCGGGAACGTATTTTGATTTACTAGCATTTGTCGTTGTTATGGTAATTGGGATTTTACTTAGCTTTGGAATTCGCGAATCGACGCGCGTTAATAATATCATGGTTTTAGTTAAAATTGCGGTTGTTGTGCTATTTATTTTGGTAGGTGCTTTTTATGTTAAACCGGATAATTGGACGCCATTCTTACCGTTTGGTGTGCAAGGAGTCATTACGGGTGCTTCGACGGTATTCTTTGCGTATATTGGCTTTGATGCTGTTTCAAGCGCGGCAGAAGAAGTGAAGAATCCACAAAAAAATATGCCAATCGGGATTATCGCTTCACTGGCAGTTTGTACATTACTTTATATTTTACTTTCGGCCGTTCTTACGGGTGTGGTACCTTATACAGATTTAGTTGGAGTTAGCGCACCAGTTGCATTTGCACTTCAAGCAATTAATCAAAACTGGATTGCCGGATTACTTTCTGTTGGGGCGATTGTTGGGATGACAACGGTTGTTCTAGTAATGTCTTACGGCGGTACGCGTTTGTTATTCGCAATGGGACGTGACGGGTTATTACCGCAATCATTTTCTAAAATTAGTAAAAATGATACACCAGTTAGAAATACGATGATTTTTGCGACTGTAATGGGGTTAATTGCTTCTACTGTACCAATGGAAGATTTAGCGCAGTTAATTAATATCGGTACATTGTTTGCCTTTGCAATGGTTTCTATCGGGATTTTCTTTTTACGAAGAAATCCAGACTTGAACCAAAAAGGATTTAAAACACCATTTTATCCTGTAGTACCTGCACTTTCCTTTTTACTTTGTGTTTATTTAATGCTTAATTTATCGAAAACGACTTGGATTGCTTTTGGTATTTGGTTCGTGCTAGGCATTTTAGTTTATGTATTTTACGGAAGAAGACATTCAGCGCTTCGTATAAAATAAAGTAATAAAAAAAGAGGTTTTGCGAAATGCAAAACCTCTTTTTTATTGATTAACCTTTTAAGCCAGATTTGTTAACAATGATATCATCAATTAAGCCATAATCTTTTGCTTCTTGTGCAGTCATGAAGTTATCACGATCTGTATCACGAGCAATTACTTCATAAGGTTGGCCAGTTTTCTCAGCCATAATTGTATTCATACGTTCTTTGATTTTTAAAATGTGACGAGCTGCAATTTCGATTTCTGTTGCTTGACCTTGAGCGCCGCCAAGTGGTTGGTGAATCATGATTTCAGCGTTTGGAAGGGCAAAACGTTTACCACTTGCTCCAGCTGTTAATAGGAATGATCCCATCGAAGCAGCCATACCCATACCAATTGTTTGTACGTCCGCTTTCACGAAATTCATTGTATCGTAAATGGCCATACCAGCTGAAATACTTCCGCCTGGAGAATTGATATATAAGAAAATATCTTTTTCAGGATCTTGCGCGTCTAGAAATAATAATTGAGAAACGATGGAGTTTGCCACGTTATCATCAATTGCTGAGCCTAACATAATAATTCTGTCTTTTAATAAACGGGAATAAATGTCATATGCACGTTCACCGCGGCTAGTTTGTTCGATTACTGTTGGAATTAAGTTCATATCAAGATTCCTCCTGTTAAATGTATATTTTAAATTAGCTTTGTTTATATCATACACGAATGGTCAAACTAGGTCAAACGATAAAGTCTCAGGCAAACTATTTCAATAAAATTTAACAAAAAGGTATAATTAACTATACTGAAAGGAAGGTGCATCATGAAGAAATTTTCAAAAATTGGAATGTTTTTTGCTGTGTTTACGTTAGCTGTAGTTCTTTTCCAAACAACTGCTTCAGCTCATGGATACATATCAAAGCCGGCAAGTCGTGTTTATTTAGCAAACAGAGGGATCAATGTAGGGGTTGGAGCAGCGCAATTTGAACCGCAAAGTGTAGAAGCTCCAAAAGGTTTCCCAGTAAGTGGGCCTGCTGATGGAAGAATCGCAGGCGGAGGAAAATATTCACTTTTAGACGCTCAAACTGCAAATCGTTGGGCAAAAGTTGATATTGAGTCTGGTCCCCTAACAGTTGAATGGACATTGACAGCGCCACATAGAACAAGTGGCTGGCAATATTTTATTACAAAAAAAGGTTGGGACCCGAATGCGCCACTGACTAGAGCATCATTAGAACCATTAGCAACAATTGCAGCTGATGGAAGTACTCCAGGAACTCTAGCGACACAAGAAATTAATATTCCAAATGACCGTTCAGGATACTATGTAATCCTTGGCGTTTGGACAATCGCTGATACAGGTAATGCGTTTTACCAAGTTATTGACGCAAACATCATCAATTCTGATGTAGCGCCAATTGCTGACGACGAAGCGCCAACAGCTCCAACTAATTTAGCTGGAACTACTACTCCGAAAAAAGTAAGTCTAACATGGACTGCTGCAACGGATAATATTGGAATTAAAGGTTATGAAATTTTACGTGACGGACAAGTAATTGGAGAAAGCCAAGTTGCTTCATATGAAGATACAACTGTAAATTCAAGTACTGCCTACACTTATACCGTTCGCGCAAAAGATTTTGGTGGAAATAAATCAACATTAAGTAATAGCATTAATGTGACTACAAAAGAAGCTCCAGCAGTGGATAAAGAAGCGCCGACTGCACCAAAAAGCTTAATGTCACATGCACAAACAGATACAACAGTTGCCCTTTGTTGGCAAGCATCCACAGATAATGTGGAAGTGAAAAATTATGAACTTTATCGCAATAACACAAAAATCGCAACATTAACAAAAACAATGTTTGAAGATACAAAACTAGCAAGTAATACAAACTATAAATACAAAGTTTATGCAGTGGACACATCAGGAAACCGTTCATTAGTAAGTAACGAAATCACTGTTAAAACGAAACCGCTAGATCCAATGAACACATGGAAAGCGGATCAAATTTACCTCGCTGGCGACCAAATTTATTATAAAGGCGTACCATATACAGCGAAGTGGTGGACAAAAGGCAACACACCAGACACAAGTGATGCTTGGAAAAATGAAAGCACAGAAATCCAAGCCTGGAATTCTCTAAAAGCCTATAACGGCGGAGACAAAGTCATTTATAACGGCAAAACATACCAAGCAAAATGGTGGGTTAAAGGCGCAAGACCAGATAGCTCTTCCATTTGGACATTAGTAAAATAACAACCGAGCCAGCAAATCTACGGATGCGCTGGCTTTTTCAAATAAAATAAAACTTGTAAAACCCTAGGAATTTCGCTATAATTATTATTCGTACGGTAAGCATTACTGGCCTACATATAGCCCTCGTGGTGCAACGGATAGCACGTAAGATTCCGGTTCTTAAAATGGGGGTTCGATTCCCTCCGAGGGCATACTAAAAAACATCTCACATATGGCAAAAGCCATTTTGTAAGATGTTTTTTCTTTTTATTTAAAAATCGTATTTTTTACTTTCCAATCTTCTAACTTAATGAAAACCCAGAAACCATAAATTCCGATAGTAATAATAGTTAGTAATAACCATTTAATCCAGTGACCAAAAAGTCCAACTGCAGAACCTTGGAATTTCAAACGTCTTCCTTCAATAACAGTATGATTGATTTTCCAGCCATAAACCATACACAAAGCCCATGGATAACAAATTCCAGCAGTACAAATCGTTACCAAAGTCCCAAGTATCGTCCAACCGATATATTGCAGTAAACCTCCATCAAAAAATGATGTTCTCCCGTTTCGTGTTTCGATGTTACCTAGTTCTCCCACTTTTCCTACCAACTTCCCTTTAATATTTATATAATCGTAAAAACGTTTATACCAGTGTAGTAAGCACTAATATTGATATTAGCATGAATGAGTGGAGAAGAGAATACTGGATTTGACTTTTTTGTGAATTATGAGGGGGAAGTGTTTCTTGGTAAATGGTTTAAGCGTTTTGTTTTGAGGTGTAGTTTGATAAACTGTTATTGTGAGCATGTGCACAAGTTTTGAATGAAAAACAACGAAGATTACAAAAAGGAGATTAAAAAATGTGTCAGAAATTGCAAACGTTTTTAAAAGAAAATAAAGCAAATTTGTTATTAAAATATGATTCTGTTAGAAAAAACAATAAATATACATTTATGTTATTTGATACTGAAAAAAACGAGCGGATTTTTGGCGGAGATACAAATTCAATAATTGAAACAGAGCAAAGTTTTATAAATAGTGCAGAAATAAAAATAAATTTTGTTGATGTTAATGAATTGTTTTTCAAAATCAAAAATGCAGTAAAGTTAAATACTACTGATGTTGTAATGTTATCTATTAATTATTCTGACGGTAGTTTAAAATACAGTGTATATATAGATAATGAGAAGGATAGTAGTCATAATGTTTTTCTTTCGTATAAAGAATTAAAAGACTTTGTGAGGAGCGAAATATGAAAATTCAAACTTACGAAAATAAACTGGTTAAAGATGAGCTAGAAATAGACTACTATGTACCAATCACAATAACTTTTCCCGAAAATGCAGATAAATATAGACTAGGAGAACTCTATTACTTTTTATTTATCAATGAACATGACTCACTTGTTGAAGTTAAAATCAATGCTATCACACAAAAGATTGCGGAATTGGTTGTCGTATCCATTAATGATATAGAAGATAGTAATTTGGTTATTGAAAAATATGCAGAAAAAAACCCATTAATTCAAACGACTATTTTCGATGCTTATCCAATTATAACTAAAAAATCTAAGTTTAAAGTGTATAGAGCGCATAAAAAAATATATTTTAAATTTGATGGAGAGAAAATATTTACTGTTATGAAAATGTCTAATCGTGTTGCTTTATTTCTAAACGAAGATAATAAGATTGTAGGAATGGAATTTTCTGGTTTTACAGAGGGTGAGTGGAAAGAACTTGATGAAAGCATGAGATGTAAATCAGGCTTAAAAAGCAACTAAAAACGATAAGCGATTAAAAAGCACTCCAACCTTGCCGATATTTTTATCCCATAAACAAAACTTTCCCTACTTCAACCCACCGTTTTCTGGTAAAATATTAATCATTAAGGGAGGCGCTTATTTTGGCTGCAAGTTTGAAAGAGCGATTAGAAAAAGAAGTAAGAACATACAGTGAAGATAATAATTTGACCGTGCAAACGATTGATTTTTTATATGCAGGGCCTCATATGCGAGGAAGGCACTCGCTTATTCTCGCGTTTACGGAAGCGGGGATTTTTACGTTTGTATTTAAATTAAGTGATGCGGAAATGCACTTTTTGGACGGGAAGACGGTTCAGCAAATTGCGCTTGAGAAAAAGACTTTGGTTTATCGTTTATATATTCGTGCAGTGACAGAGGAAGGTGAGCTGGAGGAAGGGAAATATCTTGTTAGTAAGCGGGTTCTTGGGCGTAAATGGCATAAGGAAACATTAGAAAAGCTCATTAATAAAAACCTTCCATTACTAACTGCAACAAAATAAGAAAGGTGGGGTGATGATGGAAAAGAAGCGGACTCGGGCAGAAGAATTAGGGATAACAAGAAGAAAAATACTGGATACAGCACGTGATTTATTTATGGAAAAAGGTTACCGGGCAGTTTCTACAAGAGAAATAGCTAAACTTGCCAAAATTACCCAACCGGCACTATATCACCATTTTGAAGATAAAGAATCACTTTATATTGAAGTGGTTCGTGAATTGACGCAAAATATTCAGGTGGAAATGCATCCAATTATGCAGGCGGAAAAAGGGAAAGAGGAACAATTGCACGATATGTTAATCATGTTAATTGAGGAGCATCCCACCAATATTTTATTAATGATCCATGATATCCTCAATGAAATGAAGCCGGAAAATCAGTTTTTACTCTATAAATTATGGCAGCAAACGTATCTAGAGCCATTTCAAGCCTTTTTCGAACGATTAGAAAATGCTGGCGAACTACGGACAGGTGTTAGCGCTGAAACGGCCGCGCGGTACTGTTTGTCGACTATTAGCCCACTTTTTTCTGGGAAAGGTAGCTTTGCGCAAAAGCAAACGACTACGGAACAAATCGATGAATTAATCAATTTAATGATGTTTGGTATATGCAAAAAAGAGGTATAATTTAGCGTGCTTCTTTTTTTGTAGTTTCACTTATCGAATGATAAACGAAAAAATGAGCAAACTAAAGGGGGATTTCTAATGAAAGATGGATTTTTAAGTAAAATAGCCGGTGGAGTTGGCGGCAAGAAAGGTCGATTTATCACGTTAGGTCTGTGGATTATCGCTATTATTATTTTGCAGTTTTTCTTTCCAAAAGCGGCCGATTACAAAGATGATGCGGCGAAAGATTTGCCTAACTCAGAGCCGTCTGTTGTTGCGCAAAAATTAATTGATGACAAATTTGCGGGAACGGATGGGGTACCAGCGCTTATCACTTGGTATCGTTCGACTGGTTTGACGACAGCAGATTTAATGAATATTCAAAAGTACAGCAAAGAACTAACCGAAAATCCAGTAGATTACCAAAAAATGGCGGTTCCATACGATAAAATGCCTCCAGTTGCACTAAAACAACAAGTTTCAAAAGACGGAACTACTTTTATTCAAACGATTATTATGAAAGATAGTGCAACATCGGATCAACTAGCAGAAAGTTTCAAACAACTTGAATCAGCTGCTAAAACAACGATTGGCGAAAATCCATTTGCGCAGAAAGTTTCAGCAGATGACACGCTTGTTGCTCGGACAACTGGCCCGGCTGGCATTAGCGTGGATGCGAGTGGACTATTTAAAGATGCGGATGTTTCGCTATTAATTGGGACTGTTTTACTTGTCTTAGTCTTTTTATTAGTGATTTATCGTTCGCCAATTTTAGCGTTAATTCCTTTGATTGCCGTTGGTTTTGCGTATTTAGTCATTACGCCAATTCTTGGTTTGCTTGCGAAAGAAGGGATTATCACTTACGGATCACAGGGACTCTCGATAATGACCGTACTGCTATTTGGTGCCGGAACAGATTATTGTTTATTCTTGATATCCAGATTCCGCAGCCATCTGCACACCGAGAAAAACAGGTTCCAAGCATTTAAAGAAGCGTTCAGCGGGACAGCAGGTGCGATTGCACTTAGTGGTTTGACCGTAATGGCGGCACTTCTGTTACTATTAGCCGCAGAATATGGTTCATTCCATAATTTCGCCGTACCATTTAGCCTAGCAATTTTCATTATGATGATTTCTTCGCTTACACTTGTACCAGCACTTCTAGGTATATTTGGACGCGTTTCATTCTGGCCATTTGTCCCAAGAACAGTAGAAATGGAAGAAAATCGCGCGAAGAAAAAAGGCAAAACACCAAAACACCACAAAGAAAACCGTTTTTGGCATAAAATTGGTGAAATGTCCGCGAAACATCCAATTCGCATTTTGATTATCACTTTAATTATTCTAATTGGCTGTGGGATTTTTACGACCCAAGTTAAATACACATATGATACACTTTCGACGTTCCCAGAAGATATGCCATCTAGGGAAGGATTTACACTCATTAGCGACCATTTCGGTGCTGGTATGCTTGCGCCAATGGAAGTAGTTGTAAACTCGAAAGAATCGATGAAGAGCACGCTTGAAAATGTGGACGGAGTTGCTTCAGTTACTGGACCTGAACGAAGCAAGGGCTATCAAAAATATACGCTCATTTTAAAAGATAATCCTTATAGTAATGAAGCGATGGATGTCGTACCAAAAGTGCGCGCCGCTGCTGACAAAGGAAATGACGTATACATCGCTGGTCAAACAGCAACACAATATGATGATCGCGCGGTAACTGAGCATGATGAAAAAGTGATTATTCCACTTGTTATTGCTTTGATTGCAATTTTACTCCTATGTTACTTGCGCTCAATTACAGCAATGCTTTACCTCGTGGCAACGGTTCTGTTATCGTTCGTTGGAGCGCTAGGACTTGGTTGGGTCATTATCCATTACGCAATGGGTGTGGAGGCAATTTCTGGCTTAATTCCGCTCTATGCCTTTGTCTTTATCGTCGCACTCGGGGAAGATTACAATATCTTTATGATTTCTAGCATCTGGAAAAACAGCAAGAAAATGCCACTTAGAAAAGCAATTACAGAAGGCGTAGGCCAAACTGGTGGGGTTATCACTTCCGCAGGCTTGATTTTAGCAGGAACTTTTGGCGTTTTAACTACACTGCCAATTCAACTTCTCGTACAATTTGGCTTAATTACAGCAATTGGCGTGTTGCTTGATACATTTATCGTCCGCCCATTCCTAGTCCCATCGATTACCGTTCTTCTTGGAAAATGGTCATTCTGGCCAGGGAAACAACATAAAATGACAAAATAAATCTGTTCATGAAAAACTCCTTGTCTATTCCTCTGAAAAGTATATAATAGATGTATCTAAAAGGAGGAACGACAGAAAATGAGAGTAATTGATACCCACTGTGATGCGCTTTACAAGTTGCAGGCTGGAAAAGGAAAATACACTTTCCAAGATGCGGAAGAACTTGATGTGAACTTTGAACGGCTTATAGAAGCTAAAATGTTAATGCAAGGGTTTGCCATCTTTCTTGATGAAGATATTCCTGTTGAACATAAATGGAAAAAAGCGGTTGAGCAAGTTAATATTTTTAAACAACACGTACTGCATAAAGGTGGAATTATCCAACATGTAAAAAAATGGTGTGATTTAGAAAATCTACCTGAAGACAAAATTGGCGCGATGCTTACACTAGAAGGCGTTGAACCAATTGGACGTGATTTAGATAAATTAACGCAATTACTTGATGGTGGCGTATTATCTGTCGGACTAACGTGGAACAACGCCAATTTGGCAGCAGATGGTATTATGGAAGAACGTGGCGCAGGACTCACGCGTTTTGGGAAAGACATTGTCCATCTTTTAAATGAAAGAAAAGTATTTACGGATGTTTCTCATTTGAGCGTAAAAGCTTTTTGGGAAACGTTGGAGCAAGCGGAATTTGTGATTGCCAGTCATTCGAGTGCGAAAGCGATTTGCTCGCATCCTAGAAACTTAGATGACGACCAGATTAGAGCGATGATTGAGCACGATGCGATGATTCACGTTATTTTCCATCCGCTTTTCACGACAAATACCGGAGTAGCTGATATGGAAGATGTCATTCGCCATATCGATCATATTTGTGAGCTTGGCGGTTTGAAAAACATTGGTTTCGGATCAGATTTTGATGGTATTCCTGACCATGTTAAAGGCCTTGAACACGCTGGCAAATACCAAAGCTTCCTCCAAACATTAGAAAAACATTATACAAAAGAAGAGGTTGAAGGATTTGCATCGCGCAACTTCTTAAACCATTTACCAAAATAACAAAAAGTCCAAGTGCTGAAACAAGTACTTGGATTTTTTTCAAAGAGAATCTGCTGTAATTTGAAAAATGGCATGTTATAATGAAGACAAGAAATGGAATTTTGTTTGGTATGTGTATATCAGACAGATTTTTAATGGAGGTTTTAATGTGCGTTTAGAATCTAATTTCGTCCAAAAGCAACAACAAAAGCAGTCACAGAAATTAAATATGACGCAACAATTGTCCCAGTCTATTGCAATGCTTCAATTTGCGACAGCTGATTTAGTGGCATTTTTAGAAGATAAAGCACTCGAGAACCCATTAATTGAAGTAATTCCAGGCTCGGATTTTGCAACAGATTTTTCCTATAGTAGTCGTAAAAGCTCGGGAAGTTCTGATGATACAGATTGGCTAGAACAAATCGCCGATAATAAGCTGACATTAGCCGATGCGCTAAAAGAACAGCTGCATTTAATGGACGTGACACAAACACAAAAAATTATCGTTTTATATTTAATAGAAAGCTTAAATGACAATGGTTATTTACAAATAGATTTAAAAGATGTCAGCGCGGCGCTTTTAATGGATGATTCCAGCGTTTTAGAAGGACTGGAAATTCTGCAAAGCATGGAGCCAGCCGGCGTCGGAGCCAGAGATGCGCGCGAATGTATTTTACTGCAAATCGAGCGCTCACCGGATGCTCCTTACATTGCTTATGATGTGATTCAAAAATTCTTCACAGAGTTCGCCGAGAAAAAATGGAAGATAATTGCTGCAGAAATGGATGTTAGTTTGCAAGATATCCAAGAAGTTTCCGATTATATTCAAACGCTAAACCCTAAACCAGGCTCTGAGTTTGAGTCCGAACGCGTTCAGTATGTGGTACCAGACCTGATCTTACTTCAACATGAAAATGAATTTGCTGTTTCACTAGCGAAGCAATTTTTGCCGCAAGTCCGTTTCCAAGAAGCATACTACGAAACGATGCGAGCAACGGAAGAAAAAGACGTCGCTCAATTTCTACGTGAAAAAGCTGGTGAATTTGATTGGATTAAAAAAGGCATCGAACAACGCGAAAATACGTTGCAAAGAGTTGGCGAGGCAATCGTTAGCCACCAAAAAGCCTATTTCCTAGATAATTCAGCGCATTTACAACCGTTAACTTTGAAAGAAGTAGCGGAAGAACTTGGTGTGCATGAGTCTACGGTAAGCCGGGCTGTAAATGGAAAATATATGGAAACGACAACAGGTGTATACGAACTAAAACGCTTTTTTGCATCGGGGCTACAGAAGAAATCTTCCGAGAATGAAAATGCAGGCGATATATCGAGCACAACCATCAAAAAGCTAGTGCAAGAATTTGTAGCAGCTGAAGATAAATTAAAACCACTTTCCGATCAAAAAATAGTAGATATGCTCGCGGAAAAAGAAATCCAAGTTTCAAGAAGAGCTATCGCGAAATATCGCTTAGAATTAAATATTCCTTCTTCGTCCAAAAGAAAAAGATTTTAAAAGACGTTTTTTGCCTCACGTGCGGTGTGTGGGACAAAAAACGTCTTTTTAAAATAAAAAAATTACTAAGAGCATGTTTCGTTTTCAAGAGACGTGGAAAACAACTAATATAGCCTATTTCGAAGTTTGCAGTTTAAAAATTAATTGTAAATTTCAGGTGAATATTTCATAAATGTCCCACTTAACACTTGAAGATTTGTGCCAAGACTGTTAGAATAGGGAACGTAGGGTAGTTAAAGAACATTAAAAAAAGATTCACCAGCGTAAGCAGAAAGAGAAGGGGTAAAAATCACATTGAGAGACACTTTGTTAACAAGCTGAAGTAGCTAGTTTAATAGTCTTGAAAGTTATGAAAACCTCTATCTCTACTTTTTTTAGTTCTAACGGGACGTCAGATGACTAAGTGGGTCATTAAGCGTCCAAAGATGAGGAGCAATTAAAAATGTCAGACTTAATTAACATTCAGAAAAAGTTATTGCCCGACGTTTTACTGATTATGCAAAAACGCTACCAAATCCTACGCTCGATTTATTTTTCTGAGCCAGTTGGGAGACGAACACTTGCCGGAATGTTAGGCATGAGTGAACGAGTCCTGCGCGGCGAAGTAGAATTTTTGAAAGCACAAGGTTTAGTAGAAATTGCTTCTTCCGGAATGACCGTTACAAAAGAAGGTTTAGTCGTTTTCCGCGATTTGGAAAATGTCATGAATCAGCTTTCAGGGTTACATTCAATGGAAGAACAATTAGCGAAGAAATTGCAAATCAAAAAATGCTTGGTAGTGCAAGGTGATAGCGATGATACTCCATGGGTCCGCGAAGAAATGGGTCGTGTGGCTGTTGAACAATTAGACATGGCACTCACCGAAAAAAGAAACATCGTCGCAGTTATGGGCGGCTCTACAATGGCAACTGTTGCCGAAATGATGACAACTGATTTCGCAAAAGGCAGAGAACTACTTTTCGTTCCCGGTCGTGGAGGTATTGGTGAAGACCTTGACAATCAAGCGAATACAATTTGTGACAAGATGGCAACAAAGACAAACACGAAACACCGCGTTCTCTATGTTCCAGAGCAATTAGGCGAAGAAGCCTATCGTTCGTTACTGAAAGAACCGGCAATTCAAGAAGGCTTACGATTAGTACAATCCGCAAATGCTATTATTTTAGGCATAGGTGATGCGCTCGCAATGGCGAAACGCAGACATACCGGCGAAGATGTACTTGAAAAAATCATCCATCGTAAAGCTGTTGGTGAAGCATTTGGCTATTATTTTGATGAACAGGGCGAGGTTGTACATAAGGTTCCTACATTCGGTCTTCAATTCGAAGACTTAGCGCAAATCCCGCACATTATCGCTGTTGCAGGCGGTACATCGAAAGCCAAAGCAATCAAATCGTATATGAAAAGCGCTCCAAAAAATACGATTTTAATCACGGATGAAGGAGCAGCAAAATCGCTTTTAAAAGGGAGTAATACCCTTTTGAAATAAAAAAAACACTATTTTCAAGGAGGAAATTGACTTATGACAGTTAAAGTTGGTATTAATGGTTTTGGACGTATCGGACGTCTAGCATTCCGTCGTATTCAAAATGTGGAAGGAATTGAAGTTGTTGCAATCAATGACTTAACAGACGCTAAAATGTTAGCTCACCTGTTAAAATATGATACAACTCAAGGCCGTTTTGACGGTGAAGTAGAAGTACATGATGGTTTCTTCAAAGTAAACGGTAAAGAAGTTAAAGTTTTAGCTAACCGTAACCCAGAAGAACTTCCATGGGGTGACCTAGGAGTAGACATCGTTCTAGAATGTACTGGTTTCTTCACAGCGCAAGACAAAGCTGAATTACACATTAAAGCTGGCGCTAAAAAAGTTGTTATCTCCGCTCCAGCAACTGGCGACATGAAAACAATCGTTTACAATGTAAACCATGAAACATTAGACGGAACTGAAACAGTTATCTCTGGCGCAAGCTGTACTACTAACTGTTTAGCTCCTATGGCTAAAGTTTTAGAAGACAAATTTGGTGTTGTTGAAGGTCTAATGACTACAATTCACGCTTACACTGGTGACCAAAATACATTAGATGCTCCACATCCAAAAGGTGACTTCCGTCGTGCACGTGCTGCTGCCGAAAATATTATCCCTAATACAACTGGTGCTGCTAAAGCTATCGGTGAAGTATTACCAACACTTAAAGGTAAATTAGACGGAGCTGCTCAACGTGTTCCAGTTCCAACTGGTTCCCTTACTGAATTAGTAACAGTTCTTGACAAAAAAGTTACTGTTGACGAAGTAAATGCAGCTATGGAAGCAGCTTCTGATTCAGAAACATTTGGTTACACTAGTGATCAAGTTGTTTCTTCTGACATCAAAGGTATGACTTTCGGTTCATTATTTGACGAAACTCAAACAAAAGTTCTTACAGTTGGCGATCAACAATTAGTTAAAACTGTAGCTTGGTACGATAACGAAATGAGCTACACTGCTCAATTAGTACGTACTTTAGAATACTTTGCAAAAATCGCTAAATAATTAGCAGATTAATTTTACTGAAGTGCTAGTCACATCAGCAATAACAAGAATAAGCGGAGACACTATTGTTTCCGCTTATTTTCTGAAATAACGGGGGCGACCCCAATCCTTTAAAATTAATGGAGGAACTCTAAATGGCTAAAAAAGTTGTAACTGATTTAGATTTAAAAGACAAAAAAGTTTTAGTTCGTGTTGACTTTAACGTGCCAATGAAAGACGGTAAAATCACTAACGATAACCGTATTGTAGCTGCACTTCCAACAATTGAGTACATCTTAGAACAAAACGGTAAAGCAATTCTATTTTCTCACCTTGGAAAAGTAAAAACAGAAGAAGATAAAGAAGGAAAATCTCTTCGTCCAGTAGCCGCTCGTTTAAGCGAATTACTTGGAAAAGAAGTGAAATTCGTTCCTACTACTCGTGGTCCAGAACTTGAAGCAGCAATTGCTGAGTTAAAAGACGGCGAAGTACTTCTTTTTGAAAATACACGTTTTGAAGATATTGATGGTAAAAAAGAAAGCAAAAATGATCCAGAACTTGGAAAATACTGGGCTAGCCTTGGCGACGTTTTCGTAAATGACGCTTTCGGTACTGCTCACCGTGCGCACGCGTCTAACGTTGGAATCGCTTCTAACTTAGAATCAGCGGCCGGATTTTTGATGGAAAAAGAAATTAAATTCATCGGCGGTGTAGTTGATAATCCAGCACGTCCACTAGTAGCAATCCTAGGTGGCGCAAAAGTTTCTGACAAAATCGGTGTTATCGAAAACTTACTTACAAAAGCAGACAAAGTACTTGTCGGCGGCGGAATGACTTTCACTTTCATGGCAGCTCAAGGTCAAGAAATTGGTAAATCTCTTTTAGAAGCAGATAAAGTTGAACTTGCTAAAGGCTTACTTGAAAAAGCTGGCGATAAATTAGTATTACCAGTTGATGCAGTTGTATCTAAAGAATTCAGTAACGATGCTCCTTTCCACACAGTTGACGCAGATAAAATGCCTGCTGACGAAATGGGACTAGATATTGGTCAAGCTACAATTGACTTATTCACAAAAGAACTTCAAGGCGCTAAAACAGTTGTATGGAATGGTCCAATGGGCGTATTCGAACTTAGCAACTTTGCTAAAGGTACAATTGGCGTTTGTGAAGCTATTGCAAACTTAACTGATGCAACAACTATCATCGGTGGTGGCGATTCTGCAGCAGCAGCTATGGACTTAGGCTTTGCTGACAAATTCACACATATTTCTACTGGTGGCGGTGCATCTTTAGAGTATCTTGAAGGTAAAGAGCTTCCTGGTGTTGCTTCTATTAGCGACAAATAAGCTGAACCAAAAATAATTTTTAATATCGAGAGGATGTTTATCCAAATGCGTAAACCAATTATTGCTGGTAACTGGAAAATGAACAAAACTGCTGCAAAAGCAGGACAATTTGCAGAAGACGTAAAAAATAACGTGCCATCAAGCGATGCTGTTGAATCAGTAGTTGCTGCACCGGCTCTATTTTTACAAGAATTAGTTCGTCTTACTGAAGGAACTGATCTTCGTGTATCTGCACAAAACTGTTATTTTGAAGACGAAGGTGCTTTCACTGGCGAAATTAGCCCGTTTGCACTTGCTGACTTAGGTGTTTCTTATGTTATTATCGGACACTCTGAACGTCGTGAGTATTTCCACGAAACAGACGAAGATATTAACAAAAAAGCACATGCAATCTTCAAACACGGCATGACACCAATCATTTGCTGTGGTGAAACATTAGATCAACGTGAAGCTGGTCAAACAGATACTTGGGTACGTGGTCAAATCCGTGCAGCTCTTGCTGGATTAACGGAAGAACAAGTAATCAAATCTGTTATTGCTTATGAACCAATTTGGGCAATCGGTACTGGGAAATCTTCCACAAGCGCTGATGCAAACGAAACTTGTGCAGTTATTCGTGCAGAAGTTGCTGATGCTGTATCTCAAAAAGCAGCAGACGCAGTTCGTATTCAATACGGCGGTAGCGTAAAACCTGAAAACATTGCTGATTATCTTGCAGAGTCCGACATTGACGGCGCTCTTGTAGGTGGAGCAAGCTTAGAACCAGCATCGTTCTTAGCATTATTGGAGGCAGTAAAATAAAATGAGTAAATCACCTGTAGCAATTATTATCCTCGATGGTTTTGGTAAACGTGCAGAAACAGTAGGTAATGCTGTAGCTCAAGCAAACAAACCAAATTTTGACCGTTATTGGGCTAATTTTCCTCACGGGGAACTTAAAGCTGCTGGTCTTGATGTTGGACTTCCAGAAGGTCAAATGGGTAACTCTGAAGTTGGCCATACAAACATCGGAGCTGGACGTATTGTCTACCAAAGCTTAACTCGTATTGATAAAGCTATTGAAGAAGGCGAATTCCAAGAGAATAAAGCCCTAAACAATGCTTTCACTCATACAAAAGAAAACAACTCGGACCTACATCTTTTCGGTTTACTATCAGACGGCGGCGTGCATAGTCACATTAATCACCTCGTTGCACTGCTTGAAACTGCAAAAGACAAAGGCGTGAAAAACGTTTATATCCATGCATTCCTTGATGGACGCGACGTGGCTCCACAATCTTCACTAGAATATTTAGAAACACTGCAAAAAGCTATTAGTGATTTAAACTATGGCGCAATTGCTACTGTTTCTGGACGTTTCTACGCGATGGATCGTGATAAACGCTGGGAACGTGTTGAAAAAGCATACAAAGCAATCGTAAGCGCTGAAGGTGAAAAATTTGAAGATCCAATCGAACTTGTCAAAGCTTCTTATGCTAATGACAAAAATGATGAATTCGTTGTTCCTGCTATCATTACTAAAGATGGCAAACCTGTTGCAACAGTTAAAGACAACGATGCAGTTATTTTCTTCAATTTCCGTCCTGACCGTGCGATTCAACTTTCTAATGCATTCACTGATAAAGAATGGGATCATTTCGACCGTGGGGCAGATCACCCTAAAAACATCAAATTTGTGACAATGACTCTTTACAACCCAAGCGTTGATGCTGAAGTTGCTTTCGAGCCAATTGAAATGAAAAATGTTATCGGCGAAGTACTTTCTAATGAAGGCCTTGCGCAACTGCGTATTGCTGAAACAGAAAAATATCCACACGTAACATTCTTTATGAATGGTGGTCGAAATGAGGAATTCCCTGGTGAAAGCCGGATTCTAATCAATTCACCAAAAGTAGAAACATACGATTTGCAGCCTGAAATGAGCGCATATGAAGTAACAGACGCGCTTGTTGAAGACATTAAAAACGACAAACACGATGCAATTATCTTAAACTTCGCGAACCCAGACATGGTTGGACACTCAGGTATGCTTGAGCCAACTATTAAGGCAATCGAAGCAGTAGATGAAAACCTTGGTCGTGTAGTAGATCTTATTTTAGAAAAAGGTGGCTCAGCTATTATCTTTGCTGACCATGGTAACTCTGAAACAATGTCTACTCCAGAAGGAAAACCACACACTGCACACACTACCGTTCCAGTTCCAGTAATTGTAACGAAAAAAGGTGTTACGCTGCGTGAAGGTGGTCGTCTGGCTGACGTTGCGCCAACAATGCTTGATTTACTTGGCGTAAAAAAACCTGCCGAAATGACAGGTGAAAGTTTAATTCAAAAATAATTTTAGTTATTACTTTAGTTTTTTTGCAAACAGAGCTACAATAAATACGAATTTAAAAACGGATGGGTCTTTGAATTTGAAGTGAATATCATATTCATTTCGTTCAATTAATCCCAACAAAGGAGAGAATTATAAATGTCTATTATTACTGAAGTTTATGCTCGCGAAGTCTTAGATTCCCGCGGTAACCCAACTGTTGAGGTTGAAGTTTATACTGAAGCTGGTGCGTTCGGTCGCGCTTTAGTTCCAAGTGGTGCTTCAACTGGTGAATACGAAGCTGTAGAATTACGCGACGGCGACAAAGCTCGTTACCTTGGAAAAGGTGTTTTAAAAGCTGTTGAAAACGTAAACGACATTATTGCTGACAAAATTATCGGTTTTGACGTAACTGACCAAATCGGAATTGACAAAGCAATGATCGAACTTGATGGTACACCTAACAAAGGTAAATTAGGTGCTAACGCTATTCTTGGTGTTTCTTTAGCTGCTGCTCGTGCTGCTGCTGACGAACTAGGCGTACATTTATATGAATATCTTGGCGGAGTGAACGGTAAAGTTCTTCCAGTTCCAATGATGAACATCCTTAACGGCGGAGAACATGCTGATAACAATGTCGACGTTCAAGAATTTATGGTAATGCCTGTTGGAGCTCCAAACTTTAAAGAAGCTCTACGTATGGGTGCTGAAATCCTACACGCACTTAAAGCTGTTCTTAAAGGTAAAGGCTTAAACACTGGTGTTGGTGATGAAGGTGGATTCGCTCCAAACCTTAAATCCAATGAAGAAGCTCTTGAAACAATCATGCAAGCAATTAAAGATGCTGGTTACAAACCTGGCGAAGAAGTTAAACTTGCGATGGATGCTGCATCAAGTGAGTTCTATAACCGCGAAACTGGTAAATATGAACTTAAAGGTGAAGGCGTAACTCGTACTTCTGAAGAAATGGTAACTTGGTATGAAGAAATGATTACTAAATACCCAATCATCTCTATTGAAGATGGCCTAGACGAAAATGACTGGGACGGATTCAAACTACTTACAGAACGTATTGGTGACCGCGTTCAATTAGTAGGTGACGATCTATTTGTAACTAACACAACTAAACTTAAAGAAGGTATCGACAAAGGTATCGCTAACTCCATCCTAATCAAAGTTAACCAAATCGGTACTTTGACTGAAACATTGGATGCAATTGAAATGGCTAAACGCGCTGGCTACACTGCAGTTATTTCTCACCGTTCTGGTGAAACAGAAGATTCCACAATCGCTGACATTGCAGTAGCTACAAACGCTGGTCAAATCAAAACTGGTGCGCCTACTCGTACTGACCGTGTTGCAAAATACAACCAATTACTTCGCATCGAAGACAACTTGGCTGATCTTGCTGAATACCATGGTAACGACACTTTCTACAACTTAAAAAAATAAGTTGATTGAATAAAACGCTAAACTCCGCGAAAAGTAACATTTTCGTGGAGTTTTTTCTGTTTTAAAAATAATAAGAGGGGTAATGATTTGGAAGAGGAGGTAATGCTGATGAAAGTGAAAAATAGTCAGGCCTCAAAAGTGCTCGAAACTCCAAAAATCAAAGACGCTGTGGTGCATGAAAAAAACCACCCCTTAGCGGAAAAGCATTCTGTGCAAAAGAAAATTATTAATGCAGATATGCCGCAACAACAATTCCACCGAAGACTCATGAAATAAACCGTGCGCCTGATTCTAGCTTTCAAAGAATCAGGCGTATTTTCATTTAAATGGAAGCTTTTTTATAGGAATTCAAGTATAATCAGGTGTAAAATAAAGGTAGAAAATGTTTTCAGCAAGGAGTGATGCGTGATGATTGCAGAAATCAATGGAATTAACTTGTTTTATCAAATAATCGGTAAGGGCGAACCAATCTTGCTTATTCACGGAAATGGTCAAAATCATCGTTCTTTAAAGCGTATGATTGATGACCTCTCTACTAATCATCAAGTAATCGCCGTAGATAGCCGCGCACACGGAAAAAGTGAAGCTGGAAATAGGCCGCTTGATTTTGAAGTAATGGCGCTAGATATGCTTTCGTTACTCGATTATTTGAAAATTGATAAATATAAAGTTATCGGATATAGCGACGGTGGTATTGTTGCTCTCGTAATGGGTAAAATGCAGCCAAATCGTCAAATCGCATCCGTTGTTATTGGGACAAATTATCATGTAAATCAAATTCGATTTTTACCAGACTTGTTTTGCCGAGTTGCTTACGGGGCTGCATTTCTTTTAGCGCCATTTAGTCGTTTTTTTGAGCGGATGAAACGGCAGCTTGCTTTAACGATTTATCATCCGCATATGTCAGAAGCGGATTTACAAAAAATAAGCGCACCACTTTTAGCAGTCGTGGGGGAATATGATTTAATATCTTCCAAAGATACTAGGAAAATGGTGCATTCTGTCCAACACGGTGAAATGGTAATTGTAAGGAATGGACTTCATTATTTACCACGGCAAAAGCCAAAACAATTGTTACAATTAATTCATAGTTTCTTTTCTAATTTAAGCGCAGAAATTCACAAATAAAACCTCCTTAAATCCCTTTGATACCAACGTGTTTGTGGTTCGTGAAAAAAGTGTTTGACAAGTTCCTCGGATAGCGTTAATATTGGTCTATTGGTCAGAACTCAAAAGGTAGCATATTTAGTTCAGATGGGCTACAATAGAGTGGATTATAAAAGTGATGATATTAGGAGGATTGCGTAAAAATGAGTGCGGATCGTAGCTTTACGTTAAAAGCGGGAAATCGTGCTGTTTTGCTCTTGCATGGCTTTGCAGGGACTACAGAAGACGTAAGAGAACTTGGAGAAATTCTAGCAGAAAATGGATACACAGTGCATGCACCAAACTTCAGAGGCCACGGGGATGAACCCGCTATTTTCTTGAAAACAACACCGGAAATGTGGTACGAAGATGCGGTGGCTGGATATCGTCAACTTGAAAAAGACGGATATAATGAGATTGCAATTGTCGGTGTGGCAATGGGCGGAGTTTTTGCGCTTAAAATGGCAGAATCGTTTTCACCAAAAGCGATTGTTCCACTATGCGCCAACGTTAACCGCAAAATGCGCTATATCCCGATCGAAAACTATTTAACTAAACAATTAAAGAAACAAGGTATAGTAGAACAAGAAGCAGATCAAATGTTAAAAAACTATCTTCCTGAAATTGATGTAATGACGGAAGCTCGTGCTACTTTCTACAAAAACGTAGCGCGCGACATTGAAAAAATCCATGTACCAACCATGATTGGTCAAGGCTGCCAAGATGAAGAAATCGACGCAGACAACGCCAATTATATCTTTAAACATATTCATACAAATGACAAACAATTATGTTTCTATGCAGGGTCAGGTCATGATATCGTGAACGACTGTGAGAAAGACATTTTAGAAGAAGACTTAATTTACTTCTTAGACGATTTAGTTTGGCTTGAGGAAAAAGTCGTTTAATCCATTCATTCTATGGAAACAAACCTTTACGTATAATCACAAATATGGTAAAATTAACCTTAGTCAAATTGGGCGGTTTTAGGAGGAAAGAACAATGAGTACAGTTTTAACGGTCTTACTCATCATCGTATCAGTACTGTTAATTACAGTTATCATACTTCAACCAGGTAAAAGTGCTGGCCTATCCGGCGCCATCTCTGGTGGAGCTGAGCAATTATTCGGTAAGCAAAAAGCAAGAGGACTAGAACTTATTCTACATCGCACTACCATCGTTCTATCCGTTGTTTTCTTCGCAATACTAATTGCACTGGCATATTTTGTACAGTAACGAGATGTTAACCACCTGAATGAAAATTTAGGTGGTTTTTTATTGGAGTTCTCCAGAAGCGTAGTCCGCTTCTGGAGAACTCCAATACAAGGCGTAACGAAGTGGAGCGTTGTTTCCATAAAAAAAAGTGGACGAACAACACAAAAAGGGGAGAGCAAAGCATTCATATTAACCCAACCCCTAGAACTCCAATACAAGGTGTAACGCAACGGAACACTGTTTCTACTAAAAAAATATACGCACAACACAAACTAATAAACCATAAAGACCACCCAAGACCAACCAAACCTCCAAAAAGAACCAAGGAGCGATATTCACTATGAAAATAACACCACCACAACCATTCCTATTCGAAAAAAGCAAACGAGCAGTCCTCCTCTTACACGGTTTCACAGGCAGCTCAGCAGACGTAAGGATTTTAGGCAGGTTTTTACAAGAAAACAATTACACTTGCTACGCGCCCCAATACAGAGGCCACGGTGTATCCCCAGACCTACTACTAAAAACAGGACCAAACGACTGGTGGGAAGATGTTCTTGAAGCTTATGATCATCTAAAATCACTCGGCTACACTGAAATCGCTGTGGCGGGACTTTCACTAGGTGGACTTTTTTCACTAAAATTAGGTTTTTCTAGGCCGTTAAAGGGAATTATAGCCATGAGTACTCCGACAAGAATGGACAGCTCATCCCCGATAATTCAAGGCTTTTTAGATTATGTACGCAATTATAAAAAATTAGAAGGTAAAACACCTGAACAAATCGACGCAGAAATGATCGCCTACAAAGACGCGCCAATGAACACTATTGCTAAGCTAAAAGACGAGATTAATGGCGTTGTGGCTGAAATAGATATGATTTATGCTCCAATGATGGTCGTCCAAGGTGAAAAAGATGATATGGTTGATGTAAGCGGAGCACAGCTAATTTATGATACAGTAGAGTCAACGAAAAAAGAGTTACACTGGTTTAAAGAATCAGGGCATGTCATCACATTAGACAAAGAACGAAAAGAAGTAAACCAAGCCATTTTAACATTTTTAGATGGTTTAGATTGGCAAGAATAAACAATTTTTAAAACAGAGAGAGGAGGGACAGAAGTGGAACAAAAACAAATGGAAGAAAAAATTATGAATCTATTAACTTCAGCGCCGGATAAAACCTTTGCGCTAGAAGATTTGGAAGTAGAAATAGCTTTAAATAACGCGGATGCTTTTAAATTAATGGTGAAGGCGTTAGTGAAACTGGAAGATTCCGGAACTATTGTCCGCTCAAGGAAGAATCGGTATGCATTACCAGAAAAAATGGACTTAGTAAAAGGAACGTTTCGCGCGCATGAACGAGGTTTTGGCTTTGTTCTCCCAGAAGAAAAAGAAATGGACGATATTTTTATCCCACCAAATGAAGTAAAAGACGCAATGAACGGTGATTTAGTTTTTGCGACAATTACGAAACGTAAAGGCGATAATTTGGCGGAGGGCACGATTAAGAAAATTGTCGAACGGAAGACAACGCAAATCGTCGGAACTTATATGGAAGACTTAGCTGGCACGCCGATTGTGATGCCGGATGATAAACGTCTTTTCGGAGAAGTGGAAATCGATTTAGAAGATGGCTTAAAACCGGTAGACGGGCATAAAGTTATCGTTGAACTAACGGAATATGCAACTGGGAATACTCGTGCTAGAGGGGTCGTTAAGTCAATTATCGGTCACCGTAATGATCCAGGAGTGGATATTTTATCGATTATTCATAAACATGGTATTTCGATTGGCTTCCCGGAAGAAGTGATGGAGCAAGTAAGTAAAGCGCCTGACGTTGTTGATAGTTCAGATATTGGCAACCGACGTGATTTACGTGATCAAATGATTATTACGATTGACGGGGCTGATGCCAAAGATTTAGATGATGCTGTTACTGTTATGCAACTTCCGAATGGCAACTGGAAGCTAGGTGTTCATATTGCGGATGTAACGCATTATGTGACAGAAGGCTCGCCACTTGATATCGAAGCGCAAGAACGCGGAACGAGTGTTTATTTGGTTGACCGGGTAATTCCGATGCTGCCACATAAACTATCGAATGGTATTTGCTCGCTTAATCCAAAAGTAGACCGTTTTACAATGAGTTGTGAAATGGAAATTGATGAAGATGGTCATGTTGTTAACCATGAAATTTTCGAAAGTATTATTAAAACAACCGAACGTATGACGTATACAGATGTAAATGATATTTTAGTCGAAAATGACGAAGCGTTACGCGAAAAATATGCGCCAATCGTTCCAATGCTTGAAGCGATGCAAAAATTGGCAGAAACACTTCGCCGCAAACGTGAAAAACGTGGTGCAATTGATTTTGATTTCAAAGAAGCTCGTGTAGTAGTTGATGAAGACGGACATCCAGAAGCAGTCGTTATGCGCGAACGTTCAGCGGGAGAGCATTTAATTGAAGAATTTATGCTTGCTGCCAATGAAACGGTTGCCGAACATTTCCACTGGATGGATGTACCATTTATTTATCGTATCCATGAAGATCCAAAAGAAGACAAATTAGCGCGGTTCTTTGAATTCATTACGAACTTTGGCTTGATTGTCAAAGGCACAGCCAATGATATCCACCCTGCTGCTTTACAACAAGTATTAGAAGAAGTAAAAGGTAAACCGGAAGAAATGGTTGTTTCGACTGTTATGCTCCGTTCGATGCAACAAGCGAAGTATGATACAGTGAGCGCCGGACACTTTGGTTTATCCACTGATTTTTATACGCATTTCACATCACCAATTCGTCGTTACCCGGATTTAATCGTTCACAGATTGATTAGAGAGTATTTAATCAACGGGGATGTTCGTCCGGAAACGCTAGAAAAACGTGCTGAGGAGCTTCCTGAGATTGCTGAACATAGCTCGAAAATGGAGCGTCGTGCTGTAGAAGCAGAACGCGAAACTGACGAACTGAAGAAAACAGAATTCATGGTCGACAAAGTGGGCGAACGTTTCATCGGAATCATTAGTTCCGTAACCAATTTTGGCTTATTTATCGAACTACCGACGACGATTGAAGGTTTAGTCCATGTGAGTGCAATGAAAGGCGATTACTTCAAATTCCATCAAAATCAGTTAGCGATGATTGGCGAAAGAACTGGCCAAATTTATCGTATCGGTGATGAAGTGGAAGTCGAAGTAACGAAAGTCGATGTGGATGCTCGTGAAATTGATTTTGCGCTTCGTAGTGAAGGTAAACCAGGTCCAGTGAGCGATAAACAAAAACGCCAACGCGAAAAACCGATCGATAAAACGAGAAACTTCAAGAGTGGCTCAAAAAAAGGTCGTAATAAGCGCAGAACTGGTAGAGCTGAAGACGCGAAACCAAAAACAGAACGTAAAGAAGACGAATGGTATACAAAACCTAAAAAGAAAAAGAAGAAAAAACCTTTTTATCAAGGTGTAGCAAAAGAAAGCCCGAAGAAGAAAAAACGTCGCTAGAAAGGATGGGGAGTTATGCCAAAAGGTGATGGTAAACTAGTCGCGCAAAATAAAAAAGCGCGCCACGATTACGCAATTGAAGAAACTTTTGAGGCTGGCATTGTCCTGCAAGGTACTGAAATTAAATCCGTTAGAAATGCACGGGTAAACTTAAAAGATTCCTATGCACGTATCGACAAAGGGGAAATTTTCTTACACAATATGCATATTAGTCCTTATGAACAAGGGAACCGATACAATCATGATCCACTAAGAACGCGCAAGTTGCTTTTACATAAGAAGCAAATCAGCCGTTTAATTGGAGAAACGAAAGAGTCCGGTTATTCGATTGTTCCACTAAAAATGTATATTAAAGATGGCTACGCTAAAGTACTCATCGGTGTAGCTCGAGGTAAAAAGAAATACGATAAACGCCAAGATTTAAAACAAAAAGAAGCAAAACGTGATATCGAACGCGCTTTTAAAGAGCGTCAACAATAAATAAAAGCCTAAATCTAGTCATTCAACAAAATGTTGGAGAAGCTAGATTTAGGCTTTTTTTATATGTCGATTTTTGTACATTCATTTAAAGTGAGATTGTCATCATGAAGAAAATAATCAATTTCATTTTTAATTCCATTAAGTATCCGCTCTTCTTCAAGAAATTTTGCCACCCGAAGCGCTCGTTGCATAAATCTTTTACCATCTTGCTTTTGACCTAGTTTATACAGAACAATGCCCTTTTTAGCAATGGCCATGCAAAATTGCAGGTAGTAGTGATTTTGTTTCGAGATTTTAATAGATTGCTCAATGTAATGTAAGGCGAGTTCGTATTTTTCATCGAGAATTAAGTAAGTTGCCCGATTAACATGAAGCGAAATTTCAATCGAAAGTGTCGGGTGCAAGAAGCGATATTTTTTCAATTGTTTAATTAAGCGGTTAACGATATGTTGGGCGGTCTCGTTTTCAAAGATAAAAAAGATGTTTCTTAAAATCAATATATCATTCCAAAATAGTTCATCAGATTCCGAAAGTCTATCCCAAATGTATGTTACTTTCTGTCTAGCTAACTCGAAATCATGCTCTTTTTCAACTAACAAAATGCCTTCCAGAGAAGCTTTAATATCAGAAATGAACGTATCAGTATGGTTTTCTAAATAAGCGTCGCATTTGGAAATAACGTTCAACAAAATATCTGTTTCAGAGGAAGTAATAATCTTGGAGTATAAATAAAGAATATTTTCTTTTGGAGAAGGCATAAAATCCCGTTTTACAAATTCGAATTCTTCCAATGTCATATTGAAATTAAGTAACAGTTGAATAAATCGGTCCATACTAGGCATAATTTTGTTATTTTCGATCTTTTGGTAATTAGAACGACTAAGCGCATCTGTACAAGCTTCTTGTTGTGTTAAGTTTTTACTTTTACGAATAAATTTTAACGTATCGCCAACAGTTTGCATAATAAAACACAGCTCCATATGTTCAAATTTGATGTATTTTAATTGTATGTAAGTCGTGTAGGTTAGAATTTCTGTATAGATGAAAAAGGAGGGAGAAGACATGTTAAATTTTTTAACAAGTGTTAATTGGTTATTCTAAAGTAGTTTAAGCAAGGTCTTCCGATGAGCGCAATTATTGTTTTTCCACTAAAAATGGTCTGGCATAATTGCGTATTTTTGTGAAATTAGTAATAATTTGAACGATTTTAGTCTATCTGTGAAAAAATTATAACATTATGTTACCGCTTGCACAATATCGATAGTCTAAAATTATTAATTTTGCAAAATTTTATATCAAAAGTAATACATTTTTAGTAAATGCTAGATAAAGGGAGGAAAGTGAGATGAAGCAAAGAACTAGAAAAGGTAGTTTAGTGTTTATTCTTGGGATACTGATATTTAGTTGCTTGAGTGGATTTGGAACGAATGTTTTCGCGATGGACGGGGAATACCACTCGCCGTATGGGGATGACGATTTATATACGGTTCAGCCGACAGAACGTTCACCGAGAGATCCAAAAGCTGGCGATGATGTCATTCTTAATATTACTACTTGGCCAATTGAAGATGGACAAAATGTTTGGGTAGAGTGGACGAAGAATGGCGTCGCGCAAGAAAATGTAACAGCAGCTTACGATTATAACAGCGGCAACAACACATACTGGAAAGCAGACTTAGGCAAATTTGAAAAAGGCGATGAAATTACTTATACAACGAAAGGTTCCACAGATGGAGGAACAGCCTACGAAAGTGGACCATTCACGTTTTATGTAACAGACTGGGAATATGTGCAGGATGTTAGTAGCGTAGTAGATAATGGCGATTCGATTACACTAAATATGACAGCCACAGCGGGTGATTTCACGCCGAAGTTATATCTTTCATTTGAAGATTTAGACACACTGCGCATGGAACTTTCGCCGACTGGTAAAGAAACGGGACATGCTGGGAAGTCTGGTTATACGGTAGAAGATACAGCGGAAAAAGTGACTGTAACAACAGAAGATCTAAGCATCGAAATCCAAAAATCACCTTATCGTATGGAAGTTTACCAAGCAGATGGGACGTTGCTTACAAGTGAATATACAACGGCGAATAGCCTAGGCTGGTTAACAGATGGGAAAAACGTCATCAATCAATACCAAAATAACTTTATGACACCGAGTGATGAAGCATTTTATGGTTTTGGTGAGCGTTATGACACAATTAACCAACGCGGAAAAGACGTTGAAACCTACGTATACAATGAGTATCAAGATCAAGCGCAGCAAGAAAGAACTTATTTAGCAGTACCATTTTTCGTGAGTGCTAATAAATACGGGATGTTTGTTAATTCCGATTTTCATTCACAGTTCCAAATGGCTTCCAAAGTAGAAGATAAATATAGCTTTGTTTTGGATAATGATGGCGATATGACGAATATGCTAGATTACTATGTTATTAGCGGGAAAGATCAAAATGACATTGTTAATAATTACACAGATATAACAGGGAAAACAACTTTACTTCCAAAATGGGCTTTCGGGCTTTGGATGTCAGCGAATGAATGGGATAGAGACTCCGATGTAAGCTCGGCCCTTTCGAATGCAAAAGCAAATGATATTCCAGCAACAGGCTTTGTATTAGAACAATGGAGTGATGAAGAAACATACTACATTTGGAACAATGCGACCTATACAGCGAAGAAAAATGGGGAAGCATTCAGTTATGACGATTTTACTTTCAACGGGAAATGGACAGATCCTAAAGCAATGGTGGATAGCGTTCATGATGCAGGTATGAATATCGTTCTATGGCAAGTTCCAGTATTAAAAGATGACAATACAGTATATGAACAAAGAGATAATGATGAAGCATACATGATAAGCCAAGGGTATAGTGCGGACGATGGAACAGGGGCGCCTTATCGGGTGCCGGCATCTCAGTGGTTTGGGAATGGGATATTACTAGATTTCACTAACAAAGATGCCGTCAATTGGTGGACGTCGCAACGTGAGTATTTATTAACAGAAGTAGGGATTGATGGATTTAAAACAGATGGCGGCGAAATGGTTTGGGGACGTGATACAACCTTCTCTAACGGCGAAAAAGGACAAGAAATGAGAAACCGTTATCCAACAGATTACGTTTCTAGTTATTTTGATTTTGCGAAAAGTATTAATCCAGAAGCAGTTTCCTTTAGTCGTTCAGGAACTTCTGGTGCGCAAAAATCAGGCATTTACTGGTCTGGAGATCAAACTTCGACATTTGATTCTTTCCAAGCATCAGTAAAAGCTGGACTTAGTGCTTCTACATCTGGTGTTTCATACTGGGCGTGGGATATGGCAGGATTTACGGGAGATTATCCAACAGCGGAACTATATAAACGCGCAACAGCTATGGCAGCTTTTGCACCGATTATGCAATTCCACTCGGAAAAATCAGATCCATCGCCAAGTGAAGAACGTTCACCTTGGAATGCAGTAGCTAGAACAGGTGACGAAACTATTTTACCAACGTTCCAAAAATATTTGTATACACGAATGAATTTACTTCCATATATTTATACAGCGGCAAAAGACACTGCGGACAACGGGAAATCAATGATGCGTCAAATGGCAATGGATTATCCGGAAGATGTTAATGCACGTGATTTGGATGAGCAGTATATGTTTGGTGATGATTTACTTGTAGCGCCAATCGTTCAAGAAGGCCAAACAGAAAAAGAAGTTTATTTACCAGAAGGCGAATGGGTTGATATTTGGAACGGCGGGATTCACCCAGGTGGCGAAACGATTTCTTATTATGCGGATGTAGATACGCTGCCTGTATTTGCAAAAGCTGGTGCGATTATTCCGATGAACATGACAGACGGCTACCAACTTGGCCAAAATGTCGGAAACGATTTAAAATCATATGAAAATTTAACATTCCGAGTTTATCCATCTGGAGATAGCGAATATAGTTTCTACGATGATGTAAATGGCGGAGAAATGCGTGATATCAGTGTTTCAGAAGACTTTGCGAATGAGAAAGTTTCGGTAGATCTTCCGGCAATGGCTGACGAAACAACGATGCAAGTTTTCAGTACAGAACCAACAAGTGTAACAATTGACGGGGCGGATGTAGCAAAAGCGGATACGCTGGATGCATTTAACGAAGCAACGACTGGTTATTACTATGATACTGTACAAAACTTGACGTACGTAAAAGCGGCAACAAAAGATGCAAAACAAGCAATTGTCTTAAATGGCGTAAATCATGCTCCATATGAAGCTGAATTTGCTCATTTAACCAATGTAACTACTGCAAGTGATCACGCGGGATATACTGGTAATGGTTTTGTAGCCGGCTTTGACGCAGAAAAAGAAGCGGTAGAATTTGATGTAGATGCAGCAGATGGCGCTTCTGATTATACGATGGAAGTTCGCTATAGTGCAGGAGTAGAAGATGCAACGAGAACAGTATATATCAACGGTAAAAAACAACAAATTACTTTACCAAAAACAGCCGATTGGGATACTTGGAGTACGATAGAAGTCCCAGTAACATTGCAAGATGGCAATAACCAAGTCGTATTTGATTTTGAAGCCGGCGATACAGCTGGAATCAATTTTGATCATGTAGTTTTTAAGAAGTAAATCCAATAAGCCACCCTTTTTATGGATAGAAAGGGTGGCTATACTGAAAGGACTGGAATGAATGAAAAGAATAATTGGACTAACACTTATTGCTATTTGCTGCATTTTATTTGTACCGACGATAAAAGCACAAGCAGACACAGTTCCATTGCCAGCACCTATTATTGAGGCTTTTCCAGTGGAAGCGATAGCGGAGGCGATTGCCGAAGAATTAGATAAAGACTCTGTCAATGATACGATTACTCAAGCAGATTTGGACACCATTACAGTCATTCCGTTACCGGGATTAGATTTGACTGGGGAAGACTTAAGTGTATTAAACAATGAAGTATTTACAAACGCGGTTGAATTAGCGATTTGGAGTAACAATATAGGAGCAATGCCTGACTTATCAGATGCGCTACCTGCTTTAGAAAATATCCAAGCAAATGGAGCGAATATTACTGATTTTCCAAATGCCAATTATCCTAACTTAACAAATGTTGATTTGAGTCAAAATAATCTTGGCTTTAACATTCCTAAGTTCGTTGGAATGGAAGGGCTAGTAAGCATTAACATGGAGAAAGCGGGACTGTCTGGCTATGTGGCGAAAGATATTTGGATGAACATGCCTAACTTAGATACACTCCTTCTTTTTAGTAATCATTTAATTTCTATTCCAGAAGATATCTTTCTGTCACAACAATTAAGTGACCGTTCTTTTGATGAACAGACAGCGACTTATCCTGAAATGACGATAAAACAAGGAGAAAATTTAGAAGTTTTTGTACCTTTTATTTACCAAGCATTAGATTTTATTGCACCGAGTAGTGGAAATTTAATTATTATTAAGGACAATGGTAAAGTGCTTTATCAACCAGTTTATCCGACATATGAAGGTTCGTACATGTACACTATTGAAACAGCTGGCTTACAACCGGGAGAACATTTGCTAGAAATTTCATTAGGGTATAACAGCGGAGAATATGTGGGTTGTTATGATTTCCCAGTAACTATTACGGAATAAAAAAGGGGCGAGATGATGAAAAAAGGTATGAAGCAAGTTTGCGTCAGTTTAGCTGTCATCCCGCTTGTGTGGCTGAATTTAGGGATAACTCAGCCGTTACAAGTGGAAGTAAAAGCGGAAGAGACGAAGAAAAAAGAGACTCAAAAAAAAGCAAATACAGAGACTGCCAAGCAACTTAGTAAAGAAGAATATGCGAAATTAAGTGCGGAGGAAGGGCTTGGCAACGTACTTGAAGCAACTGTAACGGATAATATAATTACGCTCAAAATTGATAATGGCGACGAGGCGGAGGATGACTATCTAGAAATTTCTCCACTGGCCAATAATTTACTTAAAGTGAATTTGCGACCTCGAAATATCGAAAATAGCGAATCAACGCCGATGATTGATCCTAATGCAACATTTACTGCGATTGGAGCAACGATTGATTTGGACTCCGATCCGATGATTATTTCAACAGAGGAGTGCACGCTTGAAATTTCCAAACAGCCAGCACGGATGACTTTCAAAGATAAGGACGGTAAAACGTTATTGTCTGAATCTGCTGACGGGGGGATTTTTGATGGGGGTGTGCGTTTTAAACGCGGTGCTTCTGACCATGTTTACGGCGCTTATGGTATTAGTTTTAGCGACGGGGATCTCGGGATGGAACGGGATAACACTGCGGCTGATAGTAGTAAAACGGCTCAAGCAGGACAGCAAGGTAATGCAGGCGGTCCGTTTATGTGGTCTACAGCGGGTTATGGCTTACTTGTAGATAGTGATGGCGGGTATCCGTATTCCGTTTCAGATGAAGAAAAATTGGAATTTTATTATGGTGATACTGTCGTTGAAGGGCGCCGTTATGTGAAAGAAAATGTGGAAATGTATTTAATGTCTGGCGAGCCGGAAGCGATTATGTCTTCGTATGCGGATGTAACTGGACACACACCAATGATGCCAAAATGGTCGCTAGGTTTTTCTAATTTCGAGTGGGGAACTAATGAGGCTGAATTCAGAAAAAATATTGATACGTATCGTGCAAAAGGGATTCCGATTGATTCTTTCGCATTCGATTATGATTGGAAATTTTACGGAGATCCAACGTACGGCGGGGATTACGGCGAATTTGCTTGGAATACAGACAATTTCCCGTCAGCAGCAGATACGACTTTGAAAAATGATATGGACGCACTAGGTGTAAAAATGATTGGGATTACAAAACCTCGTGTGGTAACTACTTTGCAGGATGGAACGGAAACGCAACAAGGCAAAGATGCGGAAGCAAATGGTTACTGGTATCCGGGGCAAGAAGCTTATGAAGATTATGCTTTCCCGGTAATGGTTAGAAGTATTGATCCATATAATCCGGATGAACGCAATTGGTGGTGGTCCCATTCGGAAGATGCACTAGATAAAGGAATCGTTGGTTGGTGGAATGATGAAACCGATAAAGTATCTTCTAACGGTGCAGATTATTGGTTTGGTAATTTCACTACTGGCTTTACTTCAGAAGCAATGTATGAAGGTCAACGAGACTATACAAATGAGCGTGTTTGGCAAACTGGAAGAACCTATTATCCAGGAGCACAACGCTACTCTACCTCCATTTGGTCCGGTGATATTGGAGTGCAATGGAAAAAAGGGGAGGTGATTGACTGGGCAAATGGGATGCAAGAACAACCTAGTACGATGCTGTCTACTATTAATCTAGGCCAAACAAAATGGGGTATGGATACAGGTGGATTTAATGCGAATTCTGGACAAGTTTTAAATCCAGATCCAGAACTTTATAGTCGCTGGATGGAATTTAGTTCACTTGTTCCGGTTTTCCGTACACATGGGAACGATAACCAGCAGCGTCAACCTTGGTATTATGGTGGAACGGCAGAAGAAATTGCTAAAAGCGCTATGACTTGGCGCTATTCGATGATTCCATACATGTATGCTTATGAACGCCAAGCTTATGATTCAGGAGTTGGACTCGTTCAGCCGCTTACTTTTGATAATCCTACCGATGAAAATGTAGTGAATTTGACGGATGAGTGGATGTTTGGGGATGCCATTTTAGCAGCGCCAGTTTTAGAAGAAGGAGCGGGTTCGCGGGATATTTATTTACCTGCTGGAACGTGGATTGATTATAATCGTGGCGATGTTTATGAAGGTAATCAAACAATTAATTATGAAGTAAACGATGAAGACTGGACGGACGTACCGATGTTTGTTAAAAAAGGTGCAATTATACCAATGCAACAACCGCAAAACTATGTTGGTGAATCCGCAGTTAAAACAGTTTATTTGGATACTTTTGCATCAGATAAAGATACTTCCTTTACACATTATGACGATGACGGAAAATCTTTTGATTACGAAAAAGACAGCTATTTAAAACAAAAGATGACTACTTCTAACACAGCAGATACTACTACTTTTACCATTGGGGCAAAAGAAGGAAGTTTTAAAGCTGATACAGAAAATTACATTATCAAACTACACGGTAATGCTGCTGAAAATGTACAAGTAGATGGCGCGGATAGTAAATTATATGACGATTTATCTGCACTTGAAAATGCAGATGGCGGCGGCTATGCAGTAGGAAACGATGTATACGGGGCAGTAACGTATGTAAAAGTGCCTGCTCAAGCAAGTGAAGACACAGTCATCAAAACATCTGGTTCGATAACAGTTGACCAATCCAGCATCTACGAAATGGAAAATGGCTCTAGTTTTGCAGCAACCGTTGCTGAGAAACCAGTCACAGAAAACACGTATGTAGATGGCTACGATACAGATGGCGCCGGAACAACTATTTATGCGAATGTAAAAGACTCCGGCGACTATAACGTTGATTTAACGTATAAAAATGCTTCGGGTGACAACCAAGCGCTAAGTATTTTCGTCAACGGAGAATATGTGAAACAAACAACTTTGAAACCAGCGACAGATTGGACAGTTGCATCGGAAGCATTACCTCTTTCAGCTGGGAAAAATAGTATTTCGTACAAAGTAGTGACAGATACTGGTGACAAAGCGGATCAAGTGTCACTGGATAAAGTTGCCATTGGTTTTACGCCAACTGTAGCAAAAGTGGAAGCAGAAGAAGCAAGTCTCGCAGGTACTTTAAAAGTAGCAAATGATCATTGGTTTTATAGTGGGGCTGGTTTTGTCGGCGGATTTGGCACAGCAGGAGATGAAATCAAATTTGAAGTGGACGTACCAGCAGATGGGGAATATGTGTTAAATACACGTACTGCTAATGGAACTGATATGCCACAAACGCTTGATTTATACACAAATGGCGATTATAACTCCCGTGTAACATTCCCTTCTAAAGGCGAAAACTGGAATATCTGGTCCGATACAGAAACAGCAGTGAATTTAAAAGCAGGTACCAATAAAATCACCTTCCTAATGGACGGAGAATCGACTGGGAATATAAATATGGATAGAATCCTAGTTTCCGCTGAACCGATTAATTCTCCTGTTCAGTCAGAAGTGAATTTACTTGATAATCGCGGATTTGAACGTGACGCTGCAGCAACAACGAATTGGGTAGAGTCGCACCCAGATGGTCAAGACAAGGCTTATGGTGTTGATAGTGGTTCGGGTGTGAATCCTCCAGAATCACCAGCATTTGGCAAGCAGAGCGCCTATTTCTATCTGCCAGGGGCTTATAAACAAACTTTATCTCAACAAATAGCTGTTCCAGTGAATAACGCAAATTATGACGTTGAAGCATGGGTCAAAGTAAGTGAAGATGACGCAGCAAAAGCACAAATGACCGTCAATAACTTTGATAGCAGCGAAGGAAAAACGCTTGATTTGGTGGCAGATAACGTTTGGCATTATGTAACAATTAAAGATGTTAAAGTCACAACCGGCAATATAAATACAAGTTTCCAAATGGATTCTCCGGGTGGAACAAGTATTCATATTGATAATGTGCGCGTTATGCCATCTGCGGAATAATAAAACAGGGCGGGAAATCTTTCCCGTCCTATACTTGAAGGAGGAGAGATAATGAAAAATTTGTGTAAATTATTTCTAGTAGTTAGTATGATTATCATTGGTGTCATTTCTGTTAAAACAATCGATGTAAGTGCGTCCGTGACAGATATTTACCCATTACCAGCCAGAATAATTGATGTTTTTCCAGATGAGAATTTAGCAAAAGATATGGTGGAGAATTTTGGTAAAACAAATGTGACAGATGTAATTACCCAAGATGATGTAGATGCAGTGACGTCTTTAGGATTGGGTTATTTTAGTGATTATCTAACGGACGAAGATTTACAAATGTTGGGAAATGCTTACTTTACTAATGTAAACAACATCATGATTTATCCTACACAAACGATGTTTACAGGTTTTCCCGATTTACCAACCTTGCCGAAATTAGATACTTTAAGAGCAGAATGGGTCCAAACATCCGAAATACTAGCTGCAAACATTACAGTGCCCGATTATCAAAACTACCCAGAGTTAACGTATCTGGATCTTAGTAGTCGAACTATTGTTGGCGGCTTACCAGATTTTTCTAATATTCCTAAGCTCGAAACCTTGTTGATGAGCAGTTGCGGACTCGCTTCAGAAGACGTTCCAGATTTTACAAACTTGAAAAACTTGCAGAAAGTAAATTTCCAAACGAACCAATTTAGAACAGAAATGACTGATTTTACTCATTTGGATAGTTTGGTAAGTATGGATTTAAGCTATAATTATTTAAATGTGTTGCCACCTACCATTGTGGATAAAGTAATCGTACTAGGTCAAATTGGAACTTTACCGGATCAAAATGTTGTTTTTGGTGAGGATACAACTATTACTTTACCAATTTATACGCAACTGGATGATTTAGGCCGAATTAGTGGTTTTCAAGAAGTTTGGATTCATGATTCAAATGAGAAAGAAATTTACAACGCGTATGCAGTAGATTACGACGAAGTGACGAAGCAAATCATTATACCGACAAGTACCCTTGATAAAGGCGAATACACCATTGGGATTGATTTTAATGGCATAGAGCCTTATGTAGAAGAAGGCGAAGTTATGAGTTACTCGGTAAAAATAACGATTAATTAATTGAAAACTTGTGACATGCTAAATAATAGTTGCGCATTTGGCTATGTCACAAGTTTTTTCTGATTGTAAAGCCTCGTTTTTTCCTGTATAATAACTACTGTTAGACTTTAACTCTGGGGATGTTACGGATTCGACAGGGATAGTTCGAGCTTGAGTTGCGAGTCGGGGGGATCGTCCTCGTTATCAACGTCAAAGCCAATAATAACTGGCAAAGAAAAACAAAACCTAGCTTTCGCTGCCTAATAAGCAGTAGCATAGCTGATCCTCCGTGCATCGCCCATGTGCTACGGTAAGGGTCTCACTCTAAGTGGGCTACACTAGTTAATCTCCGTCTGAGGTTAAATAGAAGAGCTTAATCAGACTAGCTGAATGGAAGCCTGTTACCGGGCCGATGTTTATGCGAAATGCTAATACGGTGACTACGCTCGTAGATATTTAAGTGCCGATATTTCTGGACGTGGGTTCGACTCCCACCATCTCCATAAAATGAAAAACGTTTGAAGCATTGATTTGTAATGTACTTCGAACGTTTTTTGCTTTTGTGAGGATTTGCTAGTTTGGTGGAGTAAATGTTGAATTAAGCTAGGTTAAAAATAATTTATAAATAAAAATTTCTTTTGATGCTTTTAGCGACACCGCACAACAACACATTATGCTATATGATATTTTTATAAGCAACGGGGAGGTGAAATGTTTTGAGTAGACATTTGACTATTAACTTAAAGAGGCTGGTGGCAAATAGAAATATATCTTTACGGGAACTTGCAAGACGGTCTGATATTGAACCTTCAATTATTAATAAGTTGGCGAATAACAAGCATGAGAGAATTTATTTGAGGCATATTGAGAGAATTGCAGATGCTCTAGAGGTCGATTGTATCGAAGAAATACTAATAATAGAAAATAAAGATGACTGGAGAGATGATGAATGATACTACAGAAGATGGTTTTAAAAAATTTTCGAGGATACAAAGAATGTGAAATAAATTTTTCAGATAAAATTACTTCTTTGATTGGAAAAAATGATGTTGGAAAATCTACTATACTTGAGGCTTTGGATATCTTTTTTTCTGAAAGTCCACAAAAATTAATTGATAGTAGAGATTTAAATATTTATTCTAAAGATAACTATATTGAAATTGCTGTGGAATTTAAATTGGATGCGGATGACGATTTATTGACACTTGATTCAACAGCTGTTACAAGCTTTACAAAAGAGTGTCTTTTAAATTCTTCAAAAAATTTAGAGTTAATATTGAGAATTAATATTGATAAAGATGCTACCTCTGTGTCAGTAAGTTCTATAACGAGATTGATAAGATGTGAATACTTTAAAATATATAAAGATAAACCACTTATTTTAATGAAAAATTCAGAATTAAAGAAATGTATTAAAGAAGAAATAGGTGAAACAAAGGTTGACACTAAGATTAATCATCTGATGCGTGAGGAGTTACATAATAATTTAAATGATAAAGAAAAAGTAACTGTAGAGATGGATATAAACAGCTTAGAAGGAGCAAAAAAAACATGGGGAAAGATAAGTGAGGTACTTCCTATATACCAAATATTTAGAGTCGATAGAAGCAATAACGATGGTGATAAGGATGTCCAAGATCCTATTAAAGCTGTCACAGCTGAAGCAACAAAGAATATTGAAAAGGATTTTGAAAAAATATCAGAGAGTGTTTTAGAAGAAGTTAAGAAAATGCTTGAAAAAACTATAGAAAAGATGAAAGAGTTCTCGGAGTTTTCAGAATCTAACTTAAAACCTGTAATGACAGTGAAAAAGATAGATAGTCTTTTTTCTTTTAATATAGATACAGATGAAGGGATTCCTTTAAACAAGAGAGGTAGCGGTGTTCGCAGGCTAGTATTACTAAGTTACTTTAGAGCAGAAGTTGAAAGGCTGTTAAATAAAAGTGCTAAAAAGTCTGTTATTTATGCAATTGAAGAACCAGAGACTAGCCAACATCCAAACTATCAAAAAATGATTATCGAATCTTTAATTGAAATAGCAGGTATGGAAAAAAGACAAGTAATTGTAACGACCCATAGTTCAGATATCGCAGGGTTATTGGATATTGATAATATAAATTTGATTGAAGAAGAAAATAAATTTCCTACAATTAAAGAATATACAAAAAATGAAAAAGCTACTAAAATAATTGAGAGCTTAGGGGAATTACCTCCTATTGTTAATCATTTAGTTGTTGTTGTTGAGGGTGAAAATGATCGGAGGTTTTTAAGTAATATTGGGAAAATTGAAGAGTTTCGAGAACTAATTGATATTGATAGAGATATTTCTATTGTATGCGCTAACGGATCTTATATTGAAAATTGGATAAAACGAAGTTATTTAGATAACTCAAAAATTCCGGTTTTAATCATTAGTGATAATGATGTTGATAAGTATTCTACTGCTATAAAAGAAATGAAAAGTGATGAGAACATTAATAAATTTGCTACTTTACTAAGCTATCAAACTATGGAAAATTATGTACCAACTCATTTGATTAATAAATACTTTAATATAGAATTAGATGATACAAAAGAAATAAAAGTTAATGACATAGTGGCAAATATAAATGATATTAAAAAAAATATGAGCAAAAAAGAAATTAAAAGAGCCTTAAATGATGAGGTGATTTTAGAGGTAACAAAGGAAGATTTAATAGCTCACGGAGTGTATGAAGAGTGTTTAGACTGGTTTAAAATGATGAATTATATAAAAAATAAAAACTATTACGAGGCTCAAAATATTATTGACAGCAAAACTAAATTCAAGGTGTGAGTATGGATATTCAAATGTTATTAGTGAGAATAAAGGAGTTGTTCCAGTGAGCCGAATCGACATCGGAGAAATACGAGATTTTGCATTCCAACTACGCGCAGCTAACCA
>NZ_JAASWB010000007.1:0-161186 GCF_014227425.1 Listeria marthii
GGACTTTTCAAAATATGCACTACAAACGTTTTCGCTTCTGCTGCCACACCATCTTCATTCACCGCTTGCAAAGTGACTTCGTAATCACCCGGCACGCCCCATTTCACTTGCTCATCCATATCTGAAATAATTGCCGAACCATCATTCGTTCGCGCATTTACTTCATTAAGTAGCGTACTTTCGTCTTTCGTCACTGTTTTATCATAGGTTATCTCTGGGTCTACTGTAATAATTGGTGCTGGATTTTTAAGGATTTTTATCGTAACAGAAACAGGGTCAGCCGCCTGATTGTCTTCATTCACCGCGGTTAGCAGAACAGGATAATCTCCGGGAACTCCCCATTTCACATTGGATAAATCACTATTTATATCAGCCGGAATATCCGTGCTAGCCTCGACATCCGTAAGAAATTCTTCTACCGTGCGCGTCACCGTTTTACTATATTCCATTTCCGGAAGCGCGCTGATAACCGGCTTTTGAAGTGCTTTTATTTTATACAAGACATCATTTTGATAACCTCGCTTGATTTGTATATTTAAGTTGTCTGTCGTCTCAGAAAGCTTATTATTCGAAGTTACACTAAGCAATTTATATTTGTTCGCACTTAACAAATTATCAAACGCATGTTTATCGATATTTTGTGTCGAATTATATAAAAAAGGTTCCGTTATTTCATATTTGCCAGCTTGATTAACTTTTCCGGGAATAGTTGCCGCGCTATAGTCAGCAAAAGTAATCGGATTGCCTAATTCATCCTCAAACTGCGTAGTTACTTTGCCATAAAAAGTAGCGCTAATATTCGCATTCCCATTATTCACTGGATAAAATTGAAGTGATTTTGTTGCAGATGCCAGCGAAGAAAGACTAACAAGATATGGATCCGTTGTCCCAGGCTTCCCATCCACATTCGTATCAATATCAAAACTAACCCGCGTTCTCGTAGAAATCCCCTTGAACGGAATAGTACAATTCATTTGAAAAACTGGTCCACCCACAAATGGCGTTCCGACGTCATATGTAATCGTGCCGTAATCAACACCAGCTACACCTAACCGATATATTCCCTTCGCTTCATCCCAAATTTCAATTTTAATATTTTGGACATTGCCAAGCGGAATCCGTTTCTCAAAAAGTGGATAAGAAACTAAAATTTCCGTTTCATAATCTACTTTGCTTTTTGGCTTTTCATATACTAATATCGCATGGTATAAATCGCCGCTCACTTTCGAAAAATCACTTATCCCAACTGGCGGCCAATCACTTGCCATATCGACATTTAATTCAACGCTACTCGTACCAATGTTTTTAAAATTTTGACGAGCCCCATTATACGATAAGTTGATGAGATTTTTATCGCCATGCGCTGGCATTACTTGTATTTTAAACGTCCCATTAAAACTGTTCACGAATAAAGAATCCGAATCTTCTGTAAAATAAATGCGCAGTGTGTAAACATCATTATTTTGTATCACACGAACATTCCCGACCACTTGCTCATTTACAGCTGCAGTTGGATCAACATCGATTTTCAAATCATACACTTTATCCGTGTAAAACAAAGCATCCGTTGATAAGGTCACATCAAAATAATCGCCTTTCTTGAAAGAATTCCCGCCAAAAGCCACTTCCAAAAAATAATCTAGTTGTTCATTATATTTTTCCTTCGCAGTAAGACTTTGTCCATTCGACTTATAAAAACTCACGGACTTAATCAGGTCATCACGTTTATTACTTTCCTCCGCTTTCACAGGAATATCAACAGGGACGATGATAATAGAACAAATAACACTAAATGCTATTATGAGTTTCGCTAGTTTCTTCAATATAGTTCCTCCTTATGTTTAGTCTCTATGTATTAAAAACTGGCTTACTTAATTACTATAATTATACCTATAGGCTCATGCGAAAAGTCTATTAAAATAAGTGATTTCTTCTTAAAATATGGCAAAAAAGTGTCGGCGCCTTTTCAACCCAAAAAGTAATTTATCGGCACAAAAAAAAGAAGCCAAAAATCACGGCTTCCATTGCTATTATTAACTTTCCAATAACCACGTTTCATCCATCGTCTTATCCTTGCCAAAATACTTCCCATGAACATCGATAACGGAGTGCCATTCTTTGCATAATTTATGCGAAATTTTTCCTACAATAGGCATAAATTCTTCGCGCATTTGCTCATAGGTTTTATACTCACCAAAGCCTAACCGCGTAAATAATCGCCTTGCATACAAATCAGCAATAAACACATTCCGCTCAAAAATATACAGCAACATCGCGTCAGCAGTTTCTTCCCCGACGCCTTTTATGCCCAATAATTCTTTTCGCAAATCTTCCGTTGAATAGCGACGAAACTTATCAAAACTAGCTCCATGGTCATTAAACCACCTGACAAGTGCTTTAATATAGATACTTTTTTGTTTATAAAAACCGGCTGGATAGATTAATTCTTCCAATTTCGCCATATCTAGCTTAAGTAAGCTATCTAACTCTAAATATGGCGCCAAATTCGCTAATGCTTGTTTGGCATTTTTCTCTGTCGTACGCTGGATTAATATCATCGAAAGCCAATCAGCCAGACGATTATCCGCTTCCCACCAATCTTGATACCCATAATGATCCACTAAATTATTTAAAACTAACACTTTTTGCTCGTTCCCGCTCACCGCGTATCACCTCATCAAAAAAGCAGTTATTCCTCACCCAATCATCCGGAAACCATCCCGATTCCCTATCATATCAACCATTAACTCAAATAACATTTTACTATTATCCGGTTTATTCTGAACGATTACTTGCATAAAATAGTCATGCACCATAAATGTATAGCCATGCTCTTTCGATGTAATCGCGTAACCTTCTAAATCATTTTCAGAGACAAATAGCCATTTCCACTGATACTTTTCCCGCACCGCTTCTCCGTATAACGAGCCTAAAACATAACCAAGTTCTTCTGCCAAATCAGGGTCTGGCGAGGTATCTTTTAAGTATGCAGCAATTTTCTCGATGCGCTCTTCTGGAGTTCCGTCCGTTTGGAGCATTACTTCGCCTTCTTCTTTTAAACGGATAATTTCGGCTTCTTCCGCTTTTGTTAATTCTCGTGCAATTATCGACATAAGAAACACCCTTTCAAAACCTATTATACCTTAAAAGTTCAATCTTTCGCATCCGATATGTTCGTCATGTATAATGAAAGAAGTACAGCAATTTTTTATATTTAGGGGGCTATTTTTTTCATGGAACAAAATAAAGAAAAACTCACAAAGCCGACATCAGATAAAAACTATTTTTGGCCGATAATGATCATTTCATTTGTCGCGGTTGTGGTGATTTTGCTACTATTCTTCTCACCAATTGGTTATCAAGGAGCAGTGCATTTTGACATTACTATTTTCCCGCGGATGAACGCCATCTTTAATAGTTTTACCTTTGTATTTTTAGTTATTGCACTTTGGGCGATTATAAAAAAGAAAAACATTAAAATGCACCGTGGCTTCATTTTAGCAGCATTTACATCAACGTTATTCTTCTTAGTAACTTACTTAACATTTCACTATATTTCAGCAGAAACTTCCACATTTGGTGGAGTTGGAATTATCCGTCCAATCTACTTTTTCATCTTAATTACACATAGTTTCTTAGCGGCAATCGTCGTTCCACTCGCGCTATTTGCACTTGTATGGGGCTGGACGATGCAAATTGAGAAACATAAAAAAATCGTTCGTTGGACTATGCCAATTTGGCTATATGTCAGCTTAACTGGCGTACTAGTATACTTATTCATGGCACCGTATTATTAACTAAAAAAGCATCAAATGAGCTCTTAAAAAAGCCCATTTGATGCTTATTTTTTTACAGAAAAACTTTTGGTAATAAGATTTTCTTCCACAACAACTCCGTGAAGCTCCCCGCCAAAAACCGCGCCACCATCAATATCGAGCCTCGTTTTATCTTCCGAAACCCAAATACCCGAACTTCCATTACTATGTAAATTTTGCACTGGGGTATGCCCGAAAATAAAGACTTTCCCAGTGTTGTTCTTCCCAAATAAAAATGGTTCGCGAATCCAGAAAAAATCGCGCTCCTCGGTATCATGCCAATCTTTTTTAGAAAAATCCACTCCCGCATGCACAAATACATACTTGCCTTCTTCATGATAAAGTGGCAAATTCCGGATGAAATCAATCAGTTCCGAAGCCTCATTTTTAATCCGTTCTGCTAATCCTTCTGGTGTCATTTTTTTATCTAACGAATCTGCAATTAGCGATTGAATCGTTTCCATCCCACCTTGGCTTAAATAATAGTGCATTTTTTCTGTGGGATTCTCAAGAAAATCAAGTAGCATTTGTTCGTGATTTCCTTTTAAAACGATCACATCTGTTTGGTCCGCCAATGCTTTTACTTTTCTAAGAACCGCCGCCGGGTTCTCGCCGCGATCAATCAAATCCCCGACAAACAAAAGCCGTTCGCGCTCTCTATCCCAGTTTTCCAGCAATTCGTCTAAAAGCGTAATTTCTCCATGAACATCCCCTACAGCAAAAATTGGCTTCATCGCTATACCTCCAAATCTACGTAAAAGAAACGCCCCTTTGCTAAATTAACAAATGGACGCCTTTTTCTTATTCGGTTTCGCTCTCTGCTTTTTTGATTTTCTTCTCTACTTCAGCAATCTCGTGACGGATTGCACTTAATCTAACTTCCGATGCATTGATTGGTCCATTTTGGAGTTGTGGGTCTTCAAAATCTCTCGTTTCACTGATTACTTCTTGATACGTTTGTCGCAACTCAATTAATTGATCTTCTAATTCTCTTAAATTCTCATGGGCCATATGCGCCACCTCCAAATTAGTCATACTACATAGAATTACTTTTCCCCTAAAAATAGAAATGTAATCCTTTTTGTAGCATTTTTTTATCACGCCTCTTATTACTGTATTAGTCCTGAAAAGTATGCTATTTTAGGAGTAGGTATTTTTTGCTATTATACTAAAATAAACGAAAAAGGAGTTTTCATTATGATGACTATTTCACAAGTAAAAAGAACCGCGAAAGAGTCGCTACGTGGTAACTGGGGAATTGCCATTGGGATTTTTGTACTCGCTTGGTTAATCTTAACAGTGACTGGAGGAATACTTGGTTGGATTCCTTTCATAGGTCAGGTTGCTATGATACTAGTAACAGGACCACTATACACCGGTGTTGCTTGGGTGTACCTGGCAATTAGCCGCGGGGAACAACCTGATGTTGCTTATATGTTTAGTGGCTTTAAAGAATTTGGCCGTACATTTGTAGCTTACTTGCTAATTTTTATTTTCACTTTCTTATGGAGCTTACTACTAATCGTGCCTGGGATTATTAAAACTTACTCTTATTCACAAACTTTCTTCATTTTAAGAGATAATCCTAATATTTCCCCATTAGACGCTATCACAGAAAGCCGCCATATGATGAATGGACACAAAGGTAGACTTTTCGGACTATCTCTTACATTCCTACTTTGGTATTTAATTCCGATTGCTGTTGCGATTGTCGGATCTGTTATTGTATTTAGTGGAGCTGCCACTTCATCTTATTATTCTACTGATCCATCCCAAGTTATCTCCACAATTTCTGCCGGTGCTGCATTTGGTGGACTAGTATTGATTTTAGCTTCTTGGTTAATTGGACTTGGTATTTCGCTTTATGTGTATCCTTATCTAATCACTTCTTGTGCTGTATTCTACGATGATTTATTTGCAGCGAGCGAAGGCACTTTTACAGAAGAAACAGTAATCGTTGCTGACGAAGAAGTTGACCCATTCGGAACAACAGAAGCTGATCCATTTGTGGAAGATACACATCCAGAAGGCTTTGGACCTGACACAGCAAAAGAACCCGAAGTTCCAGAAGCTCCTGTGGCTCCTGAAACACCCGAGACTCCTGAAGTTCCTGAAACTCCTGAGGCACCTAAATCGCCTGAGAGTCCAGAAGCTCCTGAAAATCCTGAGGCTCCGAAAGACGAAAATGAACCAAAATAAAATCACGGCTGGCGGACTGGAATTTCTAGTCCGCTTTGCTTTGCCAAATGACCGTCAGATAATAATGGACTTAATGATGAATACGGCTCGCTGGTTAAAAGAATCGGGTTCAACCCAGTGGGGCGATATTTTGCATGGTTTTGATGTGCATAACATCGAACAACGCATTGAGCTTGGTGAAGTCGCACTTTTTGAAACGACTGATGGTGAACTTGCGGGCGCGATGATTATTCGGAAAACACCGAGCGATTGGGATACAGATTTATGGGGCAACTTGGCGAATGATAAAGCTTATTATTTGCACCGGATTATGGTTGCCCGTAGGTTTAGCGGTTTTTCTTTTAGCAAGGAAATGATTTACTTTGCTGAAAAATTGGCGGAAGAACGGTCGGTTCCGTTTGTTCGGTTGGATTGTATTGAAACGAATGAACAGCTAAATCAAATGTACTTGCGTTATGATTTCGCGTTTTCAGGTGAGAAAAATGGTTTTAATTTATATCAAAAAGAGCTGTCCATCTAGGACAGCTCTTTTTATCTATATGCTTGAATGGTAAGTTCCGCAAACAATGACTTAATCGTCTTTCTAGCGGCTTCTGTTTTTTCTTCCGCGAGTAGCTCATAAATCTGCTTACTCTTTTTGTTAGTCCATTCTCTAATTTCGACGGATTTAAAAATGTTAATTCCGTCAGAAAAATGAACCATTTGAAAGAAAATTTGCTTGGCGATGCGAACTTGATAGGGATTTTCAGCAAAACTAATTAAACAAAGAATAAAACGGTGATGTGCCTCAAAATAATTTTCCACATCTGTTAAATACGAAAAGCGCTCCATCTCAGCCACGCGCTCATGCAGTTTTTCGACATCCATTTCATAACCAAAATGGGCAGCCTTGACGATAGCAGCATCGACAAAAATATCGATGGTTTCCATTAATTGCACGTAGCGGGCTGCATCAATAAGGACATCATTTAAAACGGCGCCACTATTTTCGTGATAGCTGACAATGCCTTGAGCAGTGAGTGTTGCAATTGCTTTTCGCAGCGGTGAACGGCTCACACCGAATTCGGTCGCCAGTTTTTCTTCCGCTAAATGTTGGTTCACCACTAATTCGCCATTTTTAATTTTTTCAAGAAGTAAATTATAAACCATCTTATCTAGTGTTTTAAATTTATTTGCCACAAGTCTGCCTCCCCTCTTCGCTCGTAATTATATCACAGAAATTTTATTAATGGATGAGCTTGCTTCGTTTTGCTTTTTCCGAGAGTTTTGGCACTATTTTATCGAGTGGTTTTTTGAGTAAAATGCCTAGTGCAATAAACAGAATCGCAAATCCGGCAAGGACACTCATATCGATCCAGACTGTCGGCATATAAAGCCCTCCAACGCTCTCTCGGATTAAACTAACAGCATAAGTGAACGGCAAGAACGGATATATCGCTTGGAAAAACGGTGGCGAAACTTGAATCGGAAAGTTCCCGCCTGCTCCTGAAATTTGTAAAACGAGTAAAATAATCGCGATCCCTTTTCCGACATTATTAAATAGCGAGACGAGTGTATAAACTATCGTCATGAACACTACGCTGATGAACATGCTGAAGAGCACATGGAGTAGTGGTTCTGCAATGGAAACGCCGAGTAAGAAAATATTCCCGAGCGTCACGATGAGCGCCTGCATTAATCCAATTGATAAAAATGTTAATAGTCGGCCAAAATAGCGATGATAATGGCTAAATATACCGGCTGGCACTTCTACATCGACGCGGAGTAATGAAATCAGTAATAGTGCGCCAACCCACAGACATAGCGCCGTATAAAATGGCGAGCTTGCCGAGCCGTAGTTGGGAATTGGATAGTAGCTTGTTTCTTTTAAGTTCACCGGGTTGGCAATAAAGGAGCTATCTTTGTCGGCATCATTTCTGAGCATCTTAATAATGCTTTGTAAATCGTAATTTTTGTCGAAGTCGGTAATTTTATTGGCAGCATTATTGATGGCTTTTTCGAATTCTGGTAGCTCTTCTCTTGATAGATCGGCCGCAATTTTAATCGCTTTTTCGAATTCTGGCATTTTTTGTTGGATTAAGTTAGATGCTTGGTTAATTTCTTTTTCGAGCCCTGGTAAATCATTACGAATGAAATCGGCTGCTTTTATAATATTGGCTTTTACATTCGGATAATCGTTTTTGTAAAAGTTCGCCGCTTCGTTAATGCCCGCGATAATGGTGTCTAATTTAGTTTTGATAACTTCGGTCGCTTCATCCAACGTTTTCTGGATTTCTGGTAGCCGTTTTTGGAACTCTTTTAAATAGGTTTGGCCTGTTTGCAACGTTTCTCTGGAATCTTTCAACACCTGTGTAATTTCTGGGATTTTGGCTTGCAACGTTTCCAGTAGTTTTTGACTGTCTTTTAAATCCCCTTGAATTTGGTTTAAGCCGACTTTGATTGCTGGAACAATTTCCGAATCGTAGTTTGCTAAAATTTGGTCCAATTTCGCGCTAACATTTTTCGCTTGGTCATTTAATTGATTTAAAAGTTCCTCGGAAGGTTGCGCTCCGTTTTCCAGTTCTGTCCGGACTTTTGTAATCGTTGCTTTTTGCGCACCTAACTGGCCGTTAATTGCTTTTAAATCCTTGATTAAATCAGTAAATGGCTTGTTCGGCAACGTTTCGTTTAAACTTTCTAAAGTCGCTGTTTGTTTCGAAATCATTTGTTGTAAGGAATCAATATCTTGTTCCATTTTTTTCAATTCGGCAATCGCTTGATCTGCGCTAATCGAACCGTTTTTAATTGCTTCTGTAACTTGATAAATGTTATCCGCCATTTGCTTCATTAGCGTTAAGTTTTGTTTAATCGCAGGTGCTAACGTATCAAAAGACTTATTAATTTCATCCGCAAAATCGGATACTTTATCCACGTAGCCACTACCATTTTGAGCGATTTTTTCTACGGTTGGTATCGCCGCCATCGCCGTATCAATCACATCGAGCGCTTTACCAGATTCATTCACCGCGTCATTGACTGTTTTCTTAATCGTTCCGAAGTTTTCATCCACTTCTTTTACTGACTCTGCGATTTGTTTGATTTCTGGAATTTTCTTTTGAAGCACGAGAATATCTTGGCCAAGTTGGTCGATTTTCGGTAGTTGTTGCTCTACTAATAGGACATTTTCGGTCGCTTTATTGAGCTCTGGGATTTTCTCATTTAGCTCGACAACTTGATTGGCTTTTGCTTTTAATTCAGGTAGTTTGGCTTCAATTTTGACAGCCTCTGCGCCCATTTTTTTGAGCTCTGGTAACGCATCTTGCACTTGGAATACTTTGGTTTTCAAGCGCCTGATTGTCGGTAATTCGTTTTCAAGATCAATCCCGGCTTTATTAAACTCTTCTAAAACTGCCTTGCTCACCGTACCGACGAATTCCGAGCTGATTTGATTTACGATTGTTGTTGCTCCGCTTTCGGTCATTTTTGGCGCGATAGCATTGATTTTTTCGTTGACCGAATAATCGATAGTTGGTTTTGTGACGTTATCACTGACAACCGAAACCATATCTTCTGAAAAATCTTTCGGAATGTGAATCGACGCATAATATTTCCCGCTTTTCACGCCTTTTTTGGCTTCCGCTTCACTTACAAACGTCCAGCCCAGTTTTTTATTTTTCTCCAGCGTTTTCTTAAGCTCTTCCCCGACATTGACTTGTTGAGGCTTTTTCCCTGGCACATCTACTTCCGCGCCTTCATCATCAATCGAAACTGCCACTTTAATCCCCGAAGTATTCGAATACGGGTCCCAAAGTGCTTCAATATTAAACCACGCATACAAGGATGGCAAAATAATCAGTGCAATAACTAATAACAAAGCTAAAGGCGCTTTGAAGAGACGGCGCCAGTCTAAAATAAATATTTCGTATACTTTCCGCATCAAAAGCACCCCCTGTTTTCAAGCAAATCATTTTAGAAATACTATCTAAATGTACGGATAATATACAAATTCACTAATTTTTGCATTACCTCTTTTGCTGAATCATATTTCTTTTCAACCATATAATAAGATAATTGTTCTAACGCGTCCATCGTTTCGTTTTCCAAAAGGACTGGAATTATTTTAATATCTTTTTGTGCTTTATTAAAGAAATCACGCTTCATTTTCCGAACAATATCTTCGGCATAACTATTGGCCAACTGCGCTACAAATTGCAGCAACCATTTACTAAGCAAAGACAAGTAAGCATCCACGTCTTCTTCTCTTTGGATTTCTCGCATTTCTTTTAAAAGTTCGTTTCCTTGCTCTGGTTTATAAGTTAAATTTTTATTTTTACATTTTTCGATGGTTTGAGCGACTAAAATTTCTGCCATTTCTAGTAATTCGATAAAACGACCAGCGCTCATGCTGCTTTCGATTACAATTGCCCCCCGGTTTAGTTCGTATTCGATTAGTTCTTCGGATACTAAAACCGCAATTGCTTTTCTGACTGGAGTTCGACTAATAGATAATTCTTTTGCAATACCAGCTTCTGAAATATGTTGCCCTACATGAAGCTTTCCACTGAGAATTTTTTCTTTGATTGTATAATATGCTAATTTTTCGTATGTTTGTTTTTCCATGCTCATCCCTCGTTTTCTATATATTAAAAGTATTTTCTACGCCAAAAAATCACGGTTACTCCCGTCGTAATTAACAGCGTAAATAAAAGAATTAACGCAAACGCGTGCTCATTATGCATAAACGGTAGCTTAATATTCATCCCATAAATACTCGCCACAATCGTTGGTAATGACAAAATTATCGTAAATGATGTTAAAAATTTCATCACGATATTCAAATTGTTCGAAATGACCGAAGAAAACACATCCGACATGCCGCTAATTATTTGGGTATATGTATCCGTCATCGCAATTGCTTGCTTATTTTCAATAATAACATCTCTCAGCAAATCATGATTATCTTCTTGCTGCATAAAATGTTCCACATCTTCCATTTTATCGAGAATTGCTTTATTAGATTGAAGCGCTGTTGCAAAAAATACTAAACTTTTCTGAACCGCCATAAACGCATACAGTTGCTCGTTTTTCATCGACTGTTTAATCTGGATTTCTAAATTATTTGTCTGTTTAATGATTTGATTTAAGTATTTGAGGTAATAATAAGATACAGCATACAATAATTTTAACAAAAATTGTTTATGATTGGTTGTATCGTATTCTTCTAACTTCATAGATTGCACATCTTCTAGGATTGGCAAGTCGCGCAATGTTATCGTTACAAGATGTTTTCTAGTCAAGACAATCCCAATCGGAAGCGTTTCATACATCGCATAGCCTAGCTCATCTTTTGATTCGTAAGGGTAATCCACAATGACTAGCGAATGTCTGACATCTTGCTCCGCTCGTTTCAACTCAATTCTAGAACGCTCCTCAGAGTCCAGTGCATCTAAAATATATGGTTTTGGCACATCCATTTCTTTGCTTAATATTTCAATTTCTTCATCTGTCGGAGCAGTCACTTTTACCCAACAGCCGTCTTCTAAATCAGCAAGTTGCTCCATTTTTTCATTGGTCGTTTTAAAAAATTCAATCATCTGTGTATCTCCCTTCTTTGTATCTTCTTTACAAAATATTTCATTTATGTTACATTATTATTAATAATAATTCATTTATGACAAAGGAGCGATGAAAATGGAATTTATGTCTATGATAGTTACAGGAATTGTTTTAGCAGCAACTGTCTCTGCCCTTTCTTTTGTAGTAAGCAAACTTAGTGGTTTATCTTGGTTTTGGATAGCTTTTTGCGCCAATAGTGGCTTCTTTATTACCTTTCTCGCTGTACAAAATTCATTCCCAGACAATGCAGCCTTAGCGCTTTCTTATTTAACACTTGGAATTGGTGTCTTTTTAATCTTCCAAACGATTTTCCAATCAAGCAATTGGTTTTTCAAGAAAACCGTTCAACGTAAACATTAAAAATAATTAGTCTAATCTACCTTTCCCTTATTATCGCATCAAAAAACTGTTTAAGCTCATTTTTCGCTTAAACAGTTCTTTTTTTTATTTAAAATGAATCTTGATACCGTTCGAATCAGTCACTGAAATGGTATTTTCAAATCGTTTCACTGCATATCCTTGTTGTTTTAAATTAGCGGTTATTGCTTCTTTATCCGGCGTTATAATCGTAAACCAAGCCAGTCCCACTTCATTTTCCTGACGATTTTCCAATTGACGTCCAGCCCACATATTAGAACCAATATGATGATGATAATCGCCAGCCGCAAAAAATCTCGCTGACGGTATCGCTGTGGTCAAATTCATTCCAAGCGCCTCTTTGTAAAATGCTTCCGCCTTATCCGCATCTGCCACTTGCAAATGCACATGACCGATAATCGTTCCATTTGGCATTCCAGTAAAAGTTTTGCCTGACGCAATTTGAAGCAATCCATCCACATCAACTTGTTCGGTTACCATTGGCAAATTCCCATCACCATCACGCATCCATTCATTTTCCGGACGGTCGGCATAAATTTCAATGCCATTTCCTTCAATATCATGTAAATAAAGTGCTTCACTATAAGCATGATCTCCGGCACCATCAATCGGATAACCTGACTTCGCCAAATGCGTAAGTACATCCGCCAAACTTTCCCGTGTTGGCAAAAGAAACGCCGTATGAAACAACCCAATGCGCGGTACTTCTGGAACCACCGCATGATCGATTTTTTTAAGCACAAGTAGCGCCTCATCGGAACCACTTACACCAAGCCGAACCATCCGCTCGTTTTCCTCTAATAACGTTAAACCAATGACCTCTTGATAAAAACCTGCCATCTCTTTTAAATGACCTACATTTAATACAACTTCGCCAAGTCGTAATTTTTCATTAATTGCTCCCATGTTAAAAACGCTCCTTTTATTGTAATACATTCATTACAACACAAGGAGCGTTCGAATTCCAATAAAACGACTTACAAAAAGTAAGTTAATTATTTTTTAAGTAATTCACTGTGATTTCTACCATAAGCAAAATAAACAATTAAGCCGATAACGAACCAAATCCCGCAAAGAATCCACGTATGAACGGATAAACGGCTAATCAAAAACGCACATAATAGAAATGACACGATTGGTAATACTGGATAAAATGGCACTTTAAAACCTCGAGCTTGAATGCTTTTGTTTTTACGTAAGAAAATAATGCCAATCGACACCATCATAAATGCTAAAAGCGTCCCAATATTTACTAATTCTGCCAATTTATTTAATGGAACAAGCCCACTAATAATCGCGACTATTACCGCAAAAATCCAGGTGTTTTTAACAGGTGTTTTGTATTTCGGGTTAATTTCAGCGAGCACTTTTGGCAATAAACCATCACGCCCCATGGCAAAAATTAGTCGAGTCGCGCCGTAACTCATCACTAAAATAACCGTAATCATCCCAACGACCGCGCCAAGTGACACAATCCCAGCTACCCAATCTTGATTTATCACTTGCAAAGCATAGGCTACTGGATCCGTTACGTTTAAATCTGTGTAAGGCACCATTCCAGTTAAAACAGCCGAAACCGCAACATATAATACCGTACAAATAAGTAACGAACCGATAATTCCGATTGGCATAGTTCGTTGTGGATTTTTCACTTCCTCCGCCGCTGATGATACCGCGTCAAAGCCTAAATAAGCAAAAAAGACTAACGCAGCCCCGTTCATCACACCACTCATTCCAAATGGCATAAATGGTTGCCAATTATCCGGTTTAACGTAAAACACGCCTACTACTAAGAAAAGTAAAATAACCCCTACTTTAAGAGCAACCATGATTGTATTCACACGTGTCGACTCTTTTATTCCAAGTGTTAATAAAAATGCAATCACAAGCACGATAATAATCGCCGGCAAATTAATAAATGTACCTACTTCTGGATTAAAAGGCCCAGATATCGCTTGCGGAATCGAAATATGAAACCCGGAAAGCAGCGCATTTAAATAAGAAGACCAACCACTCGCAACAGAAGCCACAGCAAGCCCGTACTCCAAAATAAGCGCCCATCCAAGCAACCAGCCAATTAATTCCCCAAATACGACATAACCATATGTATAGGCACTCCCAGCAACGGGAACGCTAGACGCAAACTCGGAATAGCACATTGCCGCAATTGCACAAACTATCGCCGCAATCACAAAGGAAAAAATAATCGCTGGCCCGGCATTATTCGCAGCAACCGTCCCAGGTAAAATAAAAATCCCTGTCCCAACTATTGCCCCCACGCCAAGCAGCGTTAAATCAAATGGCCCTAAAGTTTGCTTTAAATGTGTACTTCCACTTTTATTTTGCATTAAATCTTCAATCGGTTTTCTTCTAAATAATGAATTCATTTTGTCTCCTACCTTTTTATTATCTTCTAAAATAGTATACTTTTACACTTTAAAGGTCAATAGAGTTGTGAAAAAAAACACAAAAACTAATTAATCTTTCCTAAACTAGAACCTATTACCCAAATATATCAGAATCATCTTTCATGATTTGCACTGTTCGCACGATTGAGCTAAAATTAGAAGGAATGGATTTGTGCGTATTCGTCACAAAGCATGCTAGAAAGAGGAATTCAGTTGATTTTATTTTATTTTCTATTAATTATTGGTAAGTTCACTTTTGCCTATTTCCAGATTTTTAAAGATCCTAACTTCTTGGCACTTGGAATGGACCTGCTGTTTATCGTTTTACTTCTTGGACTGATTCATTTATTTGCACCGGTTCGTTCGCATATTTATTGGTATGCAGGAATGTCTTTATTCATTGGGATTTTAATGCTCGTTTGTGTGCTTTATGCCCGGTTTTATAATGAAGTTCCGACTTACCACAGCTTCTCTCTTATCGGTGAAGTTGGCGTCGTTAAAAACAGTGCTACAAGTCTGTTAAACGGAACTGACTGGTTATACATTCTAGATATCGTTTTACTACCATTTATTCTTTACTTCAACATAAAAAAAGGGCACGAGTTCCCGTCATTTCGTATAACTAGCCGCGTTTATGGTGTATCTTTTGTGAGCACTTTGCTTGTTTTAAGTGGTTTTACTTATTTCATGATGCAGCAAAACATTATCAGTGACTCCAAGCGAGCAAAACGAATGGGGATTTTCACGTTTAATATTAGTACCGCACTTACTGGCGCCGACCATGTAAAAGCCGCTGATATAACCGCCAAAAACGTCAACGATATTAAAGGTGTGACCGTCAAGTCGAATCCCGATTATTTCGGTGCCGCTAAAGGTAAGAATCTTATCATTGTTCAACTCGAGTCGTTCCAGCGTAATTTAACGAACGTCAAAATTGATGGTCAGTCAATTACGCCAACATTAGACAGTTTACAAAACGAAACAATGTATTCCAACCAATTTTTCCAAACGGTTTCTAAATCCAATACAGCCGATGCGGAATGGTCGGTTTATACGTCGACTTTCCCAAGTGGTTACTACACCAACACCCAAACATACGGCGATCGGGTAATCCCGTCCATGCCACGTTTGCTTGGTAAAAATGATTATAAAACCGCGACTTTCCATACAAATGACGCTAGTTTTTACAATCGTGATGAATTTTATCCTGCAGTTGGATTTGATAAGTTTTATGATCGTAAATTCTTTGGTGATGAAGACGTGATTGGCTTCTCTCCAAGTGATGAAGTGCTTTACAATAAAGCCTTCCCGATTTTAGAAGAGCAATATAAAAATAACCAAAAATTCTATGCGCAATTGATTAGCGTAAGTAGCCATATGCCATTTGATATTCCAGAAGATAAGCGAGAAATTGCTTTACCAGATGATTTAAAAGATACCGAGCTTGGTAACTATTTTGAAGCAGTTCATTATGCGGATAAACAACTTGGCCAGTTCATTCAAAAACTGAAAGATAGCGGCATTTGGGACGATTCTGTAGTTGTTTTCTACGGCGATCACCACATTATCAAAACCGATCAACTACCTGAGGAACAAAAAAAATACGTCAATCGTTCTACCGAGCTTAAAGCTGACCCGGCTGATGATTACCGTATCCCGTTCTTCTTGCACTATCCAGGCATGGAAAACCCTGGCGAAATCAAAAATGTTGGCGGCGAAATTGATATTATGCCAACTGTGATGAATTTACTTGGTATTAAAACCGGCGACCAAATTATGTTCGGTACCGATATTCTCAATTCATCCAACAATTACGTTCCCGAACGCTATACGATGCCAGAAGGAAGCTATTTCACCAATTCGTATATGTACCAACCAGACGAAAGTTTTGAAACTGGTGCAGCAACGAACTATGACGGCACGAATAAAGAACTTTCAAGCGAAGTCAAGAAACGCTTTGACGCAAGCCGAAAACTCTTGCAGTATTCCGATAGCTACGTAAACAATTTACCATTACGGGACGAAGATAAATAAAAAAAGGAAGTATCCGGATTTGCTGGATACTTCCTTTTTTGCTTATTCTGGTAAAGCAGCTTGATGTTCGTTAAATTTTTCGATGCTTTCAAGCGCCAGTGGCTTGTTCATCATTTGTAAGAATAAGTCGTAACCAATTGTCACGGTATCCGCTCCACTTACTAGAGCCTGCATGATTTGGCGACTATTTTTAAAACTCGCTCCCATGATTTTCACGTCTTCAAGTCCTTGTAAATCTAGCACGAAGCGTAATTCTTCTATTGTTTTTGCTGCATCTAGCCCGCTCACTTCCATGCGATTGTAGTACGGCGCTAAATAATCTGCCCCGGAAAGTGCGGCAATGTAGCCTTGTTCGGATGAGAAAATCGCGGTTGCGAGAATGATTGCCTCAGGAAACTCAGCGCGCACTTTAGCAATCACTTTGATGCCAGCTTCATGGGCTGGAATTTTCAAACCAATCGTCGTACCTTTCGCTGGCTCAATTGCTTGAATTCGCGCTACGTCTTCCCAGATTTCAGCTTCCGTTAGCCCAGCAGCTTGAACAAAGACTAATTTCGCGGGAATGTTGGCAATATGCGTTTTTCTCGGCTGATTTTCCTTTAATAAAATGGTCGGATTAGTAGTCACACCTTCAAAAAACGGAAATTGAAGCGCTCTCTTTATTTCCTCTAAATTCCCCGTATCTAAAAACATTTCCTCACTCCTTCAAAGTTTTCTTCTCATTTTAAGTGTAGAAAAGTTCTAAGATCCAGTCAATTGTTTCTCAGCCCCAAAGTTGTTGGCGCTTTTGTACAACTAAAAAAGCATCTGCATAGACGCGCAGATGCTTTGTTGCGATTATTTTTTCTTCGGTTCTTTTTTCCAGTTTTTCCGTTTGAATTCAAAGCGTTCCATCCAAGGTCGGCCTTTTTTCAGTGCAAAATAGCCAACAATAACAATAAATAACGCGCCGATAATGTCGACAATAATATCTGTCATCGTGTCTTCTAATGCTGCACGACCAGTGAGCGGAGTGCCGTTAGATAGGTTATAACGCTGCATATTCAGATTGAGAAACCCGTCAAACGTATATTCATATACTTCCCAGAAAGCTCCCATCGTTACCGCGAAACAAAACGCGAATACAGCGATAAAACCCGGTTTCAGTTTCATCACTACTTTGTCGTTAGCGTTAAGCAAGCTGACAAACGAAAAACCAATTGCCCCAAGCATCGCCCCACTAAAAGTATGTAAAATTTTATCCCAATGTGGCACGGTTGAGTAGAATTTTTGAACAGTCCCAAGATAAATCGAGCCGTATAAAAAGACAATAAATAAAATGTACACAAGACCCGGTATTTCAAATTTAAAGCGACGTGCAATAATCGAAGGTAACAGCAAAATAAAAATTCCTAACAAAATTTCAAATAGTAAAAATATATAATCCCCTCGTAATGTCACATGCGGCCCGGTTGCCGGTTGCTTTATTGGTGCGGTGAAAATTTCGTAAATAGTAAAGACCACGGAAATCCCCATTGATGCAAAAACAAATAGTGCTACCCATTGTGTCCAGTTGATTTTCTTCATGCACTCATCTCCAATCTATCATGCAATACCCCTTTTTCCGCAAAAAGAAACTGCCCATCTATCTTAGACTAGGAATAGACGAGCAGTCAAATATATCAATGTTTTCGGTTTGATCTAAGAAGTCTAAGTCCATTTAAAATTACTAAAATCGTACTTCCTTCATGTCCCACAACCCCGAATGGTAAATTGATTAATTGGAAGACGTTTGCTGTGATAAGGACAAGAATAACCGCAATCGCGAAACAAATATTTTGCCAACTAATCCAGTGAAGCCGTTCGGAAAGTGTGTACGCGTAAGGGATTTTTTCTAGGTCATTTTTCATTAAGACGACATCCGCTGTTTCCATCGCAATATCCGTTCCCTCGCCCATCGCAATCCCAACAGCCGCATGTGCAAGCGCTGGAGCATCATTGATTCCGTCACCAACCATCGCCACACTGCCATAAGTAGCCGATAGTTCTTTTAATACATCTACTTTTTTCTCCGGTAGGCAACCTGATACGACATAATCCATCCCCAGTTCGGCTTGAATTGCCGCACCAGTTTGTTCATTATCTCCGGTTACCATAATCGTTTTAATCCCTTTCGCTTGAAGGGCTTTGATTGTACGAATTGCTTCCGGGCGGCAAGTATCTTTGAGAGCAAACATTGCTAAAACATCGCTATTTCGAGCAATATAAACAATCGTTTTTCCTTCACTAGCAAGTCGTTCAAACGCACCATTGGAAAATTTAGCAGCCGCTTCTGTGCCAACAAAGCCAGCCTTACCAACTTGCCAGATTTCCCCGTTATATTCAGCTTTCACTCCCCAACCTGGCACATCTGTAACTTCAATTTCTGCTAATTTTTCGGTAATTTCTGCTTCTAAATCTTGCGTTATCGCCGCAGCTAACGGGTGCAAAGACTGCCGTTCCATCGCAGCAACCACATTAATAACTTGCTGTTTGTTTACATTTTCCGCGAATAATCGGTCCGTAAGTTCAGGCGTTCCATTAGTTAGCGTTCCAGTTTTATCAAACGCAATTGCCTTTACACCGCGCAGATTTTCCAAGTGTACGCCGCCTTTAAACAAAATCCCGTGGCGCGCACCATTAGAAATTGCCGCTAAAGTCGCCGGGGTTACCGAAGCAACGAGCGCACAAGGCGAAGCAACCGTTAGTAAAACCATCGCCCGGTAAAACGTCTCGTTCCACGACCACCCTAATGCAAAATGAGGTAAAAACATCATCACTAACACAAATAATAGGACTGCTTTTACATAAGCATCTTCAAATCGTTCAATAAAACGCGCGGTTTTTGAAGGTTCACTTTGAGCCGTTTCCACTAAGCGGATGATCTTACTAAAAATCGTATTATCAAAAGTTTGCGTTACTTTGACCGTGATGGCACTGCTCACATTGACAGTACCGCCAAATACGTCCGCTCCAATCGTTTTCGTCGCTGGCACCGATTCGCCATTGATTGCCGCTTCATTTAACGTTGTCGAACCACGAACAATGACGCCATCAATCGGAACACTTTCCCCCGGCCGAACCAATACCATATCATCGAGTTGCAAATCTTTTGCTGCAACTTCTTCTAAATCGCCATTCGCAAGTAGCCGAAAAGCTCGTTCTGGTTGAAAAGCCATTAATTTCGTGATTTCACGTTTACTCTTATTCGTCGTATAAGCTTCCAACGCCCCACTAACAGAGAAAATAAAAATAAGTATTGCCCCTTCAAACCAGTACCCGATAATCGACGCACCAGTAGCCGCCAAAATCATCAAAAGTTCCACATTCAATTTTTTCGTTTTAATTGTTGCTTGAATTCCTTCTTTCGCTTGCTCAAAACCACCGATAATAAACGCACTCAGGAAAATGACTGCTGTCCAAAAGTCACCGACATCACTGCCGACTAAACAACCAATAATAATCAAAATCCCACTAATACCAGTCGTTACAAATTGCCAATTCTGCTTCATCCATGCTTTCATTATGCTCATCCTCTCCAAATGATAATGATTCCCATTACCCTAAAAAACACAAAAATCTGCTTTCGCAAGCGCGAAAAACAGATTAAACAATAATTATTATAATTAATTCCCAAGATAGGCGTCCCTAACTCACTTGTTATTATAGCACTTCCGAAAAGACTTTTCAAACTAATTGATAAAATTGTTTTGTAATTGAGAATGAGTTTCACTATCATTTTGTTGCGCAAAAAAACACTCGGGCACAGAGCCCAAGTGTCGGCATAAATCATGGTAATTGGTTGCCTGCAGCACGATAAATTTCGTACCATTCTTCGCGGCTAAGCGTTACATCAGATGCTTTAGCGATATCCGCAATTCTTCCCGGGTTCATTGTACCAACCACTGTTTGGAAGCTTGCAGGGTGACGCTGAATCCATGCAACAGCAATCGCTGAATTGGTTACACCTTTATCAGCAGCAATTTTGTCGATGGTTTTGTTTAATTCAGGGAACTTGTCATTATCTAAGAACACGCCCTCAAAGAAACCGAACTGGAACGGAGACCAAGCTTGGATAGTCATATTATTTAAACGACTATATTCCAAAATCCCGCCATCACGATCAAGCGAAGGATCAATCGTCATATTCACATTAAAACCAGTATCAATCATGCCAGTATGCATAATGCTAAATTGCAGTTGATTGGCGATTAATTCTTGGTCGACATATTTTTTAAGTAACTCAATTTGACCCGGGTTTTGATTACTTACACCGAAGTGACGAACTTTCCCACTTTTTTCAAGCTCAGTGAAAGCCGAAGCTACTTCTTCTGGTTCGAAAAGTGTATCCGGACGATGAAGTAAAAGTGTATCTAAATAATCTGTTTTCAGGCGCTTTAGGCTACCTTCTACAGATGAAATAATATGCTCTTTGGAAAAGTCAAAGAATCCTTGACGAATCCCACATTTTGATTGAAGAATCATTTTTTCACGAATCGTTGCATTCATATCGATTGCATCAGCAAAGACTTCCTCTGATTTACCGCCGCCATAAATATCCGCGTGGTCAAAAAAATCAATGCCATTTTCAAGTGCTGTATTAATCACTTTGTTTGCATCTTCTTTACTAAGATCCGCCATTCTCATACATCCAAGCGAAATTTCTGAAGCTGTTAAAGCGATATTACCAATTGTTATACGTTTCAAACCAAGCACCTCTTTCTAAAAGTATATCCTTATTCTAACACTTTGTTGTAATCGTTACCAAACTTAACCTTCTGAATAAAAATTAATTCCTTTATCCGTATCCTCGACAACGATTCCAGTCGGCTGATTAATCAAAAGAATGCAGTAATAAAAATCGCCCACACATCCTGACGTATGTAGCGCAAAGATCAAATAAAGAACTGCTTCATTCACACCAAGAAAGCGCAGAAAAATGAACAAACCCGTAAGCACAATAAATGGCGCAATCGAAATAATAAAAAATTGCGCTTTCGTATAAAACGCTCCCGGGCTGCCCGCATAAGCCATCCCATTTTTAAAACCAAATTTCACTTTTGCTTCTGGACGAAATGCTTTAAAGAATATCCCGTGCACCGCCTCATGAATAACAATAGCTACTGCATAACCACCAAACATCCAAATGATTCCCATAAAACCATTCGTAATTGCAAAACCGCCTGAAAAAACAATTCCTAAAACAGTTAATACGAGTACAATAACAATCGCAACAATATTCAAATTCATCACTAACTTTTTATTTTCCAGTAAATTTATTTCTTGAACCAATTTTCTTTCCATTCAGCCCGCTCCTTTTATAAAAAACACTGGTATTTTCGTTAATTTTATTATACAATACTTCTTGTCGGCATTCTATGTCACAGTGGAGAAATACCCAAGTCCGGCTGAAGGGGACAGACTCGAAATCTGTTAGGCGGTGTATGCCGCGCCGGGGTTCGAATCCCCGTTTCTCCGTTTGTTGAATTCGTTTAGCAAAGGTTATCTATTACAAAATGGCTTGAAATAGCCATTTCACAATAGATAACCTTTTTTATTTTTGTTTAGTTTGGATTGTTTTGGAAAATTTTTTCCACAAGTTTGCCACGAAAAATCAAATAGAATAAGAATATATTATCACTGTTTAAAAATCATATAATAATATGCACATAAATGATTGAATTCGTTCAATTCTGTCTTTCATTCATATTTTTTTGCGTAAAAAAAGCCCTAACTGGTGGGTTAGGGTGTTACACATTCGATATTAATGTTTCTTTTATTACATTAGGAAAGTATTTTCCCCCTTTCCTAATCCATTATAGTTCTTTTCATCCTATACCATAGAGTGATATTGGCTTTAGGAGTAATATATTTAATTTCGTTCTACTTCTTCACCGCAATACTCACATACATCCCCTCATCCAACTGCCAATTCTTCACCACTTCAAACCCAAATCCCGCAAGCTCATCCTTCAATTTCTCCGCCGAAATTTGAATTTCCATTGGTGGTCCCTTCAAATCAGTCCCTTTCGTATCAAACTCCAAACTTGCAAAATAGCCGCCCGTTTTCACAACTCTACTTACTTCACGCAAAACATCTGCAAGTGACTCCGCTTCATGCAACACGAGCGATGCAAGCACAACATCCACCGAACTGGCTTCAAGCGGAATATCATCCATGCTCGCTTCTAACGTCTCTACATTAGCCAACTCCGCATCTTTCGCTTTCTCCTCAATTAACTCCAACATTTTCGCATCTAAATCTAATGCAAAAACAGTATTATCAACCAATTTTGCAGCTGGGATCGTTAAAAATCCTGTTCCCGCCCCTAAATCTAAAATGCTCGTGGTTTTTTCGATTGGCATAGCTTTCAAAAAGTCCTCTGGCGACAACACTTCGCTCCGCTCTGGTCGATCCAAATAATCTACTTTTCGTTTAAATCCAGCTTCCCCGTGATGATTATGATGATGTTTCATTTTAGCACTCCTTAATGTTGATGTTTTTCAATTTCTACGACAATACTGCCTACTGTCTGCTTGCTTAAATAGTCATCCATCTGTTGCTCCGCCTTATTCATCACTTCGCCAATTAAGCAGTGTGGCTGGCTTTCGCTATGGTTTTTAGGGTCACAATGGAAAAATGCACCCTTTCCCTCAATTGCTTGAATGACATCTAGAAAACTAATGCTACTTGCAGGTTCTGCTAGCTTATAACCGCCATTGACGCCAGTTACTGACTCAACAAAACCTGCTTTTACTAACATTGTTAACACCTTAGATAGATACGTTGGTGATACATTTTGCTTGGTCGCAAGTTCTTTCACGCCAACAGATTTTTCTGGTGATAAATTCGCTAAATAAACCATCGTATGTAACGCATAATTCGTTGCTTTCGAGAATTTCATATTTTCACCTTCTCAATTAAAGACTTAATAACTCTATAATATCCCTGTTAATCAAAATTGTCAATTTATAACTAAAAAACCTTTTCCCAAAATGGAAAAAGGTCTTAAAATATCTCCTGTAAAAGTGCAAATAATTCTTGCTCATTTTCAACGCAATGATCCGGACGGTACGCTGCATCTTTCGGCTCCAAATGACCTCGTCTGTTCAACCAAATCGAATGCCAGCCAGCATTTTTCGAACCGATAACATCATTTTCAAAGGAATCACCAATATAATACGTTTTCGCACCATCAATTCCAATTTGCTTTGCTACTAGATCAAATATTTTTTTATCTGGTTTTTCAATCCCTACTTTCCCAGAAATAAAAGTGTTCGCTACAGGAATCCAATCGTTTATTTGTAAATCATTTATTTTATGTTGTTGGTGTTCTTTCGGGCCATTCGTAATAACACCCATAGTAATATGGTTCTTTTTCGCCCATGTAAGAATTTCTTTAATCCCCGGTGAAAGTTCAATTTTACGTTGATTTTGTTCGTAAGCAATTTGAAAGTTCTCGGCTTCTTTTTTCGTGATTTGGTAGTCAAAATCAGCTAACGCCTGCGTAATTCGGTAAACGTGCATTTCCGCTTTTGGCATTTCGCCTCGTACAACTCGGTGATATACTTCATCGCTATAAAATCTACTTTTAATATATAAACTTTCGATTTTCAATTGATTAACTGTTCCAAAAACAGTTTTAAAGGCTTCTTCAAATGGTTTTAGTTGGTCATAGGCAGTATCGTCAATATCAAAAATTAAATTAATCATCATTTCCTCCTGCAAAATTCACTCCTTTCACTCTATCATTAAATCGAAAAAGTAGAAAGAGCCTAAGCGTAATGCCTAGGCTCTCTTGCTCATTTCATTAATCGTTTCTTCTATAGAAAGGCAGTTGGCGTACCTATCAGGCCACATCCATTCGTTATAGTATTTATAACTATTTTCGGCTGTCATAAATTCATTTGCTTCTGTCGAGTTCGCGAAAGCTGGGACAATCATTTGAAAACCATGTTCAAATCCACATTTTACTGTTGCGTCAATACAAAAATCTGTTTGCAACCCTGCTACAATAATTGTTTCTGTGCCTTTTTCTTGTAGATATTCTAGCAAGCCAGTCCCTTTAAAAGCACTATTTACTGTTTTATCAAAAATTCTTTCGGTATTAGCTGGTGCAAATTTTTCGTAAATTTCAAAGCCGTCTTGGCCATTGGTGAGATCTGTTTCAGGTCCATCGTTATGCCTGACATAAACGACTTCCACCTTATTTTTCCGAGCAGTCACTATTAATTTTTCGATATTAGGTACAAGTGAATCAAAATTATACAGCTCATTCGTCATAATTAATTTTTGCGTATCAACAATTAGTAAAATCATTTTTTCTAACCTCCGCGCTTTTTTCATTCATTATAGCATACCTGTTTACCCTGCTGTTGGTGCCACATATGCTTTCCAGCCGCCAATCATTTCCGCTTTCTCAGCCTTACTTAATAGCTGCATTCCAATGACTTGATTGACATTCACGGCTAGTCCTCGGCTGAAACGGTTTACTCGCGAGGCAGAAATACAATTAATATACACATCACTCAAACGGATTAGTTCTCCTTTCGTTTCCACGATTCCAACAATGTAACCAATTGCTGTTACGAGTAAAACTGGCTCGCCGACTTCGATTGCTTGTAATAATTCTTCTTTCATCATGAAGCCCCCCTTAGTTCATTTCTCTCTTTATACCCCGATTACAAGCAGGCGAAAACTGGCTGTCCCCCTTTTGAATGAACAAATGGTATTTCTTTTGTTATAATTGGAGTTGGCTTTCTTGGGTATACATAATATAGAGAAAGAAAAGGAGGAGAATTATGTGGAAGAAGCATAAGTGGCTAATTGTCGCACTTCTATTATTGGCAATTTATGTCGCTCCATTATTTATTCTTGGCGGGAATAGTCATGTGAGAATTCATGATAACTTGGATTCCAATATGACCTGGTACAAAATGGTTTTGGATAGCGGAGATTATACTGCAAAAGTGGGGACGGCAAATATCGATCAGATAATGGATGATAGTGTCCCGAGAGATTCTTTTGATTCAGAGTTTGTTGGCATTGATTGGCTTTATATGATTTTCAGTGCACCTATTGCGTTTGCGGTGAGTCAATTGATTACACGTGTGTTTGCATTTTTAGGGTTATTTTTATGGGCAAGGGATTATCTTATTAAAGACAAAAAATATCTCGTGCCGCTTTATTTTGTTTCCTTGGCTTTTGCGCTGACGCCATATTGGCCATCTGGTATGCTGAGTACGCTTGGAATGCCGCTTGCTTTATGGGCATTTTTGAACATTAGAAATAATCGGCGACGCATTTGGAATGTGGTCATACTGACATTGCTTCCATTTTACTCAAGTTTAATATTAGGATTTTGTTTCTTTTTAGTGATGGTTGGGTGTATTTGGCTATATGATGTGATTAAGAAAAAACAAGTAAATATTCGCTTTTTACTCAGTATGATTTATATGGGATTGCTTTACGCCTTGGTGAATTATCGCTTTATCTATGCGATGTTTTTGCACCCCGAGCCAGATTCGAGGAGTGAATTTAGTTTACCGCAGTTATCTTTTTTAAGTTCGATTCGGCTGAGTTTTAAAAATTTCATTAATGGGCATACGCATGATCAGGCGCTGGCTGGATTTGTTATTTTGCCGATTTTACTTCTTGTTCTTGTGCTCATCCTTATAAAACGCGAATGGGTGAAAGAAAAGCTATTTTTATGGTTGTTCGGATTTAATTTATTTTTATCTTTTTGGTATGGTTTCTGGTGGTACAAGGGCTGGAATGTCATTAAAGAGAACGTGGAAATCATGCGGACGTTTAATTTTTCGCGGTTCCATTTTCTACAGCCATTTCTATTTTATGGATTATTTGCACTTGCGATTGTTTACTTAATCAAAAAAGGAAATTGGTGGCGGAAGTTGGCGTATGTAGCAATCGTGTTGCAACTCGTAGTCGTTTTCGCTAATAATTCTGAGATTTACTATCGCACAGGAAATGGTTCGCCAAGCATTAATCAATTTTATGCGACGAAGCAATTTGAAGAAATTAAAGATTATATTGGTAAACCGCAGTCAAGTTACCGCGTTGGTAGCATTGGGCTGCATCCGTCTGTCTCTCAGGAAAATGGTTTTTATACGGTGGATGGCTACGTTAATTCCTATCCGCTTGCTTATAAAAAGGCCTTCCGGAAAATTATTGCTGGTGAGTTAGATAAGAGTCCTGTTTTAGAAGATTATTATGATAATTGGGGCAATCGTTGTTATTTATTTTCTGCTGAGTTAGGGAAAAATTATGACTTCGGGAAGGCTTCAGATAAACATATTAAACAGCTAGATTTTAATTCCGAGGCATTTAAAGCGGTTGGCGGTGAGTATATTTTGTCCGCTGTGCCAATTGATAACGCATCGGACGTCGGACTCCAATTTGAAAAAGCGTTCAACAACAAAGAATCTTACTGGAAAATCTATTTGTACAAAGTAGCTAATTAAAAAGCGTGAGGCGCGATTTTTCCCTAGAGAACAAATCGCGCCTTTCGCTTTTTTTGTGGTATGATTAATAAAAGGAGTGATGATTATGAAGAAAACCATTCAGTCAGTTGGTGTTTGGGGCGATAGTATTATGAAAGGCGTTCTTTTCAATCCTGAAAAAAATCGCTATACATTGCTTAAAAACAACTGCATTAAACGAGCATCAGAAAAACTTGGCCTGACTTTTCAAAATCATTCCACAATGGGTCGTACGATAACTAAAGGCCACGAAATTCTAAAAAAAGACTTAGCAAAAGATGCAACAAATGATATAGCCATCATCGAATTTGGTGGAAATGATTGTGATTTCAACTGGGCGGAAGTATCTGAAAACCCGACAGCTGAGCATATTCCTAGCACACCAATTGCTGTTTTTGAAACGCAACTGCTCGAAATGATTGCACGTCTTAAAAAAATGGATATTAAACCTGTTTTAATGACCTTGCCTCCCCTTCACGCGAAACGTTATTTTGACTTTATTACGCGAGATGGGCTGAGCAAAGAAAACATTTTGCAATTTTTAGGCGGCGACGTGCAAATGATTTATCGCTGGCAGGAACGTTATAGCAATACTATTTCGCGAATTGCCACAGAAACTGGTAGCCATATTATCGATATTCGCGATAGTTTTCTTGCCGAATTCCATTATGAAAAGTTGCTATGCGCAGATGGAATTCACCCGAATGAAGCTGGTCATATAGCCATGTCGCACAAATTTATTCAGTACGCAAATTTCCACAAAGTATAAGGAGGGATTTTTATTTTACAATTACAAAAAATGACTACTTCTGATTTGGAAGATTTTTTATCCACGGCAATTACCGATTATGCAAAGGAAAAAGTTGAAGCTGGCACATGGGATGAAGCAGAATCCTTAGCAAAATCCACTGAAAGCTTCAATAAATTACTATACGATGGCATCACTACACCAAACGAGTACCTTTGCAATATTGTCGATGAGGAGAAAATTGGCTATTTATGGTTCCATGTAGATGAAACACTTTCCGGAAAAACGGCTTTTATCTATGATTTTGTGATTTTCGAAGCATTCCGTGGTAAAGGCTTTGGCACAAAAACATTAGCTGCATTAGATACACTCGCGAAAGAAATGGGAATTACGAAAATTGAACTTCATGTTTTTGCACACAATCAAACAGCGATTGGTTTGTATAATAAAGTAGGTTTTCAAAACACGGATATTACAATGGCAAAATATTTATAAAAAAATGACTTTATTTCCTAGGAAATAAAGTCATTTTTTGAACCGCTCAAATTCAAGCAGTTTTTCATACCCTTTCGGCGTTCGGTAATATCTCGTAGCTTGCCCTTTTGTACTTCTGAAAATATAATGTTGTGATTCGAGCCAGTATACGCCGAACAACAACTCATTTTTAGTAAAAGCTGCAGCTCCTGGAAATTCCATCATTTCAAAAACCAAGTGATCCATCGTCGCACTCGGTTCCTCTGTTTTAGATAAAATTTGATAGATTACCGCTTTAGTTGGTTCGTCCATCCAATCAACTCCCGCTTAAAACATCCCTATTTCCCCAATATGATACACGAAATAAATTAAAATTAATAATAATATGTTAAATCCAAGCAACATCCATTTGACCAGTTTTTCCTTCACAAAAAAGACACTTATGGTGGAAATAACACCTAAAAATAGCGGAATTATTTTATACCATACACCTTTTTCTCCTCCTGGTACAATGTCAGAAATATGTAATCCCCAAGTTAAAATTATCCAAGTTACAGTTAGGATTGTTAGTAAAAATGCAGCAAAATCTTGCGGTTTCCGTTTCATCTTAACCCCTCCTACTCTTGTTAAGCTTAACATAAAATCGCTTAGGACAACAAAAAACAAGCTACCTGAGCAGCTTGTTTCGAACTAAATTTTTATTAAATTTAAAGCAAATAGGGCTACAAGTAAAATGTTGAATAAAATCGCAATCCATTTTTCATCTAGGAGTTTATTTAATCGCGTCCCAATCAAGGCACCAATTATCGCCCCTGGTATCATGTAAATTCCAATCGAAAAATCACTTCCACCAATGAGAGCATATGAGCCGATGCTTGCGAGTGATGTCAGCAGGGTCACATAACTGGATGTCGCTGATGCTGTCTTTTGATTCAACATGAAAATGAGTAATAAAATCGGTATGACAATAGGTCCTCCGCCAATCCCAAATAAACCAGCTAAAAACCCAATAATCACCCCGAATACATAAGGAATTATACGATATTCACTTAAAAAATGTGGCTTTTCATTGTGTCGTTTCTTTTTCCAAATCATTACCCCTAGTAAAACAACTATTAGCGCTCCGTATAAGAAACGATAAACGGCTTCTGGTAACATTTGGTTCACCATTGCGCCAAGAAAAGTCGTCGGAATACTAGTTACCGCGATTTTCAGCGCCAGTCCTACATTCCCTTGCTTCCGTTTATAATAAATACTACACGTGAAAATCGCCATCGTGAATACGGTAAGCGCCGAACTGAATGCCGCAGTCCCCTGAGAAACACCCATTAAGAGTAGAATTGGCAAAAGAATAACTCCCCCACCAATCCCTAAAAAACTCCCTACAACACTTGTGCCTAGTGCAATCAGAAAGTATGTGATAATATCCATTGTCCTTTACCTCTCTTCTTTCAACCTTCTCAGCATAACATAATTTCTATATTTAAAAATACTAAAAAAAGACAATAAATTATTGTCTTTTACAGTTTAAACGCTTGGAATTGGTTCAATTACTAAATCATTTCCAGCATTATCTATATAGGTTACTTTCATTGCAGTTAAATCAGCTTCCCACAGTCTGACACCTGCCAACCCAGCTAGTTTAATAAATGTTTCAAAATCTATTTTCCCTGCTTGTGCTTGTTTGATGGCATCTTTCATTTTCTCGCTGGAAATTTCTTCTACAACTGGCATAGAAACACCATTTAATTTAGATTCTACTCGAGTATCCGTTTCATCCCAAAAGACATAGACGCCCTTTTGGACTAAAAATTGATATTTAGTTACACCTAGATCTTTGAAACCTTGAACTACTTTAGGAAAGTCTCCGGCGTTTTTTTCGCTTGTTGCTGCTTGTAAAATCGATTGTTCATTTATCATAACTAGTCTCCAATCATTTAGGTCTCCCTAAATTATACACGATTTCTAGTTAAATCTAAATAAGCGGTTTTTCCTCTTTGTATGTTTCAATTAATGCTTCTTCTAAATCGTATAAAGAATCATTGGTTTGGTCTAGTGTGTAGCCATGGTCTAAGGCGAAAATAATAATCGCATCCCGCCGATTTTTTGCATAGAGTGGCGGATATTCTGTATATTTTAGCAATCTACTTGCCTCTAACCCTGATAGTTGAAATCCAAAAGAAAGAGCAATTGTCCGGTCGCGTGATGGCCTTCTAACCCCACTAAAAATTTGATATCCATATGTTTCATGGAGTCTAGCCGCACGAATGACGGTTGCTTTTGTTAATTTTTTCTCTGCTAGTAATTCTTTTAAATATGTAACCATTTCACTTGATTTAAATTCCGCCTCATTTTCATCTAATACTTGGCGTAAATTGGTCGCTTTTTTTAATTCGTGAAGTAATTTACTTGTCTCTTTTTCCCCATCCATAAGGCACACCCCCGACTGTTTTTTTCATTATAGCACGAAAGATATACCCGACTACTATGCTTCATGCTATAATTTTACTATAAAGTGTAGAAGGGATTTTAGATAAATGGGAGAAATGACACTCGCTTTTATAGAAGAACAATATAAAGAATTAGATAATCTAAATAATAAAGAAAACCCTGCTGTGCTAACGAGAAATACATCCACTGGGGAGCTATTTGTACGTAAAATAATTCCAATCAGTTTTGCTCCTGTTATTGAACAGCTTAAAAATCTATCAAGCAAGTACTTACCAAAAATCGAAGTAATGATTCCAAGCGGCAATCAATTAATTGTTTATGAAGAATACATAAACGGTAAAAATTTAGCAGACTTAATGAAAACAACCACTACGTTTGATGCAGATGAAGTGACGCGGCTGATGTTGATGTTGTCTGACGCACTCACCGAATTGCACGCGAATGCGATTATCCACCGCGATATTAAGCCATCCAATATCATGATTTCTAGCGATGGCGTTTTAAAATTAATCGATTTTGATGCATCACGCGTTTTTGAAGTCGGCAAAAACCAAGATACTGTCAATCTCGGTACAATCGGTTATGCGGCCCCAGAACAATATGGCTACTCGCAGACAGATGCGCGATCAGATATTTACAGCATCGGCGTTCTTATGCTGGAACTACTACTCGGAAAAAATACTTTACCTGATAAAGAGCAAGCAACTTCCTTGGAAAAAATAGCGATGCAAGCTTCTGCATTTGATCCTGAGCAACGCTATCAATCTATTCAAGATTTCCGAACAGCAGTAAAAAACGACTCGCTTGGACCAAGCTACGTTTCCGAACTATCTAATTTCACCCCTTCTGATGATTTCAGCACTGATTCCGACTGGGAAAGCGTGACAGATGATTACGAGCACGACTTCATCCCATGGTACAAACACATTCCTGGTTTCAGAACTGGTCAACCGTGGAAAATGGTCGTCGCTGTACTTGGTTATATTTTTATGGCCTTTGGTTTATTCACCCCACCAACTGAAGGCGTTAAAATGTCTCCCACAGTAAACTTTTTTAATAACTTTTTCCTAATCGTTCCTGCTTTTATCATTTTTACTAATCTTTGTGGTATTTGGGCCAAATTACCATTACTTAAATCACCCTCTCCTAGAACAAGAAAAGCGGGTATAATCGTTTATATTATTGTTTGTATAAGTATTTATGGTGTTTATAATGAAATCTTTTCCTAGTCCTATGCCCACTGCATAGGACTTTTATTATCTCCGCATGGTCTAATAGAGACAGATAAAAGATGAAGGAGAGAAGAAAATGAAAAAATTGAAAAGCGTTTTATTATTAATGGGGATTATTACTTTTGCCCTAGCACTAACTGCATGTGGTGGGACAGAGGATAAAGCAAGCACAGAAAAAACAGAAACAGCTAAAGCCGAGACGAAAAAGAAAGCAGATTCCAATGAACTTGGGGATTACAAAGTAGAAATTCTTAGTTCAGAAGTAGTTAAGGATTTTGAAGGGAACGATGCTATCGCAATTAAAACTAAATTCACGAATAACAGTAAAGAAAATATTTCTTTCATGGTAGCTATTGATCAACAAGCATTCCAAAATAGTACCCAGCTAGAAACAACTGTATCAGCTGATGCTAGTATGGGTGGCTCTGAAAAAGACGTACAACCTGGTGGGACTTTAGAAGTAACCGAACTTTACAAACTACAAGATACCCAAAACAAAGTCGATGTAGAAGCAAAAGAATTAATCAGCTTCAGCAAAAACTCTGTTAAAAAATCATTTGAGTTAAAATAAGAATTGCCCGCAAACAACCACTGTTTGCGGCTTTTTTTATTTAAAATCCTAACCTATTTTCAATACGACTTCGCAAAGAATCATTTTCGTTAAACGACTCTCTCAGTTCTATCGCCTTTTTAGGATAATTGGTAATGATTCCATCTACATTTTTCCGCAAATACATTTGCATTAATTTTTCTTTGTTTACTGTCCAAACGAACACCATTTTGTTGTTTTGTTTGGCTTGTGTTAGTAATCGTTTATTGATGGAAAAATCTTCTAAAACAATAAAATCAGCTGATGTTTTTGGTAGGTTTCCAATATTGAGTGCTAAAATGATGCCCGTTTTCAGCGTTGGGTCGGCTTGTTCTATTTTCTCCATAACAGGCTGGTTCAATGATTGGACTAGATATTTATCGGTTACTTTTTCTTTCTTTAACAATGCAACAAGTCGTTCTACCATATCGCTCGATTCCCCGCCGTGCAGCTTCACTTCCACGAGTAAATCTATCTTATTCTTTTTCGCTGTCTGGATAATTTCATCGAAAGAAGCTATGTGAGATGAATAGTCGCCACTTGTCACTTTGGTTTGCTGTAACTCTTTTAAAGTCATATCGGCTACTCGCTTAGAACTTGCAGCAAGTCTTCTCAGCGTCATATCATGGAAAACTACAAACTGATGGTCTTTGGTTTCTTGAATATCAATTTCGCTGTAATCGGCTCCTGCTTTTGCAGCTGATTCAATGGCTTCCACCGTATTTTCAACTGCATTCATCGTATCACCGCGGTGAGCAATTATTTTCGTGTTTGGCTCATATAAAGTCGCGTTCACAGCATAAATATTAAAACTACTAAAAATAAGGAAAACGATTATCCCAGCAATAATAAAGCGTTTTTTATGTGGAAACTGACTACGTGATACAGAAGCCGACTGCCCATCTAAATCAAAGGCGTTTTTCACTAATAATTGCGCAATAATTCCTTGGAAAATCCCTGCCACAAAGAAACCTATCACTTGAAGTATCGTTAAAGTAACGCCAGCTAGTAGCACCGCAATTCTTGGAGTTATTTTTTCTACCAAGAGTAGCGGCAACATAATGATTGTCGCGATAATAGATACTAAAAAGCCAATCGCTATAATAATTAAAACCCATTTTAGCAGCATGGAAAATAATTGTTTTTGCGGGTATTTCCAACTTTTTCGGATAGCTCCACTTATTTTAAGCGATTTATCTTCAATGAAATACGGCAAAGCAAATACAAGGCGCGCGCTAATGTAGAAAATAAGCGCGATTGCAATAACATAAAGCCACGTTCCCATTGTCGTTTTCATTAGTTCATCTGTAATAAAATGCGGTAAATAGAGATTTTCTGTTATTGTAATTGGTAAAGATAATCCAGCAATCGGTAAAAGTAAAAAGAAATATAGTAGAAAGTAAATTGCTTGATAGCTAAGAAAGTATTTCGCTTTTACATTGAGCCTTTGAATAATTTTGAAAACGGTATAGCTTTCTCCCCGCAATTGATAAATCGCCATCATTATAAAGAAGCCCAGTTCATAATATACAAATAGTAAAATAAGTAAAGCTAAAACCAGCAGCATAACAACGGCAACAGGACTCGAAAAAACCTCTCCTAGATTGGCGTCTGTTATACCTGGCACTCCGATAACCCGGAGAATAAAGAAAAAGAAATAATAAATAAATGGCCCAATCACAAATGCCTGCAAAATCGTTAATAATAATGTTACTTTAAGATAATCTGTCTTAAACTGATATAAAACTTTAAAACTGGCTTTTAAATCGTTCATCTGCTTCTCCCTTTTTTGTTCAATTTTCAAGGCTTTATAGTTTATCCAAGAAGCAAATTTAGTTATAATTAATTCATAAAGTTAACTATTGAAACGAGGTGAAATGATGCATCCGATTGAACAATTGTTAGCAAATAATCACATTACTGCCACCGATATTGAATCAAATACTCGCTTAAAAAAAGGCACTTTGCAGAAACTTATCGACAAAGATATTCGCACTTCTGACATTAGTCTCCGCACGCTCAGTCAAATGGCTATCTTTCTAAATACTGGCGCGGATATTATCGCGAAACAACTTAGTGATTTAGAAGTAGCGAGTGACCTTGCCTTTCTTATAGAAGACTGAAATCCCCGTCCCACCTTTTTTGCTATTATAGCCCATCTACCATATTCCAGCAAACAACAAAAAAAGCTAGATGATAGCATCTAGCTTCTCGAAAATCTTATTTATTAAATGAAATGACTATTTTTCCTACCGCATGGTGCGTTTCACTCAATGCATGTGCGTCGAAAACACCTTTTTCAGAGAATGGGAAAGTTGCGCCAACAATTGGTTTAACCGTTTTATCAGCAAGCAATTTGCCTAGTTCTTTCAACTGTTCGCCGTTTGGTTGAAGCCAAATTCCAGTTGCTGTTACATTTTTTTCTTTCGCACGTTCTTCATTGGAAATACCGACGATACTAACTAAACGTCCTGTTCCTTCTTTTAATACATCGTAGCTGTCTGTTTCGATTTGGCCGCCCATTGTGTCAAACACGACATCGATATCAGAAAGGACATCTTTAAAATTAACTTCTTTATAATCAATGACTTGGTCTGCTCCAAGCGATTTTAGTAGTTCATGATTTTTCGCACTAGCTGTTGTGATTACTTCTGCTCCAGCATGTTTTGCAAGTTGAATCGCCAGTGTTCCAACGCCGCCAGCACCCGCATGAATCAAGACTTTTTCACCTTTTTGTAGTTTTGCGTGATCGAACAATGCTTGCCATGCAGTTAAGCCAGCCAGTGGAATCGATGCCGCTTCGTCAAAACTAATACCTTCTGGAAGTGGTGCAAGTAAGTGATCATCTACTGCTGTATACTCAGCATACGTACCAAAACGCGTTGTTTCAGGGCGAGCAAATACTTCATCGCCAACTTTCCAATCGGTTACGCCTTCACCAACTTCGGAAATAACACCCGCTACGTCCCATCCTAAAATAATTGGGAATTCCCAGTCCATCATTTGTTTTAAATAGCCTTCACGAAGTTTCCAATCAATCGGGTTAATCGAAGTTGCTGCTTCTTTTACAATCACTTGATTTTTTCCCGCTTTTGGCATTGCTACTTCTTTTTCTTTTAACTCTTCTTTGCCACCATAATTTTCAATTACAACTGCTTTCATTTTAACTTCTCCTCCATTTTCTCTACATTATTCATCATTTTTGTGACTGATTTTAGTAATGCACTCACTTCTTCCTCTGAAAAGGCTTCTAAAGCTTCGTTCTGGAATTTTTCTTTTTCCAAAAGCAAAGTGGCTAGTTCTGCCTCGCCAGCTGGTGTTAAAAATAAATACGTATAGCGTTTGTTGTCATCTTGCTTTTTCCGAACGATGAGCCCTTGCTCTTCCATTCGCTTCAAATGACGGGTAATACTCGCCGAATCAATGTAAAGCTTTTCTCTTAGCCGATTTTGGCTTTGGCCGGGTGTTTGTTGAATATGAAATAAAATCTCCACTTTCGTAAAGCTCATATTCGTTTGTTGTTCAAACACATGGCTAATTTCCTTGGATAACAAGTGCATCCGGTAAAGTAATTCTGATCGTTCTGTACATGGTTTCAGCGTTTCCACCTCCATAGTTGACACGTCAAATGATATATCAACTATTATACGCTTCCTTTCTAAAAGCACAAAACATCTGCTCAAATATTAGTGGCTAATTTTTTGTAAGCAATTTACTTGCTGTTGCTATCCAAAATACGCTACACTTAATAGATAATTTAATTTAAAATGGAGGCAAGATGTAATGACAAACGTACTTTTCATCAAAGCAAATGGTTTACCTGCCGAACGCTCAGTCAGCGTGGCACTATACGAAATTTTCCTAACTGAATACAAAAAGTCCCACCCGGACGATAATGTAACAGAATTAGATTTATTCGAAGCAGATCTACCTTATTATGATGTAACAATGATGAGTGGATTACATAAAGAAGCAGCTGGTGAAGCATTAAGTCCAGACGAAAAACGCTTAGCTGATATTGCGAACAGCTACTTAGACCAATTTTTAGCAGCTGACAAAATCGTGATGGCGTTCCCACTTTGGAACTTCAGTATTCCAGCCCAATTTTTAACGTACTTATTCTATTTAAATCAAGCTGGCAAAACGTTCAAATATACTGCAAACGGTCCAGTTGGCTTAGTTGCTGATAAAAAAATCGCTCTGCTTAACGCTCGCGGCGGGATTTACTCTGATGGCCCAATGCAAAGCTTTGAAATGTCCCTTAGCTATGTAAAAAATGTATTAGCTCACTTCGGCATCTCTGAACCAGAAATGGTTATTGTAGAAGGTCACAATGCAAAACCTGACCAAGCAAAAGATATTATCTCTGCTGGTGCAAAAGAAGCTGTTGAGTTAGCTAAAATCTTTTAATTAATCAAAAACCGTGAAAGTAGCTCTCTACTTTCACGGTTTTTTTGTGCTGTTTTCGGGGTACCTTTTGTTTAGAAAAGAACTAAAAGAGGAATTGGTTAAGATATAGCATTTTGTATAAAAATAGACTAATGGTTATTTTTTAGGAGGGTTAATTTCATGAGAAAAATTGGACTAAAAATTGGTTTATGTATTCTTTTGATGGCTCCACTTACTATACCAATTTCTACACATACATTTGCAGATGAAACGATTGACGCAAAAGCAGCACAAGATATCGTAAATATTCCTGATCCTGTTTTAAAAAGCTATCTAAATGGGCTTTTAGGTCAAGCTAGTACAAGTGATATCACCGAAGCTCAAATGGATACAATCACAAATGTTGATATTAGCAATGCTAGCTTAACAGATTTAACAGGTCTTGATTATGCTCATAACTTGTCTGTTTTGCGCTTATCTAACACAGGTGTGACTGATTACTCTATCGTTGCCAACATCACGAGTTTGACTAATCTTAGTATTTCTGGAAACAATTTAACCGATAGTTCCCTACCTGATTTAAATGGCTTAGTAAACGTAACCAACCTCAATTTAAGCCCAGGTAAATTAGATAACAACTCCTTAACTAAAATAAATAAACTTCCTAGCTTAACTTTCTTAAACCTAGATAGTAATTTTGCGATTACGAATGTGATGCCCCTCAAATCCATACCAAATTTAACTACTTTATTTATCCAATTTTGCGGAGTGAATGACTTTCGCGGGATTGATACCTTTCCAAAATTAACCAATCTATCAGCATACGGTCAAAATGTCGGACGTAGCGTTCCTATCGAAAGTACGATTAAAAGTTCCGCATTAAACTACGATGAAGCCAATCAAACACTTTTTGTTCCATTTGATTTAATGATTGGACGCGGTGTTAACTTTGATGGCGTTGCATTTCCTTTTACCACTTCAAATAGCGGTTCATCTACTATCTTTGCGCTAAATGATGAACAAATTAATGGCACTCGTTTGAGTATTGATAATACAGGGATAACGGTTAGCGGCGTAACAAAAGCGTACTTCGATTCCATTGAAACCATGTACTATAATGCTCTTTATAATAATCCCGCTGGCAGTTACGCAACACCGCCTAATTTTTCTAGCTATTCCGTATCTGGCGGAACGTATCGACAATCTTTCAACGTCGATCACACACTTACCATTACCAATGATTCTGCCATAAGCTACACCGAAAAAACGACTGTTACAGAAGCACAATTTTTACAAGATATTCAGGCTGAGACAGACGACGGTACCCCGGTTACGAGTGATTTTGATAGCGTCGTCGATTTGAACACGCCCGGCGTCTATACTGTCACACTAAATGCCGAAAATGCTGCTGGTTTAAAAGCAACACCAAAACAAGTGACTGTAACCATCCTTGAGAAACCCATCATTACAGCGGATAAAACGATTACTTATTCAAAAGGAACAACGAAAACTGCGGAACAATTTTTACAAGATATTTCTGCTACAACAAGTGATGGTAGCGAAGTGACAAGTGATTTCGATAGTATGGTTGATTTAACTAAAGTTGGAACCTATACTGTCACGTTGCGCGCGGTTAGTGCAGATGGGGTAGAAGCAGATCCAGTAACTGTCACCGTAACCGTTGTAGCAGGCGATGAACCACCCACACCGCCAGGACCAAACCCAACACCTGACCCAGACAACCCCAATGTTCCAAATGAAAATGGCCAATCTGTTATTTCGGAAAACTCAGCAGAGCAAGCAAATGCCACTTTACCATACACTGGTGACGAGAGCTCAGCAACTACTGTATTAATCGGAATTATCCTCGCAGGCGTCGCAATTAGCTTTTTCCGTAAAAGAAAACATAGCTAAACTAGAACCGTAAAAGAGATTTTCCTCTTTTGCGGTTTTTTATTTAGAATTCGACTAAAAAAGGAATTGTTTTAAATTCTAAAATTTTGTATAATTAAACACTAAGCACCAATTTTTTAGGAGGATTACATACATGAAAAAAACTGGGATAAAGATTGGTTTATGCATTCTTTTATTAGCACCCTTGACTATACCTAATTTCACACATACTTTTGCTGAAGAAAATACGGAAACAAATGTACCGCAGGATGTGGTTAATATTCCTGATCCTGTTTTAAAAAGCTATCTAAATGGCTTATTAGGACAAGCTGCAACAAGTGATATTACTGAGGCGCAAATGGACAAGATTAAACTAGTTGATATTAATGGAAGTACTTTAACAGATATAACTGGACTTGAATTTGCTCACAATTTAACATCTTTGTCTTTATTGAATACAGGTGTGACTGATTTTTCTGTGATAGCGAATATAACTAGTTTAAATAGGTTAATTATCTCTGGGACTAGCCTAACGGATGATACGTTACCTGATTTGAATGGCCTAATAAATTTAAATACCATGGATTTAAGCAATACCAACATTAATGATAACTCATTGGATAAAATAAATAGACTTCCTCAGTTAACAGACTTAACTTTAGGATATGATTATGCTCTTACAGATATAATGCCGCTCCAATCATTACCTAACCTAACAAGTTTGGATATTCAGTTTTGTGGTGTTCACGATTTCCGTGGCATCGAGAATTTCCCCAAATTAACGAGCTTGTCTGCGCATGGACAAAACGTCGGCCGGACTTCTTTAATTAACAGCACGATTAAAAGTTCAGTGTTGAGCTACGACGAAACGAACCAAACTATTTTTGTTCCTTTTGCCTTAATGAAAGAACGTAGCGTTAATTTTGATGGCGTTGCGATTCCTTTTACAACTTCTAATAGTGGCTCTTCTACTTTCTTTTCACTGAATAACGAACAGATTGCTAGCACGCGTCTAACGATTGATGATACAGGGATAACGGTTAGCGGAATCACAAAAGAATACTTTGATTCAATTGAACAAATGAAATATAATGCACGTTATAATAACCCAGCTGGAGCTTATGCAACGCCGCCTAATTTTACTAGATACACCTTAACTGGCGGGACATACACTCAATATTTTGCGGTGGAACATACGCTGAATATTGCTAGTGACGAGACTATGAGTTATGTAGAGCAATCGACCATTTCAGAAGAAAAGTTTTTACAAGATATTCATGCCGAAACAGATGACGATGCACCTGTTACGAGTGATTTTGCTAGTGTCGTTGATTTAAATACACCTGGCGTTTACACTGTTACATTAAATGCAGAAAACTCAGCTGGTTTAAAAGCGACGCCGCAACAAGTGACAGTAACTATCCTTGAAATTCCAATCATTACAGCAATGCAAAGTATCACCTACCTGAAAGAATCAGCTGTAACGGAGGAACAATTTTTATTAGATATTATCGCTGAAACAAGTGATGACAGTAACGTAACAAGCGATTTCGAAAGTGTCGTTGATTTAAACAAAGTTGGCACATACACGGTCACTTTACATGCAGTAAGCGAAAGTGGCATTGAGGCTGATCCAGTTACTATTTCCGTAGAAGTGGCCGAGGAAGATGTTCCGGTAGAACCAACGCCAGATCCTGATAAACCAAATGATCCAGCTGATAAAAGCGAGTCTGCGAATGCAAACACGCCTGAAAAAAACATAGCTGATCCATTGAACAAGACTTTACCAAAAACAGGTGACTCCAACCAACTAGCTACCGTTTTAATGGGTATTGCGCTAGCTGGAATAGCGATGAGCTTTTTCCGTAAAAGAAAACATAGTTAAATAAAAAGAAGCTACGATTAAGTAGCTTCTTTTCTTATTGAGTAACTGTCCCGTGAAAGGCACCCATACCGCCCATTACATTCGTTACATCAAAGCCTTCTGCCGCTAAAAATTGACTCGCGCGCTCAGAACGACCTCCCGCGTAACAAATAATCGTATAAGCTTGCTCTTTATCAAGAGTTGCTAGCTTTTCTGGTAGTTCATTGATTGGAATATTGATTGCATCCGGAATGTGCCCCTCAACAAAAGCATCCGCATCTCTGACATCTAGTATATTAAGCTGCGAGTTTTTTAATTCTTGCTCTAAATCATTTGCCGTAATCGATTGATACATCTATTTTCACCTCTTCAATTTCTTCTTTACTTACCATACCGCCTAATCCACCATCAAACAAATTTTCTGCTCAAAAAAAGACAATGCAGCGACTAGCCACATTGTCTTTATAAATTTAAACTGCTTGAGCTCCGGTAAACTGACTGTTGTAAAGATCAGCGTAGAAGCCTTTCGCGTCAAGTAATTCTTGGTGTGTTCCTTGTTCGATAACGCTACCGTGATTCATAACGAGAATTAAGTCTGCATCGCGAATGGTGGAAAGTCTGTGGGCAATAACGAAGCTTGTACGCCCTTCCATCAGATTCCCCATCGCAAGTTGAATATTTAATTCTGTCCGAGTATCTACGCTAGAAGTCGCTTCATCTAAAATTAGGATAGATGGATCTGATAAAATCGCGCGGGCAATTGTTAGAAGTTGTTTTTGACCTTGCGAAATGTTAGAACCTTCTTCATTCAAGACGGTATCGTAGCCATTTGGAAGTCGGCGAATGAAATCATCTGCGTATGCTGCTTTTGCCGCTCCGATAACTTCATCTTTCGTTGCCCCTTCACGACCGTATGCGATATTGTCTGCAATCGTTCCGTTGAATAACCACGTATCTTGCAGTACCATTCCGAATTTTTCACGGACAGCATCTTTGGTCATATCGCGTGTATCGATACCTTTCATGCGAATCTCACCGCCATCTACGTCGTAAAAACGCATCAGCAAGTTGATAATGGTTGTTTTACCAGCACCAGTTGGACCAACAATCGCCACCATTTGACCTTCTTCGACATGAATATTCAAATCAGTCATCAGTGGTTTATCCGGAGTGTAACCGAATTTCACGTGGTCGAATACAATGCTGTGTTCTTCGCCAGCAACTTGGTTAATATTTGCTGGAATTTCGTCTTTTTCTTCTTCTTCATCCATCATTTCAAATACACGTTCTGCCGAAGCAATGGTGGATTGAATGATGTTCGCGATGTTTGCTACGCTGGAAATTGGTTGCGTAAATAATTGGACATATTGCGTAAATGATTGAATATCCCCAACTTGAAGTGTTCCGTTAGTAACAAAAATACCACCGGCCACACAGACACCTACATAACCTAAGTTACCAACGAATTGCATTACCGGCATCATAATCCCGGAAATAAATTGCGCTTTTTTAGCTGCTTTAAAATAATCTTCATTTACTTCATCAAATTTTACTAAGGTTTTCTTTTCTTGACCAAAGGCTTTAATGATTGTTTGGCCGCCGTAAGTTTCTTCTACAGTATCATTTAAAATACCAAGATTACGTTGTTGTGCGCCGAAATAGCGTTGTGATCTTCCGGCAATAATTGCCACTAGAATAATACTAATTGGAACAGTAACAAGCACGATTAGCGTCATTTGCCAGCTGATTGTTAGCATCATGATTAATACACCGATCATTTGAACAATCGCGGTAATCGCTTGCGTTAGTGATTGTTGCAGCGTGTTCGCGATATTATCCATGTCATTAACAGAACGACTTAGAATATCACCATTTGAGCGCGTATCATAATATTTCAGCGGAAGTCGGGCCATTTTCGCCTTTAAATCTTTCCGCATATCATAAACGGTGCGTTGCGCAACACTCGACATCACGTATTGCTGAATGAAGCTAAATAAGGAACTACCAAGATATAAGACTAAAACAATCATTAATATATTGAAAATCTTATCGTTGTTAATACCATCTTGGCTCATAACGCCTTTAAAAATTTCGGTTGTTGCTTTCCCGAGTTCTTTCGGGCTGAAAATATTGAAAATCGTGGATAAAATCGCAAAGATAAATACGATAATGATTGCGACAGAACGAGGTTTCATATAGCCAAGAAGTCGAAATAGTGTTTGTTTAAAGTTTTTTGGTTTGGCGGTTGTTTGCATTCTCATTCCACCACCGGGACCTGGACCACTCATGCGATTTCCTCCTCTGACAGCTGTGACCTCATAATTTCTTGATAAATCTGGTTAGATTCTTTTAATTCTTCATGTGTTCCAATGCCGGCAATTTTACCTTCATTAAGAACGATGATTTGGTCGGAATTGACAACTGATGTAATCCGCTGTGCCACAATGAGTGTCACGGCTTCTGTCGTTTCTGATTTCAAAGCCTCACGTAATTTCGCATCCGTTTTGAAATCGAGCGCGGAGAAGCTATCATCAAAGATATAAATTTCTGGTTTTCTAATTAATGAACGCGCAATCGATAGTCGTTGTTTTTGTCCACCAGAGAAGTTATTTCCGCCTTGTTCTACGCGACTTCCCAGCCCATTTGAAAGTTTGGATACAAAGTTTTCGGCTTGGGCAATTCGAAGTGCTTCCCAGATTTCTTCATCGGTCGCATCTTCTTTCCCGTAGCGCATATTAGAAGCAATCGTTCCAGTGAATAAAACGGCTTTTTGCGGTACAAGTCCGATTTTTTGTCGCAAGCTGGATTGATCCATTTCACGAACATCTATCCCATTAATTTTTACAACGCCACTTTCGACATCGTAAAAGCGTGGAATCATATTAATTAAAGTAGACTTACCAGCACCGGTACTTCCGATAATCGCGACTGTTTCACCAGCGTTAGCCTGAAATGTAATATCTTCAATCACTGGTTTTTCAGCGCCTTCATAACGGAAAGTCACATTTTCAAAAGAAAGTTTTGCTGGTGGTGTACTTGTTTTTGGATTTTCAGGGTTAAGAATTTCTGCTTCCATGTCTAGCACTTCGTTGATACGTTCCGCGGAAGCTCCAGCACGTGGAATCATGATAAATACAGCAGAAAGCATCATGAAGGACATCATAATTTGCATCGCGTATTGAATAAACGCCATCAAGTCCCCTACTTGCATATCACCATTACCAATAAAAATGGAACCAATCCAGACAATCGCAATGGAAGTTAAGTTCATAAGTAGCATCATTAACGGACTCATTAGAGAAAGCAAGCGGTTGACTTTAATTGCAGTTGTCGCATAATCCGCATTCGCTTCTTCAAATTTTTCAAGTTCATCTTCGTTACGGTTAAAGGATCGAACAACGCGAATCCCTGTTAACCCTTCACGAATAACGCGGTTTAATTTATCCATTTTCTTTTGTAGCGATTTAAACATTGGCATTGCTTTCCCACCAAGAACAACTACTAATAGAAGCAGTAGTGGTAAAACAACGACAAAAATAAGCGATAGTTTCGCGTCACGTCCGACAGCCATAATAATACCGCCGAGTAACATGATTGGCGCCATTACCATTAGACGCATCATCATATAAAGAACGTTTTGGATTTGAACAACGTCATTTGTCGTTCTCGTAATCAGCGAGGAAGTCCCCACTTTATCAAATTCTTGTAAGGAAAAGTCCTCTACTTTTGTAAAAATTTTGTCGCGTAAGTCTTTCCCGAATCCCATCGAAATTTTCGACGCGAGATAAACTACGATAACCGACAAGATAACCGAGGCGAACGATATGAGTAGCATCTGCATTCCAGTGCTCCAAATATAATCTGTGTCGCCATTTACAACGCCTTTGTCAATAATGTTAGACATCAAGGTCGGCAAATACAGCTGTCCGATAACTTGCCCGAAAGTAAGGACTAATACGGCCGTAATACTCAGCCAATAAGGTTTTAATCTTTTCATTAATTTCATCATTTGCGGTTTATGCCTCCTTATTTTCGGATTTTGTGTTTAAGTAATCTGTAAGTTTCTCTAGGAGTGTGATCAATTTTTTCATGTCGTCTTCGCCTAAAAATTCTTGCATATCTTCAAAACTAGCTTGAAACTCATCGAGCATTTTTTCTGATACTGCCGCGCCGACATCGGTTAATTCTACGTACATCGAGCGCTTATCTTCTGGGTTTTGAACACGTTTAATGAGTCCTTTTCCTTCTAAAGATTGCATCATTTGCGTTACGCTTGGTTTTGAAATTCTAAGCATGTGACCAAGATCGGAAACACGAATTTTCGGCCCTTTGCTTTTAAGCCCACGAGATAAAATAAAAATAAATCTTGTTTCAGATTTACTGTAACCTGGAATTTGGAAACTTTTTAATTCAGCATGCTTAAAATTCATGAAAGCCTTAATTACTGAGTGCCCCAAGTCTTGATTTTCCGAAGACATTTCTCCACTTCTTTCTATCATTTGATTAGTTTACCTAACTAATTATATAAAATATCTATTTTTTGTCAAGCAATATCTTGGCGTCTTTTTGAAATTAATCTATACTTTTAACTTTAATTGCCTTATAATGACTTTAATTGTATTTAAAAATGAAGGGAGGGAAATAAGTGAATTCAGTACATAAGGTCGCCAGTCTAAGTCTTTTTACACTTGCTTGGCCGATCTTTTTAGAGCAATTTTTACGACTGATGATTAGTTATATCGATGTCTTTATGTTGGGGCATTATTCGGATGATGCGGTTGCTGCGACTGGGGTTGCTAATCAGATTCTTGTTATTTCTATTATTATTTACGGCTTCATCAGTGTTGGTGTGCAAATTATCGTTGCGCAAATGATTGGTGCGAAAAAACATAAAGAAATCGAGAATGTGATTACAAATGGTTTAGTGGTGGCTTTCTTAATTGGCATTGTGATGAGTATTATTTTCATTTTTATGTCAAAAAATTTCCTGACTTGGATGGGAATTGATCCTCATTTAGTCCAAGTTGGCGCGCCGTTTTTAGAAATTATCGGTGGGAGCTCGGTTGTTATCGCGATTCATGCTTCGATTTTGCCGATTCTCCGGGCGCATGGTTATGTTAGACAGTCAATTATCGTTCCCGTGACAATTAGCATTATCAATGTTGTCGGTAATTACTTATTTCTTTACGGCCCGCTTGCATACTTAGATTACGGCGTGGCAGGTGTCGGAATTTCCACTGCTGTCGCTAACTTCGTCGGAATGGGTCTAGCCATTTGGATGCTAAGAAAATACATCGGCTACACCTTCCATTTCAAAAAATTGGAGCAAGTTTCCAAAAAACTACTTTATTCGATTTTACGACTGGGACTTCCGTCTGCTGGGGAAAATTTATCCTATGCTGGCTCGCAACTTGTTGTTACGGCGATTATTGCGATTTTAGGTACAGAAGCGCTGACGACAAAAGTGTATGCCTCTACTGTCAGCCAGTTTGTCGCACTCTTTGCTATCGCGCTCGGTCAGGCCTCGCAAATTATTATCGGTCGCGCGGTTGGTGCCAAAGAAATTGATAAAGCTTACAAACAAGGTATACGCAGTTGGAAAATTGGTTTAGTCGTCGCAATTGTAGTTAGTGTTTCGATTTATCTGTTTGCTGAACCGATTATGCGACTATTTACAACGAATACCGAAATCATTGCGATGACGAAAGAATTGTTCTTACTTTCGATTTTCCTTGAGCTTGGACGTGCCACAAATATTATTATCATTAGTAGCCTTAACTCTACAGGTGACGTCCGTTTTCCATTTATATGTGGGCTTATCGTCATGTGGATTGTTAGTTTGCCGTTCTCCTATGTACTTGGTATTTCTGCCGGGCTTGGGCTCGTAGGTGTTTGGCTTGCTTACATTATTGATGAAGGCATTCGAGCCGTTCTAATGTACCGCAGATGGCGCAGTAAAGTTTGGTCTTTAAAATCAGTCATATAAAGAAACGTCTCTTTGATTTTTTTCGAAGGGGCGTTTTTACATGACAAAACTGTCATTTTCATTTACATATCGTCACCTAATTCGATGGTTTCATTTCTCTTTCCCCGCTATACTAGACTTATAAACAAATGAGAGGATAGATGAGAAATGTTTGATAAAAAGATTATTAGTGCGCTTAGTTATTTCAGTCTTTTCTTTGCCCCTGTTATTACTCCGGCGATTATCTGGTGTACAAACAAAGATAAAGAAATTCGACATCATGTCAAATGGGCACTCCTCACGCAGACAACATTTGTCGCTGGTCTTATTGTTATAATTTCACTTTATAATAATGTTCCTTTTAGTACCAATAGTGCAGATACCATTCACTTTCTTGCTTTAGCCACTGTATTTTTTATCGTTTTTCTTAATGTATCGATACTCATTTTCAACTTGATTCGGGGTATTACGCGTATCGTAAAGAGGAATGACGATAATTGGGCTAGATGTTAAGCTAACTTCCTAATTTATGCTATAATATAGTGTACTTTAGGAGGTTTTTTTCATGCGTTTTATTATCGCTTATTTATCGATTTTTGTTTTAGGTATTTTTTCTGCACTGTTAGTCGAAACCATCCTCTATGAAAATGTCACACCACAACTTGTCTTTTCAGCAATACTTTTTGCCGCTCCCGTAATTTTAGTAGCCTCTACGCTAGGTGAAATATTTTACGGCTTTAGCAAAAAAGCTAGCTACTTCACATTTGCCATATGGGGCTTTGCTTACGGGGTTGTCGCAGCAGTCATCATCCTAAGCATTATCCAAGTTTCCGGCATGCTCATTTCGGTTGGTGTATCCGTTCTTGCAGGAGTTATTATGGCGTTACTAGCCGTGATTTTCTTCTTTTTACGCGGCGGAAAAACGACCAGTGGGAAAGCCGCTACGAAATAAAAAAATGTCTATCCTAATTGATTTTTTCAACTAGAATAGACATTTTTTTATTCTTCTTCATACGCATGGTGACTCAAATTAAAACGAATCGTTTCCAGTGGATAGCCGTAAAAATCCTCGGTAAATTCCTCCACTTGAACAAACCCTTTTGCCACATAAAAATGGATCGCTGTTTCGTTTCCTTTTTCGACGTTAACAAACATTGGTAATGGCACGTGAAATAACGTCATACCCACTTCCAAAAGCTCCGTACCAAGTCCGCGTTGTGTTACTTCCGGCAATAAATAAAAAGCTGCGAGCTCACTTTTCCCCTTTTCAAGTTCAATAAAATTCGCAAATCCAATCACTTTGCCAGCTTGTTCCAAAACAGCAAACGGTGTCGCTGAAATACGGTTATGAAGCGTTTCAACATTATAAAATCTTTCCAAAAAGTCGTCTTGTACATCATTTGGAATTAAATCTTGATACGTATGATGCCACGAAGTAATCGCTACATGCTGAATGGCCTCGGCATCGCTATTAGTTGCTTTTCTAATTTGAAAATCCATCATCCATTCTCCTCCCCATTGCGCAAATTGATAAAACAGTTTATCTGACTTTACCCCTTTTTAACAAAAAGAATGCGCTAATTAAATAATTAGCGCACGGATTTTTTATTTTTTGATTTTAATATCACCTGAACTTGTTTTCACTGTGACACGGTTCGCTGTATTAGAATCACTTGTTGGTGCTTTTACACTACCAGAATTACTACTTGTTTCGTAAATAGCTTTAAAATCGCCTGGTATCTCTAGTTCTACTTCACCAGAATCTGTATTGATTTTGATGTTTCTCACTTGCTTGATAAATGCTGCATCCACATCACCTGAGCTTGTTTTAGCAGTTACGTTATTCGTTACACCCTCAAGTTCAATTGAGCCAGAATCTGATTCTGTTTGCAATTCGCCATTTGTATTCGCATCAATATCGCCAGAACTTGTTGTTAACACGGCCAAATCTGTAACACTATCAGTCAATTCAATATCACCAGAATCGATTGCAATTTTAAGTTTTTTCGCTTTAACTCCGCTAGCAGTAACATCACCAGAACCGCCATTCACTTCTAAATCACCAGTTAAACTCGTGATTTTTGTCTTCCCTGAACCTGTTTCAATCGCTGTATTTGCTTTAATAGTAGCTAATTCTAAATCACCAGAAGAAGTCGCCATTTGAGCAGTATCCGCTTGGAGATTAGTCACTTTCAACTCACCAGAATTAGTCGAACTAACAAATTTCTTTACGTTAAAATCGGCTACACTAATATCTCCTGAATGAGATTTCACTTCTAAATCAGCCACTTTTGTATCTTTCGTTAAGTAGACAGTTACTTTTTGTTTTCCGTAAGCATAGATTTTACCAAAGTTGTTATACCAATCATCTTCTTCTGGAACCGTAATATTAAATGAAGTTCCATCTTCGGAAACTGGTTCTAATTTTTGGATTGCTTTTTTATCATTTGCGGAATAATTCCCTTTTAATTCGATATAATTTTTTCCAGTTGTGCTTTCTTTCCATTCAATTGATACATCTCGCTCGGAAGAAAAAGCAATCGTGTTAATATTTTCATTTGCCAAGTCCCACTGTTTTGTAAGTGGTTCTCCTTTTTCAATCATATCGCCTGTGTTCATTGTGATAGCCACGCCGATAGCACCGATAATAAATAGCACCAAACCGGCGAAAAATAGTTTCTTACTTAATTGATGTTTACGCATTGCTTCCGCCTCCTTTGACTGCATATTTGTGCCACTCGATAATCGCCATTGTAGCTTTAGTTGTAAACTTCGTCAGTGCATTTACAACAAACAGAAGCATCAGTCCCAAGCCCACAAGTCCAATAGATACAAACATTTGATAAAATTCGAAATCAGCGCCAAATAAAAGCATTACACCAAATAATAATGGTGAAAGGAAAAATGAAGCAACAGTCGCCCAAAGTGAAATCACTAATGACCATAGCGAAACCATAATTGGAATGATAAGGCAGATGTCTAGGAAAAACAAACCTACTCCAATTAAAATTTGCTTACTTACAGATCGATTTGCATTTTGATTTTTGCGTGGTACATAATAATATTCCGCTTCCACTTGTTCTTCACGGATATTACGTTCACTTAAAATATCTGTCGCAATTTCTTCCGGCGTTCCTAGGTCAAAGACGATTTGTTCTTCGCTTTTCCCCGCATCAATCCCATTTCTGAAATGCTCTTGATAATCAGATAACAGCTCTCTCCGTTCTTTGGGATCAAGCAATTCTAGGCGTTGGTTTAATTCATTTAAAAAATCTTGTTTATTCATTTACGGCTTCCCCCTCTGTTAAAAGCTTTGCAACACTGTCTGTAAAACTATTCCATTCAGAAATAAGTTCGTTCAAGTAAATTTCCCCTTTGACAGTTAGTTGATAATATTTTCTTGATGGACCTTCATTCGATTCTACTAAATAAGTGGAACAATATTCTTCTTTCACTAATCTTCTAAGTACTGGATAAATAGCGCCTTCTGCTACCTCAATATATTTAGAAACTTGATTTGCCAACTCATAGCCATAACAATCTTTCTTTTGAATTAAAAATAAACAGCAAAGTTCTAACACACCTTTTTTGAATTGTGGGTTAACCTCCATGCTAACTCCTCCATTCTGTTGAATTGCACACTAGTATTAAGTAATCACTACTATATATTGTTCACTACCGCTATAGTTTATCATACACTAGTGTTCAATGCAAGGTACTGATTAAAAAAACTAGTATTGTTTTTTTTACCGATAAATGTTAACCTATTTTAGTATTAAGTTTACATTAAAAGGAGATATGTTTATGCGCGATCAGAAATTGAAATTTTTAGTTGTAGATGCTTTATTTGCAGTCATCATTGCTTTGCTTGCACAAGTTGCTATTCCACTCGGTCCGATTCCACTTACTGGACAGACATTTGCGATTGGCTTAGCAGCAACGATCCTTGGAGCTCGTCATGGCACGATATCTGTGTTAGTTTATATTGTTCTTGGAGCTGTAGGTATTCCCGTTTTCCAAGGAATGACAGCAGGAATTGGGATTATTTTTGGACCAACTGGCGGATTTATTATCGGATTTATTTTTAACGCATTACTTACAGGCTGGTTGCTCGAAAAAACCAAATTCACGGTTCCTTATGCTATTGTTGCCAATATACTTGGCGCAATCGTCACGCTTATTTTCGGCGTGTTATGGCTGAAAGTTAGCACTGGGCTTGACTGGCCAGCTGCCTTTTTAACAGGAATGGTGCCATTTATTATTCCTGGTATTATTAAAGCCGTTTTCGCGGCGCTTTTAGGGATTCTTATTCGTGATCGCCTCATCAAAGCAAAACTTCTTAAAGCAACATAAGCCCCATTGATACACATTTGAAGTTAACTCCTATATAATGATAATGATTACCACTGAGAAAAGGGGACTCGGTATATGTCATTACTAAATGAGGAAAATAGCTTTTACAACGTAGATTTACTTAATTTATTAAAAGATTCTAGTGAAGCAGTTCTTCCATATAAAAGAATTCGCTTTAGGCGCAATCAACAGATTTTAGCAGAAGGCGCGGAAACGGAGTACTTCTATATCATTGAAGAAGGCGTAGTTGCGATGAGCAAAAATACTTGTAAAGAAGATAACATTATCAGCTTCTTAGGCAAACAAGATTGCATCGGACCGCTTACACTACTTGGTGGCGCGATATCACCAGTAAATTACACAACGATAAGTGAGGTTAGTCTTTATCAATTTGAACGTAAATATGTTCTGAATAAATTCTTAAGTTCACCAGATGTATTTTGGCAGATGAACGCACTTATGCAAAGTATGGTTACACCAATGCTAGAACGCGAAGCTTATGCAAATTTACCTTCTAATGAGAAAGTTTTAGCTGGATTAATTGCTTGTGGAGAACGATTTGGCCGAATTGAAACAGATGGCTCTTGTTTGATTCCATATTATTTTACGCAAAAAATCTTAGGAAATTATCTAAATTTAGCTCGAGCTTACGTGGCGACGAATTTACGAAAATTAGAGGAAGATGGTATTATTGCCCTTTCGCCTAAACCTTGGCGTATTAATAATTTTGAAATTCATAAGCAAAAACTGAAAGATACATATAATCCATACATATAAATGCAAAAAAAGGCGCTATCCTAGTGGATAGCGCCTTTTTATTTTTTAATAATTTTTACCCATAAAGAAGAATGTTGCAATTGCACCGATACCTTGAACGATGAAGAATGTTGCGACAACGATTATAACACCGATTACAGAAACAATTGGATTAAACAAAGCGATAAAGCCAACAACGATACCAATAATACCGATTGTTAAAATCCAGCCCCATCCTTGTACATTATTTTGTTTAGCAGTAAATGCACCTACTGTACGCATAATACCAGCAAACAATACCCACATACCAAAAAGTAATACAATTATTTCTGGTCCAGCAAATTCATTAAATAATAGCAAGAAACCTAGTAAGATGGATAAAATCCCGTCCGCTAGCACCCAACCAGACACACTTTGTGATTTTCTGTCTGAAAAATAAGAGATTGTGTGGAAAATACCAGAAATTAGTAATAAGAAACCTAGCATTAATGCCGATGTTAATAATGAAATCCCCGGATGGAACAAGAACCAAATCCCAAGAATAAGCATTGCAATCCCTGCTAATAAAACAAGAATTCGTGTAAAAGTTTTCATTTTTTATTTCAACTCCCCTTTGTTTTTTCTAATTCGACCCCATGTTTAATGAAATATAATTAGTCTTAACTATAATAGCCTAAAAAAGCGGATTTAAAACCTTTCGCGCGTAATTATTGCCCTAAAAAAAGGCCTTTTTCACAAAAATATCATAAAAAGTACTAATTTTAGCCTTTTTTAATACATAGTTGACAATTCATAGCATCCAGCGTAATATATAACTTAATTTAATAGTATTTTCTTATCACGAAAGGTGGAGGGACTGGCCCTTTGAAGCCTTAGCAACCGGAATTTATTTTCACGGTGCTAATTCCAGCAGTATATTCTGAAAGATAAGTCGGAAATCCATGTTTAGGAAACTCTATCCTCTCTGGCGGCTTATATACTGCTAGGGAGGTTTTTTGATGGAAATTACTGATAAATACATATTAAAGAGGAGTGGATTTTATGAGTAATGAGTATAAATTCGAAACAATTCAAGTACACGGTGGACATACGCCCGACGGAGATACGCATTCTAGAGCCGTGCCAATTTATCAAACAACATCGTATACATTTGATAGCCCGGAACATGCCGCAGCCTTATTTGGTTTACAAGAAACTGGAAATATTTATACCCGCATTATGAATCCTACTACTGCTGTTTTAGAAGAACGGTTAACTTTACTTGAAGGTGGTATTGGTGCCGTTGCAACTGCTTCTGGCATGGCCGCTATTACTTACTCTATTTTAAATATTGCTGGTTCCGGGGATCATATCGTCGCAGCAGCAACACTTTATGGTGGAACGCACACTCTTTTCTCTCATACATTTAAAACATTTGGGATTGACGTTACTTTTGTTGACCCTAACGAACCTGAAAATTTCGAAAAAGCGATTAAAGAAAATACGAAAGCTGTCTTTATTGAAACGATTGGAAATCCTGATATTAATATTGTTGATATCGAAAAAGTGGCGGACGTTGCGCACGCAGCCGATATTCCGCTCATCGTTGACAACACATTCGCAACCGCTTATTTAAATCGCCCATTTGATTTTGGCGCTGATATCGTCGTTTACTCGGCAACAAAATTCATCGGTGGTCATGGGGTTGCGATTGGCGGAGCGGTCATTGACTCAGGTAAATTCAACTGGGCAAATGGCAAGTTTCCAAAGTTAGTTGTGCCAGATGATAGCTATAATGGCCTCTCCTACACAAACGATGTTGGCGCTGCGGCTTATATTACCAAACTGCGCGTCTCGCTCCTTCGTGACACTGGCGCAGCACTTTCCCCATTCAACGCTTTCTTGCTTATCTTAGGCCTAGAAACACTATCCCTTCGCCTAGAACAACACGTTAAAAATGCTAAACAAGTCGCCAATTTCTTAAACGACCATCCAAAAGTAGCTTGGGTAAACTATCCCGGTTTAGCAGATAATAAATACAACGAGCTAGCCCAAAAATATTTACCAAAAGGCCCGGGTTCGATTTTCACTTTTGGCGTTAAAGGCGGCTATGAAGCTGGTAAAAAAGTGATTGAATCCGTAGAATTATTCTCACACCTAGCCAATGTTGGCGACGCAAAATCGCTTATCATCCATCCAGCATCCACGACCCACCAACAACTAAGCGAAGAACAGCAATTAACAGCTGGCGTGAAACCAGAATCGATTCGCTTATCGATTGGAATTGAAAACGCCGATGATATCATTCAAGATTTAACGAAAGCACTAGAGCAAATTTAGGAGGAAGTGAAGAGAAGTGACCTTACAACAAAAAGAACTATTTCAAAAAAGTCCTCTTCTACTTGAAAATGGAGAAACATTAAGCCCAGTTTTAGTTGGCTATGAAACATACGGGACACTTTCTGAGTCACGCGATAATTGTATTTTGTTAGAACATGCACTCACTGGGACTGCTCATGCGGCGAAACATTTTGACGACGATGCACCTGGTTGGTGGGATGATTATATCGGACCGGGGAAAACGATCGATACGGATAAATATTTCCTCGTTTGCACGAATGTATTTGGTGGTTGTAGTGGCACGACCGGCCCTTCTTCTATTAATCCAAAAACGGGCGAATCTTTCCGATTGCAATTTCCCGGTTTTTCGATTAAAGATATTATTAAAGTCCAGCGTGAGCTTTTGGAACAGCTTGGGGTTACGCGGATTGTTTCGGTGATTGGTGGATCGATGGGTGGAATGCAGGCGACAGAATGGGCGATTGATTATGCGGATATTACAGATAGTATTATCAATATCGCCTCCCCGCTTGCTGCCGGACCTGATGCGATTGGTTATAATCTGATTATGCGTATGGCGATTTTGAATGATCCCGACTTTAATGGCGGTAATTATGTTGGTCAACCTGAGGGCGGGCTTGCGACGGCTCGAATGGTCGGAATGATGACTTACCGGACGAGCGAGCTGTTCTCGAAACGATTTGAACGCTTCACTGTCGCCGAGTCTTCCCCTGCTGCTTTCTCAAAAGAGCATTTTCAAATCGAGTCGTATTTGCAATATCAAGGCGATACTTTTGTCGAGCGGTTTGACGCGAATAGTTATTTGTATTTAACGAAAGCAATTGATCTATTTGACGTTACGGCGCCTGCGAAAGACGATTTGCCCGCTTTTTCGAAAATCAAAATTCCGTATTTGCTTATCGGCATCACGACCGATCAACTTTTCCGGATTCACGATTTACGCCGTGGCTACGAACTTTTAAAAGAATGGGATGTGCCGGTTACTTACCATGAAGTGGCTTCCGAATACGGCCATGACGCCTTCTTAGTCGAGAAAGAAGTGCCGAAATTCGAACCACTGATCCGCTCATTTTTAAGCAATTTACCCGTTAAAAGCATATAAAAAAAGTGACCTCAGAAATTTTCCGAGGTCACTTTTTTATTAGTCTTTATAAATTGATTTCGTTCGGTTAAGCCAAGCATAGCCGAGCCCGATAACAAGGCCTCCGCCTACAAAATTCCCTAGTAAAGCAAGTACTAAATTGACGGTCACATTGCCCGCTGTCATTGCAGCAAGTGTTCCACCAGAAGCGAAAAATGCTAATGAGAATGATGAGAAGTTGGCGATAACGTGCTCGAATCCTAAGAATGCGAAGATGAAAATAATGAAAACCATCGCAATGACTTTCCCAGCATCATCTTTCATTCGAAGCGTACAAAGCACGGCGGTATTTACAACAATATTAGCGAAAATACCTTCCACAAAAATTTCTAGTGGCGCTTTTTCAAGTTTACCGCTAACGGCAGTAAATAAGAAATGGTCTGCAGGTAAATTATGGAAAACAGATGTCAAGGAAACTAAGTACCCAGCAAGAATTCCACCAAATAAATTACAAACAATACATAAAAGCAAAATTTGTAATGCTTTTCCTGGTTTAACAATTTTTTGATAAACACCAGTTGTCATATACATCATGTTAGAAGTACCAAGCTCAGCATTCATATAAATAATCATTACGAGCGACCAACTAAACATAAATGCATACGTGATTTTACCAAGTCCTGGCGCAAAATGATCGACTTTATCACCAATCATTACAGCAACCGCAGTCCCTAGTGTCAAGAATAAACATGCTAACATCGCGCGCACGATATAACGAAGAATACTATTATTTACTAAATCAATTTTTTTGCGCGTACTATAATCAATTTTCTGCATTAATGGACTATTTTCCACATCCAAATTATTTCATCTCCAAACAAAAAAATTTTCTTGTGAAATTCACAACTTGTTTATTGTAGCATGTTTTTAATTTGATGCAAATAGTTTTCAGAAAATAAAAATCAGTTAAGCGTTACCATCTTGAAAAATTTCTCATTTGTTGTTTTATGGTGTTAGTTTCCCCGTTTTTATAAACTTAAAACAAAAAAACGAGAACAGATTTCTCTGTCCTCATTTCAACTTTTTTTATTTACCAAACCAATGTTTTTTAGCGGAATCTTTTGCTTTTCCTTCTGTTTCTTGTGCGCTTTTGATTTCTTGGGCTACGATTGCTTCATCCATACGTTGCACGCGACCATGTAACTCATCCATTGCTACATCGTTTACATTTGCTAATTCTTGTTCTGTTGCAATAAGGATAACGCCTGTAGAGCCTTCTGGAATCGTTTTTAACGTTCTTTCGAATACGCTTAAAGCATTTTTCACTTCACCAGCGTCTTGCATAGAACCAACGATTGCGCCAACCATCCAACCGATTAAAATTCCGAATGGTCCACCTAAAATACCTATTAACATCCCAATAAGGCTATCTTTCATATTTTTGTCGGCACCAGTAAAATCAAGAAAATCTTGTGCAACAAGTTTATTTCCTGGCTCATGTTTTACAACCGCCATTTGATAACCAATAATTTTGCGCTCTTGGTGCAATCTTTTCATTTCTGAGAAAGCTTGGTAAGAAATACTTTCTTCATCAAAATTCATAATTAACACTGTTTTTTCTTTTTTCATCTGTTGTACCCCTCTCGCCTCATAAGTATTGTATTTAGGTACGTTTTATCATACCCATCTCTTATTCTACTCGCACTAACCTGCAAATAGCAATCAATAGCATTATTAAGATAGAATCACTACTTTTACAGACCTTTTTTACCAATAAAAGGGAAAAATTTAGACGTTTTGTTCGCGTAAGCTTCGAAATCTTTTCGACCTTGATATTTTTTCTCTAGTAAAGGAACACCTGAAACAAACAGTAGTAATAACGTGATAACAATCGGGCTCGTAATCAACCAGAAATCTGTCATTTGCGTTAATGCGACTAAAAATACGCCCCACCAACTAAGTGCTTCCCCGAAATAATTCGGATGCCGCGTAACAGACCAAAAACCGGTTGTTAGTAATTTTCCTTTATTCGCTGGATTCTTTTTAAAGTTCTCTAATTGCAGATCCCCGCCAACTTCAAAAATGAAGCCAATAATCCAAATAACGATACCGAGCATTTGCCACCAAGCAAAGGTTTCGGCTTCATTAGCAAAACTATGTGTAATCGGCAAAGCGATAATAAATAATAGTACCCCTTGCAGCACAAAGACATTCAGAAAGGCTTTCAAATTAACGAGTGTCGTTCCCCAGCGTTTGCGCATATTGACGTAGCGATAATCTTCTGGCTTATTCCAATTACGGCGCGCCAAATGCCAAAACAAACGGACGCCCCATATCGTAACTAAAATAAGAATGGTTATACTTTGGGCAGTTACGCTAAAAGTAGTTAAAAATCCAGTCCAAGCGACAACAACAAACCCTCCGCCCCAAGCAATATCAACGAGTGAATATTTACCCTTTATTTTCGAAATAATAAACCAAAATATAAAATAAACAAGTAAAGCAAGTGCTACTATCCCATACATCATCTTGTTTCCCCCTTTTTAATCCCTGCGACCGCGACACTTCCAAGCCCCGCGCTAATCGCAATTGCTGCCGAACTATCCACTAGATATCCAGCTTTCCCTGTTTCCTTTTCAAATTGCTTCTGCCAAATTTCCGCATCACGCTCCGAAGAAACATGCGTCATCGCCAGCTCTTGTAGTTGTATTTTCGCGACCTTTTTAATGATTTTTTTCATACTTTGTTTTTGACTAAACGATACGCCAATTAATTTCCCGTCCCCTGACTCGTCCAAGCTTACAATCGGATACAGCGATAATTTCTGTGCGATTTTACCCAAAACACGCGGAATTCTTCCAGATTGCACCATTGGCGACAAGTCCGCAACCGCGACATAAATGAAAGTCTGCCCGATTAATTGTTCGATTTTCTGGAAAACGCCTTCCCAAGCTTCCCCAGTTTCGACTAACTCCACCGCTTGCTTCACTAAAAGACCTTGCGCGACCGAATTTAGTTTCGAATCAATCACGCGAATCCAGTCCGAAGACAAATTGCGCGCTTTGATTCGCTGCTTGATCAATTGATACGTCCCACTTAATTTAGCCGAAACCGCGATAACTAAGACATGCTCATATTTATTTTCTAAAAAAGATAACAATGCATCAACCGTTCGAATCGTTGGCTGCGCTGTACTCATATCACAATGTTGCGCAAGTTTCCCTTGCATCATCGCCGGTCCAATCGTTAATTTATCAAGAAAATTTTCCTCTCCCGCTAAAATATTCATTGGCAACACATGCACTTGATGTTCCAGTAAAAATGCTTCTGGCAAATCAGCAATCGAATCCGTCACTATCGCAATCTTCGCACGTGGTTTTTTCGTTACTTCATATTGAAGCCGCATATCATCGACTTTTTGATACGTCATCACGCCATATTCCGCGAGACTACGCAAAACTTCCTGAGGCTCATTTGTATGGATGTGAATTTTTATTTGTTTTTCATTACCGGCAATTACGAGCGAGTCCCCTTTAAACGCCAGAACTTCACGTAACGTTTGGTGCGAGACAGTCGCTTGTTTGATAATAAATTCTGAACAATAGCGATAAACTGGCTCACTCGTCTCAAAATGGACATGTTCTTCCAACTGTTCTTTTACTGCCACACTGACTGGCGCAGAAACCGCTCCGCCGCAATAAGCATTCGTTAATCCCGCAATAAAATAATAAAAGCCTTTCGCCCCCGAGTCCACCAAGCGATTTTTGCGTAAAATTGGCATTTGAAATTCCGTGTTAATTAACGCTTGTTCCGCGACTATTTGCGCATTTAATAATGATTGTGGAAAAGAACGCTCCACTTCATACGTCCCAGCAAGCGCCTCAGACCAAGCTTTCATCACTGATAAAATTGTCCCTTCTTTCGGATCTAACAAGGCATCATAAGCTTTATGGACAGCCTTTTGAAACGCTTGAACTAATCCGTCAAAAGTAGATTCAAAATGATGGTAACTTTCCGCAACGGCATTTAAATATTGCGCAAAAATCATTCCGGAATTACCGCGCGCTCCGATTAAAGCCGCACTAGCCACTTCTTCCAGTAACTCCTTTGTTGAATAGTCTTTCGGGGAAACATGATCAATAATCGCTTGCATTAACGAAGCTAAATTACTACCAGTATCGCCGTCTGCTACAGGGAACACATTAATTCGATTCAGCTCGTCTTTTTTACTAATTACCTCCGCTGCCCCGTTTAGCATACTTTGTAATAGACGTTTGCTCTCGGACTCCATCATCACGAACCTGCCCCCGAGAAGAAATGCAGATTAATAAAATAGACAATTATCGAAGTCACGGTTGTTACAGATGTTCCCCAAACAAGGTCAATAATCGTCATCGTAATTGGCCAATCTTTTAATGTCGCTAAGTTCGTCAAATCATAGGTTGCATAACAAACTAAGCCAAAAAGCGCTCCTGCCAAAATCGTATAACCTAGACTTCCTTTCTCTGTCCCAGGTATTAATACAAAAAAAGTAACGCCGACAACATAAATAAAGTAAAAAATAACTGCTGGCGCTAACCGAACATCCCCCATTAAGTCCCCAATAAATTGTTGATACATTTTCTTAGAAGCTACGAGTAACCAAAAAAGATCAAAAATCAAGAACACTACTGCACTCGTTAAAAATAGCTTTAAAAATTGCGTCATTGTGATTCCCCCTTATCACTTGATAAGTGAATTTTAACATACCTCTATCCCTACTCCTAGAAGGTTGCTCAAGACTCACCGTTTGTGAATACTGCCACAAAAAAATCAACCATTTAATTAAATGATTGACTCATTATCTATATATTTCCCCTGTAATGCTCCTTGCTAAACTCATAGCGTGCAATGGCTAATTTCCGCCGTTCTTTATGGTCAACGATTGGTAATGGATAGTCTTTTCCTACCATTAAGCCATACTCGTTTTGCTCTTTTTCCGACATTTTCTCTGGTTGATGGATAAATTTATCCGGCATATTCACCAATTCTTTTACATACGTTCGAATAAATTTGCCAGTCGGATCAAATTTTTCTGATTGCGTTGTTGGATTGAAAATTCTAAAGTACGGCACCGCATCCGTTCCAGTCGAAGCCGCCCACTGCCAACCACCGATATTACTCGCCGGGTCATAATCAATCAACATTTGCTGAAAATATTTCTCGCCAAAACGCCAATCAATCAGCAAATCTTTCGTTAAAAAAGAAGCCGTAATCATTCGCAGACGATTATGCATCCATCCAGTTTCTTTTAACTGGCGCATCGCTGCATCAACGAGCGGAAATCCCGTTTGCCCTTCTTGCCAACACTTGAAAAACGCACGGCTATTTTCCCATTCAATATAACGATAATTTTCTTGGATTGGCTCATTTTTTTGATCAGGAAAAGAAACATAAATCATATTGTAAAAGTCGCGCCAACACAGCTCTTTTTCGAAAGTCGCTCGGCCTTCTGTGGCTTCCGTTTGTTGAAGCGCCTGCCAAATCGTCCGAATCGAAATTTCACCTGTACGTAAATAGCGTGATAAATGGCTTGTTTTATCCAATTCCGGAAAATCCCTCGCTTTATCGTAATCGGTTAAATCTTCTTTAATAAAGCTCGCTAACCGAGCATTTGCAGCTTGTTCGTCGGCATCAGACACGGGCAAATCATGAACTATTTCTGCAAACTGTTCTTCATATTTTGGAAATAAGCTTTCTTTCCTGATATTTTCCGGTTTTAATGTGACTTTTAATGGCATTTCTTTCATTTCTTCGCGCCATTTTTTATAGTATGGGGTGAAAATTTTATAGTATTCCGTGGGGGATTTTTTTACTTCTTCGGCTGAATGAAGATAGCTGTCGTGAAAGGCATGAACCTCGATTTGCCGTTCATCAAAAAACTGTTTCGCCGCCGCGTCCCGACTTGCTCCGTAGCCAGTTTCATCGCGATTGAAAAACACTTTATCCCATATGGGTACGGCTTCTTTCAGTTGTTGCAAACATTCCATCGGGTCGCCAAACATGATTTGCAAACGGGCAGTTTTAGCGAGTTCTTGCTGAAAATGAGCCACACTTGCAAAAAAAGCTTGGTGACTAGGACTTCCTGTGATGAACTGGGCTGGATTTACTTGGAATAACAAAATCAAATCGTCCTCTTTACTAGCATGATAGAGAGCTTTATTATCACTTACTCGGAGATCTCTTCGAAACCACATTACTGAAGTCATGCTTTCCCACCTTTCGCAAATTACTTATCGTTATTATACGAAAATCTATCGCATTTAGAAAAACAAAGGGCTTATAACACTAAAAAACCTGTTAATTTTTGCTAACAGGTTTTCTAAGGAGCATCCGTCAAAGTCCACTCAATCGTTGTCTCATAACTTTCATCTACATATGCTTCCGCCGCATCCACTTCCACAAGAATTCCGCGGTCAGCTGCCCATTCAATCGGAACAATCATCTCACTAGCCGACTGCGACTGAAAAATGGTAATTGGTTCATCGGAAAGTTGCTTTTTCTCTCCAGTGTTATCAATGAAAATCAGTCCATTTGGCAAAACATGAGCTGGATTTGTCGTTGAAGTAAGCGGTGATTTCACTGTCGCTGTTACGCTAAACTGACTGTCCGCCCCTCTTGAATCAAGCACGGATAAATCAAAGTCCGCGTTTCGTTTCGCGATATTGTTTTGCTTATTAAGGGCGATTGACTCAAAAGAAATCGTTTCTGGCACATGGTTGAATTTCAACTCTCCCGTGACTTGAATCGCAATTTCTTTCGTTAATGTACCCATTTGAATCGTCGCCGTGTAAGAACCCGTTTCTTTTTTCAAATTAGTACTAGTTACTTTCACTTGCGCCGTCAAGTCCTCGCCAGTTTCGATATTAAACGCTTTTGCAGCTGATTTCGTTAAAATTAATTGCTGCATTTCTGCATCATTCAGCTCAATGATTTCTTTTAAATTCACGGAAAAGTCAGCCGCTCGTAAGGCTTTACCATCTTGTATTTCTGTCAGATCATCTTTGATAAAAACTGGTACGCGGATGTCGACATAATTATGCGCCTTATCTTCTAAGCGAACAATTGCTTCTGCCGGCCCAAATACGCTGGTGTCTGGAACGCTTCGTAAAGTCGTTGTCACCCCTGCACCAACCGTGTTATCGGAGTGATCACTAATATTGGTTACTAGTTTTGATACATCTGGAAATGGGTCGCCGATATTTAAAATTTGCGTAACGGCCTCCCCACTCGGCGGAGTTACGTCTTCTACGGTCACACTATCTAACGTAATTCGTTTTTGATCTTGCGTAATCGTAGTAGTTAAATCAATGTAAGGCTTTATAAAACCACTGGGGATAGCTATTCGATAATCCCCCGCGCCATCTGCTTGTCCTTTTAAAAGCTTGTTCTCGCCATTTTCGGTATAAGCAATACTAATAAATGCATTCGGTGTTGCGGTCCCGGTGACTTCGTTATCTGCATCGGTCACTGGATTTATCGTTCCTTCAAGGTATCCCATCGCAATCATCCGAGCTGTATTTTGATTAAAATTCGTTGGCGTCATTCCCGCATTACTAGCAAGAATTTTCGTAGTTGTCCCCGTATAAGTCAAGCTCCCAGTAACATTTTCCCCGTTCGGTAAACTGAAAATCTGCGCTGGCAAATCAGTTCGATCAATCGTTCCTGCCGTATTCCAATAATTCACCATTTGCGCATCTAAATTAAATGTATTTCCATAAGGCCAATAAAACATTGGCGTATTCGAATTCGTCGCAATTAAAAAGCTCCGCGGGTTTTGAATATCTAACTTTGCAGTCGCATTATTAAACTGGATAACATAACCCGTCCCGCCTGTTTTATTCAAAATTAAGCGCGCATCGGGACTTACCGTAATATCATCTGCCGACCAAAGTAGCGGGTTTCCGCCAGCTGTTTTCGTCATCGTCACATCCGCACCTTCAGCAATTTTAACCGCCCCGCCCGGTGTATCTCGAAAAATATTATTGTTAGAAGTAATATCCAACTTCGCATTCTTTTTCACATCAATATCGATTGGCTTCGTTCCCGAACGATAAAACATTCCCGTCCCATTAGAAAGCACCGTCACATCGGCATTTTCTTCAACAGTAAAAGTGTTTACTTCCGCAGTTCCACCACCAAACCAAAAAGCGCTATTCGCATTGGAACTTGCATGATTAATGTTTAGCTTCCCTGATACACTCACACCTTTAATTTCAGCCACTTCATTTGGTGTTGCGGAACCACTGACAACCGATGCTATCGTTACATCATTCGTTCCTTTAAAATTTGCTGTACCGTTCAGATTATAAATCATCTGCGGCCCTTGGTAGCGAATATTTTCGTAGTTTTGCACGACATTTTTCGCCGCAGCATAAACCGAAATCGTGCCATAATAATTTTTCCCAATAATATTAATATCTTTTAAAGTCGTTTCTTTTGTTCCCGCGTTTGTATTAACGGTAATAACACTGCTTTGTGCGCCTGATGATGCCATCGTTTCTGTTAACGTATGGATTTCACCCGTTGCAGGATTTTTCCCCGATAAAGTGAAAGTGCTTTTCGAAGCCGGGATGACAATGCCTCCCGATAACTCAACATCCGCGCCTAAATAAACCGTATCAATCCCGTTGTCTTCTGAAATTGCTGTTTTCAATTCTGTAAAATTGGTCACTACCGCTTCATTCCCCGCCAATTTGGCACTCCCATTTTCCGCTGCTGTAACTACTTTAAAACCAAGAAAAAGAGCCGCCATGGTCAATACAATGATTATTTTTTTGAAAGCCATTTCGCCAGCCCCTTTCTTTATTGTTCTTTTCTTCGTTTTCTAATAAGGAAAATAATCAGCAGTAAGACAAGTAAAACACCCGCTGCAATTGCAACATAGATCCATTCGTTCGTTTGTTTTAAATCAACGGCTTTATTATTTAAAGCTTGTCCTTCTTTACCAATGGTGAAAGTTTCATCCCACTTCCATGTTTCTACGCCATCCGTGGCCGTCATTTTCAGTCGGTATTTACCTTCTTTTAGCGGCTTGTTTCCCCAGTCAATTCCAAAATCAAAATTGGAATTTGGCGCCATTGTCATATCTGCTTTTTTCGTTTGATAGAGCATTTTGTCTGAGTTATGTTGGTAAACTTTCGCGTCAATACTTAAATTTTTGATAATAACAGGTTGGTCGTTTTGTAATTTGGCAGCAACTGCAGTGTGATAGTTGATTAGCGTTGGCTTGATACTTAGTAAATTCATATGTGGTTTGACTAGTTTGTCGGTTTCAGATAACTGCATGCCAACAATATAGGAATATTCGTTTTTCAGTGAGACGCCTTTTGTTTTTTTCGCCTCGGTTGTGTTTTTCTTTTTGAATTGTATTGCGCCCAAAACAACGCCATCTATGGATTCTTCTGGCATTTCAATCGTAACTTGGACGGTTTTTTTGCCATTTACTGGAATAGTTAGGAGTTGTTGGTCGTCTGGTATTTTAGCTAGTTCTGGAAGTGGATATTTTAAACTTTTATCTTTTTTAGTTAGGTCGTTTTTCGTGTAATCTATGACGCCTGTTCGATTGGTAGATGCGTAGTTAACGGACGCTTGTACTTGAATTTCTTCACTTGAGCTATTCATTACTTCGATTTCTACGGTTTGTTTTTGTTTAGGTTTCATTTCCAAATCGAAGTAAGTTTGCTTTTTGTCTATTTGATTGGCAGGAATTTTAGCCTGCACAGAGTAGCCAACATCACCCTCTGCCGCTTTTGCTTCTGTAAAATTGCTGAATGTCACTAGTAGTGGAACAATGAACAATAAACTAAGAAAACTTTTTTTCAATTAAACCTTCCTTCCATCGTCTTTAATAAAAATTTTGCGTCTAGAAGTGAAATTCTAAACGCAAATTTTTTAAACTCCTGGCGCGTCAGATAATGTCCATGTAATCGTTGCTTCATGGTCTCCAATTGTTGCGCTCCCTGCTGGTATCGTTAGTTGTACATTGTCATTTAAACTTGCTGCGTCATTCGGTGTAGCACCAAACCAGCGATTAATCCATGTTCCCATACCTTCTGATGCTTTCGCGGAAACAACACTTACGATAGAAGTTCCATCTGTTGGTAGTTCTACAGTTTGAGCCGCAGTCGGTGTTGTCGCGGTTGTACTCGCAGAAGCAGTTTCTCCATTTTTAAAAGTTAGTTTTGCTCCTGATAGAGAAGCTGCACCATTTTCATCTTGGAATGCAGTAGCTGTGGCAGTAACTTTCCAGCCAGCTCCTGTTCCACGACGGTCAGACACTTGAATAAATGGTTTTCTGGAAGTCGATGAATAGCTTTGTTCTGTCGTCGCTACTTCTTGTTGTCCGAAATTAACCGAAGAAACGTAATCCATTGTTAATGAACCAGTGTTACCAGTTCCCGGGTCAGTTGGATTACTCGGATCTAACGGGTCAATCGGTTTCGTTGGATCTTCCGGATCAACTGGATTGACAACCCCAGTCCCCGCTTCAAATGTAATGGAAGCCTTTGATTCTCCCTCAGAAGTTACTGCAAAAGCTGATGGTGCAAAAAGTGTGACTGAACTTATGCCAATTAATCCTACAATTAATGTTTTTTTGATAATCATTTATTATTTCCCCTTTCGTCATGCGTTGGCTTCATATTATGATGAAAAAGGAGTCAATTCAATGTACAATTTATTAAAAATAGAGAAAAACATCATATACATTACATGTTTTTGTAATATTTTTTACAACGAATCGGCACTATTGCTGAGATTAGCTTGTAAAGAGAAAAATTATGTCTTTTTTGTGAACAATGCTTTTTCTAGCACAAAAAAAGCACTATCAGTTAGAAAAATCTACTTTTCTACTGATAGTGCTTTTTGTTTATTATTCTTTTTCTTCTGCAGGTGGTGCCACATATTCGCTTTCGGGTTGTTCACCGTAAAGTCCGGAAACTCGTTTGAACCAGATGAATACATGCGTTACGATTACTTTTAGTACCGCGTAGCCTGGTACTGCGAAGATAACACCTAGGATACCGAATAGATTTCCGGCTACTAGAATAACGAATAGAATCGTGATTGGGTGTACTTTTAATGTTTTACCCATTACTTGCGGCGAAATAAATTTACCTTCAAGTAATTGAACGACACACCATACGATGATTAGTTTAATTAATAACCAAGGAGATGTCACAATCGCGATAATAATTGCTGGTGTAATGGCAATTGCCGGCCCTAGGTATGGAACAATACTAGTACATGCCGCGATAATAGCAAGCGTTAATGCGTATGGTAAACCGATAATTAAATAACCGATAAATAGCAAAATACCAATACATAAGCTAACGATAATTTGTCCACGGATGTACGAACTGATTTGGTGGTTTGCTTCACCAAGTACTTGGCGAGTGTGCGCACGACCATTTACTGGTAGCATTTTAAGTAGAAAGTCTGGCAGCTTTTTCCCATCTTTTAGTAAGTAGAATAAAACGAGTGGTGTTGTAACGATTGCTAAGATAACTTCTGTTACAGTCCCGACAATGCTGCCAATGCTTGAGATAGCACTGTTAATTACGGACGTTCCTTTGGTAGAAACAGTCTTCATTATATCGCTCATATTCGTGTTTAATTTATCTTTTATTTGATCAAACAGGCTCGAGCGACTGAACTCGTCAAATTTCTGTGTAATTTGGTCCCAGTATCCCGGGAACGATTTGAACAAGCTAACGATCTGATCCTTAACAGCCGGAATAACAAAGCTAAATAGCAGAATGATTAAACCAATAATCACTAAGTATAACAAGGCAATTGCCCAGCCACGCTTCCACTTATGTTTCTCCAACCAATCAATAATTGGATTAAATAAATAGTAAGAAATCCCCGCTAAAATGATTGGTGCTGCAACGGTTTTAAGAATAACCATTAGTGGGTCGAAAATAAAGGAAATCTTCGTTAGCACATAAATATCAAGTGCCACTAATAGAAAAATTAGCAACCCTAGCACAAACTTGTTCTCAATAAAAAATTGTTTAAACTTTGTGAGTGAACCCTTCACTTTACCACCTTCTTTTGTCTAAATTTATTTTCGTTTGGTACCATTATATAGATTAATACCCTCGTTCACACTAAATTACCCATAAATTTGAAAAAAATCAGGCGTGAGTTGTATTTTTAACCTTGGATTAAACCATCTGGATCAAGTTCAAGCAACGCATGTGCAAAATAGAAATGATAATCTGCTTGGAATTTCTCGAATAATTGCGCACCTTCTTTTTGGTACATCACAAGTGGATCTTGTTGTCCGTATGCCCGCAAATGAATTCCTTCGCGCAGTTGCACCATTGCGTCCAGATGCATAACCCACATTTGGTCCATCAAATTCAAATAAACTTCGCGTTCTATTGCCACAATCGTTTCAACTGGGAATTTATTACGTTCTTTTTTATGCCAAGAAACGATTTCTTCGACAACTTCTGCTGGTTCCATTAAGGTTACTTGGTCAAAAGAAATTGGGAATTTAGTTCCGCCAAGTAATTCTTTTTGACGTGAATAATATTTCTCCAATTCTTCTTCTGGAACATCAGTTGGATGAATAAACGAATATTCGGCGACTTCACGCAGAATTTTTTCGGAAGATACACCAAGTTTATTTCTTTCTAGTAGTAAGTCGCGCTCTTTATAGACCATTTTGCGCTGTAAATCGATTACTTCATCGTAAGAAAGCAAATCTTTACGAATATCGTAGTTGGCTCCTTCTAAGCGTTTTTGCGCATTTACAACGACTCCGTGGATTTTCCGTGAGTTAACTGGTTTGCCGTCGCGTGGCGCTTTTCGTTTCAATTTCGTGGAAAGTTTCTCCCAACTTTTACTTTCAAATTGCTCTAATAAATCATCTTCTAAAGAAATCATAAACTTACTAAAACCAGGGTCTCCGCGTCGGCCAGAACGTCCCATAAGTTGTAAATCGATGCGGCGACTTTCATGGCGTTCCGTCCCGATAACAGCAAGTCCTCCAAGTTTATGCACGTCTGGATCAAGCTTGATATCCGTTCCCCGACCAGCCATATTCGTTGCTAGTGTTACCATGCCGCGTTTACCGGCTTTCGCAATAATTTCCGCTTCTTGCGCATGGTTTTTCGCGTTTAAGACTTGGTGCGGAATTCCAGCAGCATCGAGCAAGCCACTAATCCATTCGTTACTTTTAATAGAAGAAGTCCCGATTAAAGTTGGCTGCCCTTTTTCATAGCGCCATGATACTTCATAAACAATCGCGCGTCCTTTTTCCTTTTTCGTATAGAAAATATCATCCGGCATATCTTCCCGGTTTACGCGTAAATTGGTCGGAATAACTACGACGTCCATATTGTAAATTTGACGGAATTCTTCTTCTTCGGTTTTAGCAGTCCCTGTCATACCAGACAGTTTTTTATACATTCGGAAGTAATTTTGAATCGTAATGGTCGCTAGTGTACGCGATTCTTCTTTTACTTCAACGCCTTCTTTCGCTTCGATTGCCTGATGCAGCCCGTCATTAAAACGTCTCCCCGGAAGTGCACGTCCAGTATGTGGATCAATAATTAACACCTCATCATCAAGCACCACATAATCCTTATCTTTATGCATCAAGAAATGAGCCCGCATTAACAACATTGTAATCCGTAGCTCAGACTGCGCCTCTGCAGAATAAAGTGATTCCACGTGCCAAAACTTCTGCGCCTTCTCAATTCCCGCATCATTTAACCAAACAAAGCGTTTATGTTCTTCTATTTCATAATCATCTTTCATCATCTTTTTCACAAGCTCATTAGCTGTATGATAAAGTGACAAATCTTCCTCTTTACGGTCAGAGATAAGCAAAGGAGTTCTTGCTTCATCAATTAAAATTGAATCGGCTTCATCAATTAAAACAAAATCAAGTCCGCTTTGAACCTTATCTTCTTTTTGACGAACCATGTTATCACGTAAGTAATCAAAGCCAAACTCAGAAGCTGTACCGTAAATAACATCTGCTGTATAAATTGCCTTTTTTTGGTCTTTATCTAAACCAGATTCATTTAGAGCAACCGAAACGCCTAAATATTCAAGCACTTGACCAATTTCTTCCCGGTCACGTCTCGCTAAATATTCGTTGGCAGTAACAAGATGCACACGATTACCGCGCATTACTTCTATAAACATCACAAATAATGACATCAATGTTTTACCTTCACCGGTTTTCATTTCTGCCACTTTGCCATCACCAAGAACAAGTGCGCCGATTAATTGCACTACAACCGCGTCCAATCCGATAATCCGACTTGCCGCTTCTCTTGCTAATGCGAAAATATTAATTTTATCCCGATCAGTCATTGGTTTCGTCTTGAACTTTTCACGCCAAAAATTGGTTTGTTCACAAAGTTCGGATTGGTCCATATTTCTATATAAGCCCTCTTTTTTAACAATTTGGCGGGCTATTTCTCGGTACTGTTTTACTATTTTGCGATCATCATAATTCTGTCTCATTATATAATATCCTCCATACCTTCTATTATAGAATACCATAAAGTCATCTGGCAATTCATTTCGAGTCAGGAAAAGTCGCAAAACTGCTGATTTTAATATTACAAATGTATTAAATATTTCTGTTGCTAAAAATCAATAGGTTTCCCGAAGCGAAAGTTGTTGCTTAATGTTCACATCCCACTTACACCATAAAGGTCTACCTAGCAGTACATCCCAAGCCCTAAGAATGCACGTTCGCTTTTTGTTTGTTACAGAATTATTACAAATAGTTGGTATAGTCCGTTTTCCCGTTTAGAAGCGTTCCCTTGGTATTTGTTTTTTAGGTAAAAACTGGGTAAACTTAGTATTAATCACTAATAAAATTAATTCTCAAATACTAATTACGTACTGGGATTTTCTGAAAAAAGAGAGGGGTTTTATGAACATGAAAAAAGCAACTATCGCGGCTACAGCTGGGATTGCGGTAACAGCATTCGCTGCTCCAACAATCGCGTCCGCAAGCACTGTAGTAGTTGAAGCTGGAGATACTCTTTGGGGTATCGCTCAAAGTAAAGGGACAACTGTTGACGCAATTAAAAAAGCAAACAATTTAACAACTGATAAAATCGTACCAGGTCAAAAATTACAAGTAAATGAAGTTGAGGTTGCTAATGCAAAAACAGAGAAATCTGTTAGCGCAACTTGGCTTAACGTCCGTACTGGCGCTGGTGTTGATAACAGCATTATCACATCAATCAAAGGCGGAACAAAAGTAACTGTAGAAACAACTGAATCTAACGGTTGGCATAAAATTACTTACAATGATGGCAAAACCGGTTTTGTTAACGGTAAATACTTAACTGACAAAGTAGCAAGCACTCCTGTAACAACTACTCAAGAAGTGAAAAAAGAAGCTACTACTCAACAAGCGGCACCTGCTGCTGAAACAAAAACAGAAGTAAAACAAACTACTCAAGCAACTACACCTGCTCCAAAAGCAGCAGAAACTAAAGAAACTCCTGTAGTAGACCAAAACGCTACTACATACACTGTTAAAAGTGGTGACACAATTTGGGCATTATCCGTAAAATACGGTGTTTCCGTTCAAGACATTATGTCATGGAATAATTTATCTTCTTCTTCTATTTATGTAGGTCAAAAAATTGCTGTCAAACAAACTGCTAACACAGCTACTCCAAAAGCCGAAGTGAAAACTGAAGCTCCAGCAGCTGAAAAACAAGCAGCACCTGCAGTAAAAGAAAACACAAACAAAACTACTGCAACTACTGAGAAAAAAGAAGTTACAACTGAAAAACAAACACAAGCAAAAGCTCCAGTAGAAGCTGCAAAACCAGCACCTGCTCCAGCTCCAGCACCATCAAAAAATACAAACACTAACACGAATACAAGTACACCATCTAAAAACACAAACACGAATGCTAATACTAGCCAAGGTTCTACAAACAATGCGAGCGCAAGTGCTATTATCTTAGCCGAAGCTCAAAAACACCTTGGAAAAGCTTATTCATGGGGTGGTAACGGACCAACTACATTTGATTGCTCTGGTTACACTAAATATGTATTTGCTAAAGCTGGTATCTCGCTTCCACGTACTTCTGGTGCACAATACTCTAGTACTACAAGAATCTCTGAATCCCAAGCAAAACCTGGTGATCTAGTATTCTTCGACTATGGTAGCGGAATTTCTCACGTTGGTATCTACGTTGGTAATGGTCAAATGATTAACGCGCAAGATAATGGCGTTAAATACGATAACATCCACGGCTCTGGCTGGGGTAAATATCTAGTTGGCTTCGGTCGCGTATAATTAATAACTTAAAGTAACCTGTGGAGCAAGCAGTTCGCTTCACAGGTTTTTTGTTGGAAATTTTATCTTAATGAAAGACGGTGCATGATGAAAAACCAAGTAAAAGTAAAAATCTTCCCTAAGTTCACAAAAGGCTATAAAGAAGGCTATCCTTTAATTCTTAAAGAACGTATAGAAAAATGGCCGAAAGAGTTACAAGAAGGCGATGTATTCGAATTAACAGATGCCAATGGCCAATTCATTGCCAGAGGATACCACGGAGAACAAAACAAAGGCAGTGGCTGGCTTTTCACATGGGACAAAAAACAACAACTAGATGAAGACTTTTTAACTGATTTAATTACCGCTGCTATCGAAAAACGTCAATTTCTTTTTGCAGATGACTCTACTACCGCATTTCGAATTTTTAATGGTGAAGGCGATGGACTTGGCGGTTTCACGGTTGATTATTATGACGGTTACCTTGTCATTCAATGGTACAGCTTAGGCATCTACGCTTTCCAAAAAACGATTCTTGATATCTTCCTATCTTTTCCCGAGATTAAAGGTATTTATGAAAAAAGACGTTTTCAAGAAGATACAAAAGATGATTTCGTTGCCGGCCAAAAAGCAACTTTCCCACTTATTATTAAAGAAAATGGTATTAACTACGCCACTTACTTAGATGATGGTTGGATGACCGGTATTTTCCTAGATCAGCGTGATGTAAGGAGACGTATTAGTGAAGACTATTCGGTTTCAAAAAACATCCTAAACACCTTTTCTTACACTGGGGCTTTTTCTGTAGCTGCTTTATTTGGTGGCGCAAGCAAAACGACAAGCGTAGATGTGGCTGGTCGTTCGCTTAGCAAAACAAAAGAGCAAATGGAAGTGAACGGATTAGATCCAAGTGGGCAGTCTATTATCGTTGAAGATGTTTTCCATTATTTCAAATATGCCGCGCGGAAACAATTAACATTTGATTTAGTCGTTGTCGATCCACCAAGCTTTGCACGCACAAAAAAAGTAACTTTCCGTGCAGCAAAAGATTACCCGGCTATGCTTCGTGAAATCATTGACATCACTGCTCCAAACGGTACTATCATTGCTTCAACAAACTACGCAGGATTTGGTATGAAAGCATTTAAAAAATTAATCGCGGAAGCCTTCCAAACTAGCGACCGTACTTATAAAATTGTCGAAACTCATTCCCTGCCTGCCGATTTTACAGTTAATAAAAACTTTCCAGAGGGAAATTATCTTAAAGTACTTTTTCTTACTTTGGATATTTAAAAAACCAGCGACCGGATATGGTCGCTGGTTTTTATTTATTTTTCACTGGTTGGTTTGGCAAAAAACTTTCAAACCAGCTGTATAAGTCGTCCTCTTCTGCTTCGTTAACATTATGCCCAACAAAATAGCTATGCTTTTCGACATTACAGCCCATTTTCTCGAAGAATTTAGCAATATCATCTGCTTCAGCAATTTGAACGACAGCATCTTCAATACCGTGGCCGATAAAAATACGCTTATCTTTCAACATTAAATTTGCAGGTCTATCTTCTATATAATACGGCAAACGCCCGCTTAATAAGGCTGCAGCTTTATACTGGCCACCGTAACTTTGCATTATCGATATCGTTAAAACAGCCCCTTGGTCAAATCCCACCAGAAAAACTTGTTCGCGATCAATCGAAACATAGTTATTACAAATTTCATCGATAAATTGCGCAACACGTAAGCTTGCATAATCTACCTCACGCGGATTAGGGTCCCCTTCTGTTACCATATGATAAAAGCCATAAGTAGGGCCATATTCAACGTCTCCACGCATGGAAACAACAACAAAGCGGTCCATTAATAATTCTAGCTGTCCCGCCATATCAAGCTCATCTCCGCCGAAACCATGGAGTGCAAAAATCACCGGGAACGTGTCCCCATCTTTTCTACCAATTGGTTCATAAATATCATACGCAAACATTCTCATCCTATACACCAGCCCTTACTATAACAGTTTTTTTAGTTCTTCTGCCTCTTCATCAGTTAGTGTAATCCCTTTGCCCATTTTCTCGTGATCGTCTGACCAGTCGCGGATATCGTATTTCGGTGGGCGTCCGTTCCAGCTCACTTTGTTTAATTCTTTCCGCCAGCCACGTGCATTTTCAGATAATACGCCAATTTCTTCTATAATTTCATATTCAATATTCGCCAAAATAATCCTTATCCTTTCCGGTGCTATATCTACCATACTATCAAATATTTACCCCAAATCACATCGAAACAATCGCAAATTCAAAAAAAGCATCCTTCCTACTAGAATTTTTGATTTGATTGCGTTACGATTGAGAAGGAATAAAGGGTTGGAGGTGCTTAGTTATGTCGACGGAAACAACAGATTATTTGCTAGAAACATGCTTAATGGCAGGCAAAATAATGATGGAAAGTGGCGCGGAAATGTATCGCGTAGAAGATACGATGAACCGCATTGCAACCGTCGCTAGTAATAAAAAAGGGATTAGTTTCGTGACGCCGACTGGGCTTTTTATGTCGCTTGAAGGAGAACGTAATGTGCAGTTACAGCAAATTCCGACAAGAACAATTAATTTAGAAAAAGTATCAATGGTCAATGAATTTTCTAGGGATTTCGCGGAAAAGAGAATTTCCTTGCAAGAATTACATACAAAGCTTGTTAATTTAGATAAAGATGTGCGCTATTTCCCTATTTGGTTGCAGATTATCGCAGCATCACTTGTTAGTGGATCGTTGATGGTTATTTTTGGTGGCGGTTGGTTTGATTTTATTCCAACTTGTATCATTGGTGCTATCGGTTTTATCATTTTTTATTATACGCAGATTTTTATGAAGGTGAAGTTCTTAGCTGAATTTTTAGCTTCATTAACTGTTGGTCTCTTAGCTGTTTTGACGATTTCGATTGGTTGGGGAATTAATTTAGATACGATGATTATTGGTGGCGTGATGCCGCTTGTTCCCGGGGTGCCGATTACGAATGCGGTTCGGGATTTGCTTGCTGGGCATTTGCTTAGTGGAATGGCACGCGGAACGGAAGCGCTACTTACTTCTTGTGCAATAGGAATTGGAATCGCGGTTGTTTTCCGCTTTTTCTTATAAAGGAGGCGCTATGATGGATTTAGTTTGGACAATTATTATTCAATTAGTGCTGAGTTATGTTGCGACTGTAACGTTTGCGATTATTACAAATGTGCCAAAAAGAGCGCTGAATGCTTGTGGTATTACAGGAACATTCGGCTGGATGGCTTACTGGACTTTAATGCAAATGGATTCTGGGACAGGAGCATCTTCCCTAGCCGGAGCTTTTGTGGTCGCTGTGCTGAGTCACTTTTTTGCGAAACATAAAAAAATGCCGATTACGATATTCAATGTTCCGGGAATTGTGCCACTCGTTCCCGGGGGACTTGCTTACCAAGCTGTACGGAATTTTGTGTTAGGTGATTATACGGAAGCGATTGGCTTTTCTGTTCAAGTTACAGTGGTTGCTGGCGCGATTGCAGCGGGGTTAATGCTCTCGGAAGTATTCAATCATAGTATTAGGGCATTTCGTGGACGGAAAGAACGTATTTAAAAAAGCAATCTCTAGACGAGATTGCTTTTTTATTATCGAATAATTTGATTTACTTATGGCTCAGGAATCAAAACTCCATAAACAAGTATCTGGTACGTAACCACCACATCTTCACTAGTCAGTATTCCTTCGCGATTGGCTGGTATACTTTGGTAGTTTTCCCATCTCTCAATCCCGGTACTACTGAAATCGGCATTTTGCGAAATAACATAGGGAATTTGTTTCCCTTGATCATCCAGTATATTAAAGGTCATTCTTTCTGGTAACGAATACGTTTCTCCTTCTTTAGCTGGAATAACAATATCAGGCACTGCTTCACCTTGATTATAAATTTGTTGATTGTAATTTAGTCTCATATGATATTGGTCTAAATTAGGATAAACAGGCACTAAACCGCCGTTTTTATAAGTTGTTAAATCCGTTAAAACAAATGGATTTCCATTCCTATCAACAAATTTAATTGTTATTTTAACATCTTGTGCTTCTTTCGTATAGATATACATTACTTCTGTAGCTTGATTAGTAAAAGTACCATTTGCATTGTTTGGCAGTTTCGTTGTATCCAATGTATATCCATCAATTTGTAATTTGTATTTATCTGTTGAAGCATCATATGGTTCGCCAATATTACCGCTAATTGTTTGTGGAGTATGGATTTGTTTTCCATCTTGGTCGAAGTATTTAACCATTACGGTAGCTACAGGTACTTTTTGATAAATATACGTAACAACTTGCGCTTTTTCTGTAAAAGTTCCTGTTGTATTTCCGTTCACTTCTTTTAATTGGTAGCCCTCGATATTTTTCGTTGCAGTCTGATATGGTTTGCCAATGTCGCCTTCGAGTGTTTCACTAGTCGCCAGTGAATTTCCTTGTTCATCCTGATAGTTTACAGTTACAGCCCCTTTTTCAACTACGGGTGGTGTATTATTTTTACTTGTGTGTATATATCCTACATACGTATACCCTTCCATTGATTCAGGTTGTTTCGTTTCTTTCGTTCCTTTTATGACTGTTCGAGATTCTTGGGTTTTTAAGTTACTATTTTCTGTTGCTTGAACGATTGATCCAACTAATAAGCTACTACCGCCAAGGACAAGAAGAAAAAGTAACAGCTGTTTGGCGTGTCTTTTTTTCAAAGTAAGAAGTCCAATACCACTTCCTAATAAAATAAACCCTAGGATGATTAAATAACTATTTGGGCCAACATCTCCCGCTTTTACTAGTGTCCCATTTTGATTATTATTATTGTCAGAAGTATTATCTGTATTTGTAGTTGGTCCTGATGTGTTTTTTTGATACACAAAGGAATAATTTTCATAATCACTTGTAAGTGTTTCGTTTGGATTTCCTTTGATAATACTATTTTTTTGCGTTGCTGTTAATGTGCTGATATCAATGTAACTGTACGTAACATTGCTCGTATCAGTTTCAGCAGCATTCACCGGTGGATTTTCAAAAAGAAAACCTGTGAAAAATAATATTACTGCGAATACGCAAAGAAAGTATTTTTTCCTCATAGTACTATCCCTCCTCATATAACTAATTTCTCATTCTAACTGCTCACTCTTCCTATCAAAAGGGAGAGCCAAACTCGCGCTTAATTGAGCTAAGCAATTATATATTAGGCAAAAAACATTATCAATGGGTTGAGATATGTCTATTTTGTGAACAAAAATATTTTTTTTAAACTATTTAAATAGTCTTATACTGGGAGTAATATTATTTCTTTCCACAGTTCCGTATAGCCTAAACAGCAGAACTATATTTAAAATCTGTACATAATTGGGCTAAGTATTATATAAGAATCCTAAATTATTATCAAGTATATAAATATGTCTATTTTGTGAACAAATCCATATTTTTATACAAATTACACCCAATAATAATTTAAACTGCTTTGATACTCAAAAAAGAAGCTAGATAAAATGATTTCTCACTTTCTCTAGCTTCTTTTTATTTTAACGTCTAGCTATATTCACTGTTGTAAACACGAATTTATCATAACGGTGGCGCGATCTGGAAAATTCAAACGCGAGACCATTGTTTAAATACACGGTTTGTTCTACTTCGACAACGGGATCATCCGAAGCGCAGTCGAGATACTGCTGATCAAGCAGTGTCGCTTTATCTGCGCGAATTTGTTTATACGAACTTGCAATTTTTAGGTTCAAATCGTCTTGAATATACGAATAAATTGATCCTTCTAAAATTTGCTGATTGATGCCTGGGATAACCCCAACTGGCATATACGTATGTTCTAGCACGTATGGTTCATCTTTGACCAAGCGAACCCGAAGAATATCATAGATTGGTGTTTCCATCTCGATATGAAGACGTTCGGCAATTTCTTCGGTTGGAAAAATGACTTTAAACTCAATTACTTTGCTAATAACTTTTTTTCCGTTCAAAAGTTTAGTGAAGCCATTTACTTCTTGATTGTGAATCTGTAAGCGGTCCGCGTCCAGTGCCGATTTGATAATGAAAGTACCATGTCCGCGTTTCCGGTATAGTAAGCCTTCAAGTACGAGTACCTCAAGCGCCTTTTTCATTGTCATTCGACTACAATCAAACTCTTTCGCCAAAGTTATCTCATCAGGAATAGGTTGATTTAGCGGATAGGCGTGATTCATAATTCTTTTGCGGATTTCTTCAGCAATAAAGCTATATTTCGTCTGGTTCTGAGCCACGGAAGTTCACCTCTTTACACATAATACTTTTATTTTATCACATTTAGTCTTCAAAACCATTGTTTTCTGAAAGTTCTTTGTACCAATGGCCGGATGCTTTCACGGTACGTTTGAAGTCATTGTCCAAATCAACTTCCACTAAGCCATAACGGTTTTTGTAAGCATTCGCCCAGCTCCAGCAATCCATGAACGTCCAAAGGTGATAACCATGACAGTTAGCGCCTTCTTCAATTGCTTTATGAAGCCATTTCAAATGACTCTTAATGAAGTCAATTCGGTACGTATCTTCAATCATTCCGTCTGCATTACGATAGCGACTTTCGCCTTCCACACCCATACCATTTTCGGAAATAAAGAACGGAATATTATCGTAGTTGTCGCGCAGATTAATCGCAATATCATAAATCGCTCTTTCGAAAATTTCCCAGCCACGATACGGATTCATTTTACGGTAAGGCATTTCATAATTATCAAAAAGATGTTCTGGCATAAATGGCGCATCCGGGTGAGCTGCGTATTCTTTCGCTTTCACACGGCGCGGCTGGTAGTAGTTCACACCAAGAATATCAATAATGTTGTTTTTAATAATCGCTAAATCCTCTTCCGTATATTCTGGAAGCGCATCATGCTCGCGGATAATTTCTACTAAATCAGCCGGGAATTCCCCTTTTGTAACAGGATCAAGGAAACTGCGGTTGAAAATTAGATCCGCAATATGAGCCGCTTTTAAATCAGCCGGATTTTGGCTTCTTGGATACGATGGTGTTAAGTTTAAAATGATTCCGATTTGGCCTTCTGGAATTTCCAGCGCGTGGAATTCTTTCACAGCAAGCGCATGTGCCAAAGTAGTATGGTAAGCAACTTGTGTCGCGCGTTTAAAATCAACGACATTCGGATAGTGCATATCATATAAATAGCCCGCTTCAACCGGAACAATCGGCTCATTAAAAGTAAACCAATGTTTCACACGATCACCGAATAATTCAAAACAAGTTTTCGCAAAAGTTGCATACGCGTCCACTACTTCACGGCTTTCAAAACCGCCTTTTTCTTGCATCGACATTGGCATATCAAAATGATATAAATTCATAAATGGTTCTACGTCATTTGCAAGCATTTCATCAATAACACGATTGTAAAAATCAACTGCTTTTGGGTTCACTTCGCCAATACCATCTGGAATAAGGCGTGACCACTGAATCGAGGTACGGAAAGAATTATGTCCCGTTTGCTTCATCAAAGCAATATCTTCTTTATATTGATAGTAAAAATTAGATGTATTTGTAGGACCAACATCATTAAAGAAACGACCTGGCTCTATTTTATACCAATGATCCCAAATGCTTGGTTTTCTGCCGTCTACATCTGCTGCGCCTTCTGTTTGTGGGCCGGATGCCGCACTTCCCCACCAAAAATTCTCTGGAAATTTATAAGTCATTTTTTTACCTCCAACTATTATTTGTTTTTATTATACCTTATTTATTTAAAAGTATAAACTTATTTATCCAAAAGTTTGTTTTTAATTTTTATTTCTTACACGTATTGCCAAAAATCGGCTAATCCGCTACAATAATAGAGTCGTATAAGTTCGGTAATATGGACCGTTCGTTTCTACCAGGCAACCGTAAAATGCCAGGCTACGAGCTATTGTAAAATTTAATAGGGATTTTTTTGCTATTTTTATTTATTATTCCCTTTTTTACCTAGGCTCTTTCCGTTATGTGCGACAACATAAATAGGGAGGCTTTTTTTAATGGATAAATTTTTCAAACTACGCGAGAACAAGACGACTATTCGGACAGAAATACTCGCGGGGCTTACGACTTTCTTGTCGATGGCTTATGTACTTTTCGTCAATCCATCCATGCTTGCAACAACCGGAATGGAATTAAAAGCAGTTTTCGTGGCAACGATTCTAGCTTCTGTTGTTGGATCACTTGCAATGGGACTTATTGCTAATTACCCAATCGGACTTGCTCCGGGAATGGGATTAAATGCGTTCTTTGCTTATACAGTTTGTGCGCAGTGGGGAATTCCTTGGCAAACCGCGCTAGCTGGAGTACTTGTTTCAGGTTTAGTGTTCATCTGTTTAACTCTTTCCGGAATTCGTGAAAAAATTGTAAATGCAATTCCAACTGAACTAAAATTCGCTGTTGGAGCCGGAATTGGCTTTTTCATCGCCTTTCTAGGTCTTAAAAATGCGGGAATTATCGTGCCAAATGAATCCACTATTTTAGCACTTGGTGACTTGCATTCTGGCCCGGTTTTACTAGCTGTTTTCGGGATTGTTATTACCGTGGCTTACATGACGATTGGTTGGAAAGGTGCGATTTTCTTTGGGATGGCGACGACTGCTATCGCCGGAATGTTATTTGGTTTAATTGACGTGCCTACACAAGTTGTGTCATCTGTACCAAGTATTGCGCCAACTTTTGGTCAAGCTATTATCCATTTGCCGGATATTTTCACACCGCAAATGTTGATTGTTATTTTGACATTTTTCTTCATTGATTTCTTTGATACCGCTGGAACGCTTGTTGCTGTTGCGACACAAGCCGGCTTTATAAAAGATGATAAAATCCCGCGTGCCGGTCGTTCACTTTTCTCTGACTCGATCGCAACTGTTTTTGGTGCGATTTTCGGGACATCGACAACCACTTCTTATGTAGAATCTACTGCTGGTGTTGCGGTTGGTGGTCGGACTGGTTTAACTGCCGTTGTTATCGCCATCTGTTTCTCGCTGTCACTATTCTTCTCGCCGCTTCTTGGTGTAATTACAAGTGCGGTTACGACGCCGGCGCTTGTTATCGTTGGGATTTTAATGATTGGAAATGTGGCTCATATTGACTGGACAAAATTCGAAGTAGCCGTTCCGTCCTTTTTCGTTATTTTAATGATGGTTCTTACTTTCTCTATTGCAACAGGTATCGCGATTGGCTTCATTTTCTACCCAATCACAATGGTACTTAAAGGTCGTTATAAAGAAGTTCATCCGATTATGTATGTGATGATGGTGCTGTTTATACTGTACTTTATGTTTGTCGTTTAGACAGCAAAAAAACCGGGGATTCCGCATCCTCGGTTTTTTCTTTTAATCGTAATACACTATCATGTAGCTTTTGCCTTTTTCCTCGTCATACCCTTGCACAAAATCGGTTTCTTCGAGCTGCTCTAAATCCTTCACGACAACCGAAATATTTTTGCCAAGTTTGATCGTTTTGCGAATTTTTTTCGATAATTTTTCACGTTTTTCTTCATCTAATTGGAACATTTCTGGAAAACGGACATTGTTTTCGCGTTCGAACGTATCGACCATTGTATTGAATTCGGTAATTTCCTCTGGTTTTTCAATCGTCGTACGGGCAAATTCAGCAATATTTAACGTCTCTTCCCCTGCCAAATATTCCGTCGTCGCTTTGACAAAATTAGATTTATCTAGCAGCGACTCCTCGCGTTGCTTAATATAATCCGTACAAACCTCCACAAAACCTTCCGTATAAAACTTCTCATCGGTAATCTTATCAATACTTAAAAACTTATCTTTCCAATAAACAGAATCACCACGGTTAAGCCGATCTAAAATCAACACTTTATTCCCCGTGTCATGATCCACATTAAAAATCAAACAACCTTTATCCAAATCTGTTCCAGTAATCCCTTTATCATAGCCAATTTGGAATTCTCTGCCATTAAAATCATTTTTCAGAAAGACTTCTTTGTTTTCGACTTTGAAAATTCCGATGCCATTTGTGAAATCACCATCAACGACGCAACCTTCAATAAAGAAAATCCAGACGTCACCACTTTTAATATTCGGGTGGGTTGTTTCGCTGTATAAATGCTCTAAAATTTTCTTCGATTCATCTAGAAACTCTTCCTCCGCTATAAACATATTTGCAGCAAAAGTTCGGACTTCGTTAAAATCCAAATCAGTTTCGTGACTAAATTGGTAATATTCATCTTTTGTAAATGGTTCTAAGAAAATAGAAGATAATGTTTGGTTCATTTCTGACCCGATATCAGCAAGTACATTCGCTGAGACTTCGGTTCCTTCTTCTCTCGCTTTATTTCCAGCAAAGTGGACCACGAGTTTCGTAATTTTTGCGTAAGAAAAATCTGGCATTCTTGTATCATCCTAACTTTTATAAAATAGGTATTTCCTGTATACTAAATTTATTATGAACAAATGGAGGTTACATAATGATTCCAGCTGATTTTGAAGATCGCGTCTATACGGTCGTGCGCCAAATCCCGCGCGGTAAAGTGACGACTTATGGGCAAATCGCCTATATGATTGGTTTTCCGAAAAACGCCAGACTCGTTGGTGCTACGCTAAAACATTCAAAGCGTGACCAAATTACGCCGTGCCATCGTGTCGTAAATGCAGCTGGCAGGCTTGTCCCAGGTTGGGAAGAACAACGCGAACTGCTTTTACTTGAAGGAGTGACGTTTAAAGAGAACGGGCATGTCAAAATGAAAGATCACTTTTGGCAATAAGCACTATATCCGCGCCCAATATCTTGAACGCCATGCGAGTCGGATCCATACACAAATGGAATCTGTAACTCTCTAGCTAACGCCACGATTTCTTTTGGCGGATACGTTTCCCCGCAAAGTGGCTTAAATAGGCCTGCTGTATTAAAATCAAGCTCATAATCCCGCTTTTTCACTAAAGCAAGCACCGCCTGAAATTCCGCGATTACTTCCGCCGAAAAATCACGTCCATCCGCTCCAAAAAACTGCTGAAACTTCTGACACAATGAAATATGTCCAATTCTCCGCGGCTTAAATAGTCCTAAATCCGCTTCAATCGACCGTTTCACACCTTCTAAATAAGTGAGTTGTGCCTGTTCAAATCCACCATAAAACTGCACAATTCCTTCATTATAATCTTCCGCCGAAAAATCAATCGAACGAAAACCGCCTTGCCCCTCTAAAAAATGCAGCGACAACACACCATCATCCGTTTCTGGCCCATATTCATTCAAAAAATCGCGTGTGAAATCCTCATAGCCAATCAAATAATCCACTTCAAACCCGATATGTATTAACAAATCACTCGCATATTTTTTCTTCATCTGATTCATTTTCTTAAAATAATAAGGTAAATCACTCATTGCCATGCTCGCCGTTGTCACTGCTTCACTATCCCCAGCAGTATTTTTCATAAATTCACTCGAAAGCGGCGCGTGCTCAACAATAGAATACTCATCAAAATCCAGTTCAATCGCTTTTAAAATCATTTCCTCCACATCATCATGCGTACCGTGGGGACAAAACTCTGTATGCGTGTGCCCGTCTCTTTTCATATTCAACCCTCTTTCAAAATTCTTTTCCCTAAGCGTGCTAAATGGTACACTAATTATACCATATGGAACTATTTTTCTATTCATTATTTACAAAAACGCTTTAACGTGCTAATATGCTAATAAACTAAAATATCGTAAAGGAGCTAACCAGATGAACTTAAATAAGAACTTGCCAACTGGAACACGTGATAAACTTTTTCGCGAAGCACAGGCCGCATACAAAATTGAGCAACAAGTGAATCATTATTTTGAAAAACGTGGATTTAAGCGGATTGAAACACCTGTTATCGAATTTGAAGACGTCTTTTCTTCGGAACATCAAGCTGACGCCAAGTTATATCGTTTCTTTGATGAAAAAGGTCGCTTGACAGTTCTTCGGCCAGATATGACCCTTCCAATTGGTCGAGTCGTTAGTACAACTGGTGTCACGCTCCCGCTCAAACTTTCTTACAGCGGAAAAATCTTTCGCGCAAATGAAGATTTTGGTGGCGAACAAAATGAACAGACCCAAGCCGGAATTGAAATTATTGGTTATCCTTCCATTAAAGCTGAGATTGAATGTATTTTAAGTGGCATTGGTGTTTTAAATACACTAGAAATTCCGAATTTTCAAATCGAACTCGGTCATGCCGCAATTTACAGGCGTGTTGTACATCTTTTAAACCTTCGCGAAACAGCCGAAATTGATTTCCGCCTGCTGATTCAAAATAAAAGCCTCACTGGCATTCAACAGTTCGTTGCTGATAATCCGAGCACGCTGGACGATTTTATTCTGGCATTACCACGATTATTTGGCCCAGCGACAGCGATTTTACAACAAGCAAAAAACTTAACCACAGATAAAGGAATTTTAACCGCACTGACCGAAATGGAAACTATTGTAGGAGCTGTTTCTTACGCAGCCGATATTAGTGTTGACTTAGGACTCGTGCAAGATTTTCATTATTATACAGGTATTATTTTCAGAGGATATGCCGACCTTGCTGCCGATAATTTTTTAAGTGGCGGTCGTTACGATCACTTACTAGAACAATTCACCAGCTCCCCCTCTCCAGCAGTTGGTTTGGCACTTAATCTCGACTCCCTCACAACCCTACAAAACCGCGCTGGCATCATCAAGAAACAACCTCCAACAACACTTTTAATCCACTACGACCTAGACGCACTCCAACAAGCCGAAAAACTCATGCAAGAAACACCAAACAGCGAATTAAGCTTTTTTGAAACACCAACAAACGCTATCTCTTTTGCGAAAAAATGGCACATCCCAACCGTCGTTCACGTTTCCAGCCAAGGAAGCCAAACTATTTTTCAAAAGGAGGCGGACCTATGAAAGCTTTGAAAATCGCTTTAACGAAAGGCCGACTAGAGAAAGATGCCATTGTCCTTTTGGAAAAAGCAGGGATTGATTGTTCTTCGATGACTGATAAAAAGCGCAAATTGATTTTCCATAGCAGCACCCAGCCGATTTCGTTTATTTTAGTAAAAGCGGTTGATGTCATGACTTACGTGAAACACGGCGTCGCGGATATTGGTATCGTTGGAAAAGACGTGCTGATGGAAGCCTCCAAATCACATTATGAAATGCTCGACCTTGAAATCGGCAAATGCCAGTTCTGCCTTGCTTCTACGCCAGATTTTGATCCAAGCAGCTATCGTCGAAAAATCATCGCCACCAAATATCCAGCAGTGGCTTCCAAATTTTTTCGCGAAAAAGGCGAAGATGTAGAAATTATCAAAATCGAAGGCTCCGTCGAAATCGCGCCTGTACTCGGTCTTGCTGACGCCATCATTGATATCGTCGAAACCGGCTCCACTTTAAAAGAAAACGGCCTACTTATTTACGAAAAAATGTATCCCATCTCTGCCCGCCTGATTGTCAACAAAGCTTCCTTAAAACAAAATAAAACGCAAATTTTCCATTTAATCGACCAATTAGAACAAGCGATAAAGGAGGAGCGTACCCCGTGAAAATTCTAACCGGAACAACAGCGTCCATATTAAACGAACTCAAAACTGAAACCACAACGAGCACCTCACACCAAGTCGAAACCACAGTAAAAGCGATTATCGAAAAAGTAAAAACAGCTGGCGACCAAGCCTTACTCGACTACACAGCCCAGTTCGATGACGTCAACCTAACCGAACTTCGCGTTTCAAACACCGATATCCAAGCAGCCACAGCCAAAGTCGAGCCCGCCTTCCTAGAAGCCCTTCACCAAGCAAAAGCAAATATTGAAAGTTTCCACAGCAAGCAAAAACAACACGCATTCCTTGATAGCGAAAAAGATGGCGTCATTCGCGGCCAATTAATACGCCCACTCTCAACCGTCGGCGTATATGTTCCCGGTGGCACCGCAGCCTATCCATCATCCGTTTTAATGAATGTTCTACCTGCCAAAATCGCTGGTGTGGAACGGATTGTGATGATTACGCCTCCCGGGAAAAACGGCATCAATCCTCACGTTTTAGCAGCCGCACAACTTGCTGGCGTGGACGAAATTTACCAAGTTGGTGGTGCGCACGGAATTGCCGCACTTGCTTACGGAACCGAGTCCATTCCTAAAGTAGATAAAATCGTCGGCCCGGGAAATGTCTATGTCGCCGCCGCTAAACGAGAAGTTTTTGGCTTGGTTGATATCGATATGATTGCCGGTCCATCCGAAATCGTCGTGCTCGCAGATGAAACGGCTAATCCTACTTTCATCGCTGCTGACTTACTCTCCCAAGCAGAGCACGATACATTAGCCCGTGCTATTTTAATTACCACAAGTGAAAACATCGCCCAACAAACAAAAGCCGAAATAACTAAACAACTCGAAACCCTGCCACGAAGAGCCATCGCCCAAGAATCCATTGAGACGCAAGGCAAAATTATTATCGCAACAAACACGAAAGAAATGTTCGATATCATGAACGAAATTGCTCCAGAGCACCTAGAAGTCCAACTAGAAAATCCAATGAATTATTTGCATCAAATTAAAAACGCCGGCTCTATTTTTCTAGGAAGCTATGCCTCAGAACCACTTGGCGACTATTTTGCCGGACCGAATCACGTCTTACCAACAAGCGGCACTGCCAAATTCTTCTCCCCACTTGGCGTAGAAGATTTCACGAAACGTTCCGCTTTTATTTCTTATACGAAAGAAGCACTTGCAAAAGAAAAAGACGCCATCATCCTACTTGCTAATAAAGAAGGTCTCGACGCCCACGCCAAAGCTATTCAAATTCGTTTTGAGGAGGAAATTTAAATGAGAACCGCAACTAAAACCAGAGTTACCGCCGAAACTTCCATTGAGCTTTCCATTAATCTTGATACCCAAACAGAATCCACTATTTCCACTGGAGTCGGATTTCTAGATCATATGCTCACCTTATTCGCCAAACACAGCCGCATCACTTTAAATGTAAATGCAATTGGCGATACATACATCGATGCGCATCATACGGTTGAAGACATCGGCATTACACTCGGTCTTTGTCTAAAAGAAGCACTCGGCGATAAAGCTGGCATCAACCGCTACGGTTCCGCTTATGTGCCAATGGACGAAGCACTTGGCTTTTGTGCGCTTGATTTAAGTGGCCGTTCCTATCTTGTTTTTGACGCCGAACTAACAAACCCCAAACTAGGCGATTTTGACACAGAATTAGTAGAAGAATTTTTCCAAGCAGTCGCCTTCAACAGTGAAATGAACCTCCACTTGCGCGTTCTTTACGGTAAAAATACTCACCATAAAATCGAAGCTCTTTTTAAAGCATTCGGTCGTGCTCTCCGTGAAGCAATCACAATTAATCCTGAAATCCAAGGCGTAAATTCGACTAAAGGGGTTCTGTAAATGATTGTTATTATCGACTATGATACAGGAAACACGAAGAGTATCAGCAAAGCACTGGATTTTATTGGACTAGAAAACAAAATTTCTAGCAATCAAGCAGCAATCAAACAAGCCGATGGTGTTATTTTACCCGGAGTTGGCGCCTATCCAGAAGCTATGCAAGAACTCACTCGGCGTGGGCTTGATGTGACCTTAAAAGAAATCGCAGTCGCTGGAAAACCAATTCTCGGCGTTTGCCTCGGTATGCAACTTTTGCTTGAATCGAGCAGCGAGCATACTTTCACAAAAGGACTCGGTCTTATTCCTGGTCGTGTCGAAAAACTACCTGACAAACCCGAATTTGCCGTTCCTCACATGGGCTGGAATCAACTAGAAATCAAACGCACAACCCCACTCACGAACCAACTCGGTGGCGAATATGTTTACTATGTCCATTCCTATTATGCCGACTGCCCAGCGGAGTACATTATCGCAACAAGCAGCTATTCCGTCGAAGTTCCCGGCATGATAAATAACGGCAATATCTACGGCGCCCAGTTCCACCCAGAAAAAAGCGGCCAAATCGGACTAGAAATTTTAAAAGGTTTTAAGGAGGTCATCGAATCATGCAAATCTTCCCAGCAATAGACTTGAAAAATGGACAATGCGTCCGGCTTTTCCAAGGTGATTTTTCCAAAACAACCGTGGTAAATGAAGACCCGATTGCTCAAGCAAAAGCCTTTGCAACAGACGGCGCCACCTATTTGCACATTGTTGACCTAGACGGTGCGCTGGAAGGACGTCCAGTCAACCTCGAAATCATCCAAAAAATGCAAACAGCTGCCAAAATCCCCGTCCAAGTTGGCGGTGGAATTCGTAGCATGGCACAAGTGGACTATTATCTCGAATCCGGCATCGACCGCGTCATCATCGGTTCAGCCGCGCTAACAGATCCAGATTTCCTCCGTGCTGCCGTCCAAAAATACGGTTCAAAAATAGCTGCCGGAATCGACGCCAAAAACGGCTTTGTAGCAACAAGCGGATGGCTCGATGTAAGCCAAGTTAGCTATTTAGATTTAGCCAAACGAATGGAAGACATGCATGTCGAAACCATCATTTACACCGATATTAGCCGCGATGGCACACTTACAGGGCCTAATTTAGAACAAATGGCTGCATTGCAAAAACATGTCAGCATCAATTTAATTGCATCTGGTGGCGTAAGTAGCCGTGCCGATTTAGAAGCACTCGCGGAGCTTGGTTTGTATGGAGCCATAGCCGGGAAAGCCCTTTATAATGGAAATATTTCAATGTCAGATGTCACCGAGGTGGAACAACATGCTTACTAAACGAATCATCCCCTGCCTTGATGTCACAGCCGGTCGCGTCGTAAAAGGTGTTAATTTTGTTTCCTTAACCGACGTCGGTGATCCCGTCGAAATCGCCAAAGCCTATAATGAAGCTGGCGCCGATGAACTCGTTTTCCTTGATATAACAGCAACCGTCGAACTGCGCCAAACAATGATAGATGTCGTCGAAAGAACCGCCGAGCAAGTTTTCATCCCACTCACGGTTGGCGGCGGCATAAGTAGCGTCGCTGATATGAAAGAGCTCCTCCAAGCTGGTGCCGATAAGATTTCCCTCAATTCCGCTGCGATAAAACGACCCGAACTCATCCAAGAAGGCGCCGCAAAATTCGGCAATCAATGTATCGTTGTCGCCATTGACGCTAAATGGAACGGTACAAACTGGCACGTCTTCACGCGCGGTGGCCGAAACGATACCGGACTGGATGCCATTGAATGGGCCAAAAAAGCTGTTCAACTTGGCGCCGGTGAAATCCTCCTAACTAGCATGGACGGCGACGGTACCAAAAACGGCTACGATATCCCACTCACAAAAGCAATTTCAGAAGCTGTTTCCGTTCCCGTCATCGCTTCAGGCGGATGTGGTAATGCCTCCCACATGGTCGAAGTGTTCGAACAAACAAACGCAACCGCCGCACTCGCAGCCAGCATTTTCCATTACGGTGAACTGAGCATCAAAAACGTCAAAACTACCTTACTCGAAAAAGGAGTGAATATCCGCCCATGATTTCCGTCGATTTTTCTAAAGGTCTTATTCCAACCATCATCCTAGACGACCAAAACGGCGAAGTTCTCATGCTCGCCTATATGAATGAAGAAAGCTATAAAAAAACGCTCGAAACTGGCTACACGTGGTTCTTTTCGCGCTCCAGAAATGAACTTTGGAACAAAGGCGCAACAAGCGGCCACACCCAAAAAGTAAAACAAATCTGGACCGACTGCGATAATGACACCTTGCTCATCCGTGTAAACCAAATCGGCCCAGCCTGCCATACCGGTAAAAAAAGCTGCTTTTTCAATCTCATAAAGGAGGACTTTTAAATGCTAAATGACCTATATGAAGAAATTAAACTGCGCAAAGAACAACCAAAAGAAGGCTCCTACACTAACTACCTATTCGAAAAAGGACTCGATAAAATCCTCAAAAAAGTTGGCGAAGAAACTACCGAGGTCGTCATCGCCGCTAAAAATGATAATCAGGAATTAATCGCCGAAGTTTCCGATTTAACCTATCACGTGCTCGTGCTCTTAGCCGAAAAAAACATTCCGCTATCAGCCATCCAAACGGAACTTCAAAAGCGCGAAGGTAAACTCAGCACTACTCGTGACCGCAAAGAAATTAGCGATTTATAAAAACATGACATTTTCGTAACCTTAAAGATTATTATTGTAAGAAAAAGCGCATGATTTTTTAAACCATCTTTTATATACTTGTTTACGTGGAGAGCTTTTATTTTTCCCAAAAGAAAGCAAGTAATGTTAGAGCAATAATTCTAGTATCCGAATTAGTCTTATCCCTTGGCTCGCTTTAACATTATTACTCCCTAATACTCCCTTAACCGCATCCCCCTGGTGCGGTTATTTTTTTCGCACTTTGCCTGATAATTCCTCCACCCAAATATAAGCAAACGTTCTCATTAACTACATTTTAAAAAATTTCAGAAAAATTGGTTTTTATGCTTGAAAATATTCTCAACAATGTGTAAACTAACAACATAGGTAAGAAAAGTTGACCTACTTGGCGCAAATAAGCCGATGTTTTTTCACTTTATAACATCACGTGTATTTGCATTAGGTTTTCTACTTTTCCTTATAGTCAAAATATTTAAACAAGGAGCGATTATAGTATGGCACAAACATCCACTATCCAAAACGACACAAAGGCAGCCGAAGAATATGCAGCTCGAGTGTTTGAAACAATTAAACAACGGAATCCTGGCGAAACGGAATTCCACCAAGCAGTTGAAGAATTCTTAAACTCTGTTATCCCAGCCCTTGCAAAAGAACCTAAATACGAAGCAAATGGTATTTTAGAACAGTTAACAGAACCCGAACGCCTTATCAGTTTCCGAGTTCCATGGGTGGATGATTCTGGTAAAGTACACGTAAATCGCGGTTACCGCGTCCAATTTAATAGCGCAATTGGTCCATATAAAGGTGGTCTTCGCTTCCACCCTTCCGTTACTGGAAGCATCGTCAAATTTCTTGGCTTTGAACAAATTTTCAAAAACTCCTTAACTGGCTTACCAATCGGTGGCGGTAAAGGTGGATCTGACTTTGATCCAAAAGGAAAAACAGATGCAGAAGTAATGCGTTTCTGCCAAAGCTTTATGACAGAACTACAAAAACATATCGGTCCAGATACAGATGTTCCAGCTGGTGATATCGGTGTTGGCGGACGCGAAATCGGCTACTTATTCGGCCAATACAAACGTCTTCGTGGCGCTTATGATGCTGGTACAATTACTGGTAAAGGCCTTACTTACGGCGGTAGTTTAGCTCGTACAGAGGCAACTGGATACGGTCTTGTTTACTTCACCGTTGAAATGTTAGAAGCAGCTGGCGAATCTATCCGCGGCAAGAAAATTGTCGTTTCTGGCTCAGGTAACGTAGCTATTTATGCCATCGAAAAAGCACATGAATTAGGTGCTAAAGTTGTTGCATGTAGCGACTCTGCTGGTTTTGTTTATGACAAAGAAGGCATCAAAGTAGAAACAGTAAAACAATTAAAAGAAGTAGAACGCAAACGTATTAGCGAATATACAACAATCCACCCTTCTGCTGAATATTATGCAGGCGGCGACGTATGGTCCGTTCCATGTGACATCGCGCTACCATGTGCAACTCAAAATGAAATCAACGCCGATCAAGCCCGCGCGCTTGTAAAAAATGGTGTTATCGCTGTTGCAGAAGGCGCAAACATGCCATCTACACTTGAAGCAGTTGACATTTATCACGAAAACAAAGTACTATTTGGCCCAGCAAAAGCGGCAAACGCTGGCGGTGTAGCTGTATCAGCCCTTGAAATGGCTCAAAATGGCACTCGCATGAGCTGGTCGTTCCAAACAGTTGACGAACATTTACAAAACATCATGAAAGATATTTATAAAAATTCAAGTAATGCAGCAAGCGAATACGGTGCTCCAGGTAACCTAGTTATCGGCTCCAATATCGCAGGATTCTTGAAAGTTGCAGACACGATGATTTCTCACGGTATCATTTAATTCAAAAAAGCCCTTCTCTCTTTTGAAAGAAGGGCTTTTTGTTATCTCATTAACTTCCGTAAAATAAAAGAAAGTCCAAACCACAGAACAATACTAATCAAAATCGTTATCAGCCAACCAAAAACATTATGTTCTAACGGAAGCGGCATATTCATTCCAAAAAATCCCGTAATAATCGTCGGAACCGTCAATAAAATAGATAAAGCCGTCAAAATTTTCATCGTATCATTCAGATTATTATTCAAAATATTATTATACGTACCTGACAATTGCTGTAAGATTTCTGAACTTAATCCCGTCATCTCCACAAGCTGTTTTGCTTCTATTAAAGCATCCTCAAACTGCTCTTTTTCTACTTCATTTAGTTCCCGGTAAATCATATGCGATTTCATTTGTTCCAGCAACGCCGCATTTTGCTTAGACGCCGAAACAAAATAAACAATTCCCGTTTCCAAATCCGACAATAACAACAAATTTTTCTTCGTCGTTTTAATTTTCAATTTGTCATTAATCAATCTTCTCTCCATATCCATTTCTTCCACATACGGAAAAAACGCATCCATAACAAAATACAAACTACTAAATAAAAACTGAAAAATAGTGACTGCGTCTGAATCCGCTAAATATTGCTTCATTTTCCGCGTAATATACTGATTATCATTGTTCGTAATCGTAATTAATTGTTCATCTTTTATAATAAAAACCATCGGAATTGTTTCATAATGATTATCAAGTTTTCTTTGATCCGGTACATTAAATACAACCACAAACGTATTTGTCTTTTGGTCATATTCAAAATGGGCTCGTTCATTTCTATCAATCGAATAAGCAATTACCTCATTATCAATTTGATACTTTTCATAAAAATCTGCTAAGTTCTCCGTATTATCTGTATCGATATTAACCCAATTATATTTTCCATTCCCAAAAACGGTTTGAATAGACATTTACTTCTCCCTACTTTCCTTGATGTCATAAAAAAAGAGAGCCTCAATACCTGAGCATCTCTAAATCTACATAATTATAGCACAGAATCTGGGAAATTCTGTGCTACAACTATCTTAAAAGGAGTGTTTATTTGAAATAAGCAATTATCAATATTTCTATGGGGGAAGTAATTTATTTTAAATTAGCTTATTTCAAATGACAATCTCTATGGGATAATTATATCTTACATTACTTTTATGTCTAAGTCAATACTTTTGTTACAGTAATATTTCATATAATGCTAATAAAGTGTATTAATAATAAAGTGTAATATTAATGCAATAAACGTGATATTTTTCCATCTTTTCTTTACTATGCTATAATTAACTAGGAAATATCTTATTTATAGGAGGAATTGGCATGTCAAAAAATGAAGCAACTGCTTATATTGGTACATATACCAAAGTCGAAAGCCAAGGTATCTATCGCTTAGTAATCGACAAAACGACTGGCGAAATTAAAGAAAATAAATTAGCTGGAAAAATGGACAACCCAACATATCTTAAAATTTCAGATGACGAAAAATTCGTTTATTCTGTAGCAAAAGATGGCGATAAAGGTGGCGTTGCTGCTTTTTCTATCGAAGAAGATGGCTCTTTAACTTTCATCGGCCAAGAGGTTCAAGCTGGTAACCCGCCATGTTACGTTGATGCATCCCATGATGGTTCAATCGTCGTTTCCGCTAACTACCACTTAGGTACAATCGTAAGCTATCCAACAGAAAACGGCGCATTAAAGCCTTCTGTTTCCACAATTCAACATACTGGTAAAAGTGTCCACGAACGTCAAGAAAAACCACATGCGCACTTTGCTGGCTTCACTCCAGACCAAAAATACGTTATCACATGTGACCTTGGAACGGACAAAGTAACTACTTACTCCGCTACTGCAGGCAAACTTGAAAAAGTAACGGAATTAGATGTAAAACCTGGAAGCGGCCCTCGTAACCTTGTTTTCCATCCAAATGCTAAATATGTGTATATCATGACGGAATTAACTTCCGAAGTTGTTTTCGCTGAATATGACAAATCTACTGGTGCGTTAAACGTGATCCAAACAATCGCATCTCTTCCAGAAGGTTTTGACAAAGAAAATAAAGGTAGCGCAATCCATATTTCTCCAGATGGTCGTTTCCTATATGTTTCTAACCGCGGCCAAGATGCTATCGTTAGCTATGCTGTTGCCGAAAACGGTACATTAACACTTGCAGCTACAACTCCAGTGGAAGGCGTTGGTCCACGTGACTTCGACCTTGACTTCACTGGCGAAATCCTAGTGGCAACAAACGAAAACAGCAATAACGTGACTGTTTTTGGTGTTAATAAAGAAACTGGCGCTCTTACTTTACTTCAAAAAGACGTAAAAGTTCCAGAACCAGTTTGCATTAAATTCGTAAAATAATAATAAAAATCCAGAATGGCGTTTAAACCATTCTGGATTTTTTTATACTAAAACTGCTTTTCCTGCTTCAATGTAACTTAAATCATTCACAGCCTCAATGGTCCATTTGCCATTTTCAAAGCCAAGTCTTGTAACGCTCGCATTGGCTAGTTCTGGGTTAATTAATGACTTGTCAAAGAAAGAAATAATCGTATTGATCGCCATGCCATGAGAAACAACTAAAACATTAGCATTATCCGATTTGTTTTCCGCACTAACTGTTTCTAGCGCATTTTTCAATCTACCAACCATCGTATCCCAAGATTCCGACATCCCAGTTTCATCAATTTTTTCCACCGTTTCAGATATGATTTGGTAACCATCATCACCAAATTTTTCAAAAGCTTCTTCTACTGACTTAAAGCCCAAATATTCCATTACTTGGCCAAACATAATATCTTCATACTCGCCTTCAAATTTACCAAAGCCAAACTCGCGAAAATCACGTAATTCATTGATTTCTAAATGCGTTTGTTTGCTTTCGCGTAACACGATTCCAGCCGTTTCAATCGTCCGACCACGGTCACTCGTATAAACTGCATCAAATGGAGTCCCGCGAAGCCCACGTCCTAAAAATTCCGCCACTTCGATTCCTTCATTTGTTAATGGCGTATCTGACCACCCTTGCACGCGACGAGATGTATTAAACATCGTCTTGCCGTGTCTAACTAAGTACACATTCAGTTTTCCTGCTGTCATTTAAACTCCCCCTTATGCTTTTTTACCAGCTTCTACATACGACATATTCCCCGGTTCTTCAATCGAATAAGCCCCATTTTCAAAAATAACTTTAGTCACGCTGGCATTTTCAATAATTCTTATATTTTTACTCGGATCAATCATTTTAATAATGCGATGAATAACCATACCATGTGCAACAACTAAGACTTCTCCACCACCACGATTTTGCGCATCTGTAAGAATGGCATCAAGCCCAGCAGTTAATCTTTCTTCAAAAATAGCAGCGTTTTCTGTCATTCCAGTTTCGTCCATTTTGTGCACCGTATCAATCACGATGTTAGCATTTTTTTCGGCATTTTTTTCATAATAGCTTTCAATCGAGTCAAAACCGTGCGCCTTTGCAACCATTTTTAACACTGCTTGGTTATATTCCCCTTCAAATTTACCGAAACCAAATTCCCGCATTTCAGCCAATTTTTCCAGTTTTAAATGTTGGTTGTCACTTTCATTCATGACAATTCGAGCTGTTTCAATCGCGCGTCCTCGGTCACTTGCGTAAGCTGCTACAAAATTAGTCCCCTTCAAGCCCCGACCTAACTCATGCGCAACAAGTGCCCCTTCTTCGGTTAAAGGCGAGTCAGCCCAGCCCTGCACCCGATCAAGTGTGTTTAAAATCGTCTTTCCATGTCGCGTTAAATAAATAACTACCCTACTTGCTGATTCCATGTATACACTCCTTTAAATTATCACTTCTCCCTTTAATAGTAGCAATCTTAGGAGTTAATGGCAAACTAATTTATTTTAAAGTAAAGATATCTTTACTTTTGTAAATTTTATTATATAATCTAAGTAAAGATATCTTTATTTGGTGGTGATTTAATGATCGTGACAAATAAGCTTAAAAATTTAAGAGAAGAACGAGATATCGCTCAAAATGAATTAGCTAAAGCGTTAGAAGTATCTCGACAAACAATACACGCGATTGAAAAAGGTAAATATAATCCTAGTCTAGAACTGAGCTTGAAGATAGCCAAATACTTTCATTTATCGGTTGAAGAAATCTTTAACTTAGAGGGAGAATGACAATGAAAAAATATACTATAAATAGAATTATTATTACCCTGTTGCTCATGATATATGTGGTTTCAATACTAGCCATAATCAAGGGCGAAAAGCCATTTGAAACTACCAATTTTTTAGAATTTATGCTAATTGGAGTTATTGTGGTGAGCCTAACTGTTTTCGGGAGTAAAAATACTATCAAGAAACAATTTGAAGAGGATAAAGTGGAAAAAGATGAAAGATATCTAAAAAACAGAAATATATTTTCTTATTATTTCGTCATTTCCTTGGGGGTATTTATTCCAATTATACTTGGATTTGCAAGCATTATCGACGTGAAACAACTATCCTTAAGTAACATTGCAACCATATTCCTTATCATTAGTATTGTATACCTGGTGGCAATTGAAGTTATAAGAAGAAAGCTCTGAAATCTCCCTAATCAAAAAGGAAACTTAACCTCAAAAAACACTTCCTCCAAAATCGAGAAAGTGTTTTTAATTTCTTTTAATGAACGCCCTTCATATACTTTTTCAAGAATGGTGCGATAATGAATAATGCTATTGCAAAGGCTATTGCTACGAAGCCTGTGATTCCGAAGTAAGCAATTTCTGTATCAGCATTAAAGTATTGTGTTAATTGGGCGTTGAATGATTGGCCCATCGCATCTGACAAGAACCATAAGCTCATTGTTTGAGAGGCAAATGCTTTTGGTGCTAGTTTGGTTGTTGCGGATAAGCCAACTGGTGAGATAAACATTTCCCCGAAAATACAGATGAAGAAACTTAGTACTAACCAAAGCGGGCTTACAAGTGTTGTCGTATTTCCGTGCAAAATACCTGGAAGCATCATAACAACGAATGATAAACCTGCGAAGAATAGTCCGAGTGCAAATTTACGTGGTGTAGATGGTTGTCTGTCTCCTAGTTTCGTCCAAATCCATGCGAAAATTGGTGAAAGCGTAATGACAAATACTGGATTAAGCGACTGGAAATTAGCCGGATTTAAGTTCATACCCCAAATAGATAAATCCGTTCTTTCTGCCGCGAAAAGTGCCAATGTTGACGAGCCTTGTTCTTCAATCATCCAAAATAATACTGCGACTAAAAATAACGGTATGTATGCAGTCAAGCGTGATTTTTCGTCCGCTTCTGTTTTCTTGCTAGTCATCATCATAATAAAGTAAAAGAGTGGAACCCCTACGCCCATCACCGTTACAGCAAGAATAATCGTATCAATTGTTAAGCTGCCTGTAATCAAACGCAAGACAGCAATTAATAACCCTATTCCTAAAACAATGCCAATTATTTTGAATGTTAGACTTTTTGCTTCAGATCTTTGAAGCGGATTTGGCGCTTTTTTGCCAGCATCTTTTAAGTAACGTTTTCCTGTTAGAACATAAACAACGAGTGCAATTGCCATACCGACTGCTGCCACACCAAAACCAGCATGGTAACTTCCAGCGTTATCAGAAACAGCCGAAACGATTGGTGGAGCAATAAATGCACCTAAGTTAATCCCCATGTAAAAGATACTAAAGCCAGCATCGCGACGATTATCTCCTGCTGGATATAAATCCCCAACGACATTAGAAACGTTCGGTTTAAGTAGACCAGTTCCGAGAATAATAAACGCCATCGATCCAAATAGTGCCGCTGCTCCACCACTTGGTATTGCTAGAACAATATGACCAACCATAATCAGTACGCCACCGTAAAAGATGGTTTGACGCGCCCCCAAGACACGGTCAGCAAACCAGCCGCCAATGACGCCTGACATAAATACTAGTGAACCATAGATAGACATAATCGCCGTTGCTGTTGATTGGCTAAATCCAAGTCCACCATCTGATACCGCAGTATACATATAGTAAAGTAATAACGCGCGCATTCCGTAATAGGAGAATCGCTCCCAAAATTCGGTATTAAATAATGTTGCCAGGCCACGCGGGTGCCCGAAAAATGTTTTTTCCTTCTTGGTACTCAAGAAAATTCGCCTTCTTTCTTTTGTTTTTTATTCAAGTTAGCAAATTTCTTCTCTATGATTTACGCAAAAGTTTCGTTATCCATTATAAAGCATTTGTATAAATTTGACGAGATACTTCTAAAGTTTGATTGCCACGCTCTGAAATATTCGTTAAACCGTGACGTTCCAGTTGATCGACAAGAAGGTCTACAACTTCATCGCCAAGTCCATAATCACTAAATCTAGTCCCAGCCCCTAAACTTTCAAAGAACTCACGTGTTTTCAGAATCGCTGCATCTATTTTTTCTTCATCATTACCACTCGTAATTCCCCATACTCGTTCCGCATATTGCACTAATTTATCATGCTTTTCACTGCGACGAACATTTAAAAGGGCTGGCAGAACAATGGCTAAAGTGCGGGCATGATCAATCCCATAAAGCGCTGTAATTTCGTGACCTAAACTGTGGCTCGCCCAGTCTTGCGGAACACCTCTTGATAACGTCCCATTAAGCGCATTGGTAGCAGACCACATAAAAGTAGCACGCGTATTGTAATCATGATTATCTTCTTCAATCACGGCTGGACCAATTTCGATTAAAGTTTGTAGCAAGCTTTCGGCATAACGATCTTGTAGTAACGCGCCTACTGGATAAGTCATATATTGTTCCATGACATGCACATATGCATCCATAATGCCGTTTGCTAGTTGACGTTTTGGCAGTGTGTACGTAAGTTCTGGATCAAGCAAAGAGAAAACTGGGTACGTATAAGCGCTACCGAAGCCAAGTTTCGCTTTCTTCTCTACAAAAGTGATTACTCCGCCGCTATTCATTTCAGAGCCCGTTGCAGGAAGAGTTAGTACTGTCCCAAACGGAAGCGCCTTTGTAATCGGACGTTTTTCGCCGATGCCGCTACCAAAAATATCCATTGGTTCGCCGTCAAATAACGCGCCAGCTGCAACAAATTTTGTGCCATCAATAACAGAGCCGCCACCAACCGCAAGTAAAAAGTCGTAGTTTTCTTCTTTTACTAATTTGATTGCTTTGATTAATGTTTCGTATGTAGGGTTGGCTTCAATACCACCAAATTCGCCAACTTCTCGTGATTTAAGAACTTCTTTTACTTTATCAAGTGTCCCGAATCTTTTCACACTTCCGCCGCCGTATAAAATCAATACTTTTTTATCTTGCGGAATTACTTGATTTAATTCTTCTAAACGATTTTTACCAAAAATAATATGAGTAGGATTATAATAATCAAAGTTCAACATTTCTTTTTGCATTTAAACGTCCTTCTTTCTGTTTACAAATTTACATAGCATAGTTAATAATACACTTTTTCTATAAAATTTAAACCTTATGCCAAAAGTTTCCATTTATATAAGTAAATAATCGCATTTTTTCCGAATTATCGCACCAGATAACAGTGATTTTCTATACAAAAGTCCTACTTTACGTTAAAATGAAAGGGAAGAAGAATGGAGTGAAGAACATGTTGATAAAAAACCTTTGTATCCCTAAAATAAATTTAACAACCGTCCCTGGAGATGCTACGTTACAAGAGGCTATCCATTTACTAGAAGAATCTGGTTATCGCTGTGTTCCTGTATTAGACGAAAAAGGTGAAAAATTCTTAGGTAATATTTATAAAATGCATATTTACAAACATGCGGCTAACGGTGGAAGCCTTAGCGATCCTGTAATGAGCCTAATCAAAAATGCAACGAAACATATTTGTGTCAATGCATCTTTCTTTGAAGTCTTTTTTACAATTAAAGAGCTACCATATATTGCGGTTCTAAATGAACAAGGTAACTTTTATGGTATTTTAACGCACGGAAAATTACTTGGTTTGCTACAAGACGGCTGGAATGTCCAAACGACTAGCTATGTTCTTACTATTGCAACAGGTGAAGTTCAAGGTGCCTTAACAAAAATCACCAAAATCATCGACCGTTACTCGAGCATCGCGAGTTTGATTACACTAGATAATCAAACAGAAGACTTCATTCGCCGCGTACTTGTTTCCTTGCCAGTTGGCGTAACAGAAGACACGAAAAACGAAATTATCACCCACTTAGAACGTAAAGGGCTTCGTGTTGTTGAAACGGAGAAAATCAAGAAATAATGAAACAGCTTGGAAATAAGGATAAGCCCTTCATTTCCAAGCTGTTTTTTTGTGCATATTTATTCGGTATCCTGATTTTTCTTTGCTGTTCGTCTTCCAATAAAGTATGTTGCAGTAAGAATCAGTAAGAGCAATAGAACGCCACCTGTAATATACATCCATGTGTAGTCCTTCTCTAGTCCTAATGCTACTTTGTTGGCTTTTTTTGCTTCATCCGAAGTAATAGTGAACTCTTCCGTCCACTCCCATTTATCATCCGCGTTTCTAGCGACTAAATGCAACTTATATTTTCCCGGTTTTAACTCTTGGTTTTCCCAGTCTACACTGTAGTTAAAATTGGAGTTTGGCGCCATCGATAAATCTGTTCGTTTAGCTTCATGCAATACTTCCTCGCTGCCTTGTTTATATATTTTGGCATCCACGGCCAGTCCACCAACTAAGGTCGCTTTTGTATTTTGCAAATTCATTTCTACTACATTGCGGTAATTTCGTGTTGCTGGTTTAATTTGATTCAATTCTAGCTCTGGCTTTACGACGGTAGTTTTTTCAGTTAATTTCACACCGATTACGTAGGCATATTCATTTTTAATTTGAACATCGTTTTTATCGGCATCTTTCTCTTTGTCTTCGGCTTTCTTTTCCTTAAAATGTAATCCGCCTAAAATAATACCGTCATAATTTTCAGCGGGCATTTGAATCGTGGCCGTCCATGTTTTGGTTTCGTTTGGTTCAAGTGTCACCTCGGAGGCACTTTCTTTCGCTATATCCGCAAAGGGATATTTTAATGTTTTGTCTGGCTTCGTGTTTGGTATGGAGTAATCGACGTAGCCCATCTCATTGGTAATAGCCGTGTTGGCAACGCAATTAACCGTGATTTCTTTCTTACTATGATTGGTGATTTCCACTTTTAATGTTTGTTTCTGCTTTGGTTTCATTTGTAAATCGAAATAGGTCACACTCGATGCCTGATTATCAGGAAGAATTGCTTTTACGGAAAAACTACTATTTTCAGTTGCATCTACCTGCTGACCTGGAAAACAAAGTATCGCGAGTGTACAAGCGAAGATGATTGCGCATATTTTTTTCAAGTCACTTTTTCCTCCTAGTTGCTCAATGTAAAAAGAGAAAACAACATTAACTAATGAAGTTTTCTCTTTTTGAAAAATGTTAAACTCCTGGTGTATCGCTTAAAGTCCAAGTTAATGTACTTTCGTAAGTTCCGTCAGCTACTACAACATTTTGTGGAATAGATAATTTAGGTTTAGACGTATCTGTTGCAGAACTTGCTGCAGAACCAAAGCTATCTGTCCATGTCCCCATTCCTTCATCATCATTAAAGTTCGTTGGTGTAGCTGTTTGGTTATCTTTGGCTGCCATTACCGGAACTGCTGCTCCGCCAGTCATAGAAATCGTTACGCTATCATATCCTGTTGGTGCTTGTGCGGTGGAAGTCGCCGAGCCAACAGTTGATTTCGGAATTGTAAGCTCTGCGCCTGGGATTGTTTTTGCTGGTGTGGAAGCATCTTTGAATTCGCTACCTGTCACGGAAAGAGTCCATCCTGTATTGGTACCACGAACATCGCTAATTTGCGCATAAGGTGTTACTTTTTTAGATACAGAAACTTCTCCTGGTAAATCTTGTTGTCCGTTACCATTTGTATCTACATAAGTAGAAATCGTATCATCTGCTGCATGAACATTTAATGCGCCAGAAGATAAGCTAGATACGTTATGTGTACCAAAATCCCAATCAGATACCGCTAAAATCCAAAGCCCGTCGGAACCTACTGGCGGATCAGTTGGATCTGGAATAACTGGGTCTGGATCAACTGGATCTGGGTTTACTGGAGTCGGATCTGGTGTGGTGCTTTTATCAAATTTTACAATCCCTTTTGAATCTTTCGTTACGGAAGTGGCAGCTGAAGCAAAATCTCCAGAAAGTACTGGTGCCACAATCAATCCTAGTGCTAATAAACTCGCTGTTGTTACTTTTACTGTTCTACTTGTCATTATTATTCTCCTCTTTCTGTTATCCTTTTTTTGTCGTTCTGTTTCACCGAATTTCTTTCCTCACCTCCTTAAAATAGCCTTTTTTCGCAATTAAAATGAAACCAAACCCTAGTAAAACAAGATAAAAATCAGCTGTATCTCCTGTTTTCGGCAGTCTTTTTGGAGGAACTTTGGTCGGAAAAGTGCCGCTTCTGTCATCTGTTCCAGTTTTTGGTTTTCGGGGGTCATGCGTGAAAATCACTCCCGCTTTACTTGTCGCCTTATCCGTATTCGCTTTTACATAAAACGGCGAGGCGCACACAAATAAACAACAGATTAAAATGAATCCCATTTTTTTCAATTTAGATAGCTCCTTTTGTTTGTTGTAGCTGATTATGGTCGAGGCGCATCTTCTAGTGTCCAGGTGATTTTCGACTCATAGGAATCGTTCACTAGCGCATCATTTGGCTCTATTTCCATGGTTAAACTGTCCTCCAGATTGACGATGGTGGAATCATATTTCGGGTCTGTCACAGCTGATTGTTTCTTTTCGATAGGTTGATTCGTCGTATTTAAATAAATCGGACTGCTGGAAGGCGATTTGCTTTGATATTTTAGCGAGGTTTGTAGTATATCGCCGCCGCTATTGGTAAATGGTGTCATCGCTCCGGTTATCGTCCATCCTTGTCGCACAGTTCGTCTATCTATCACCTCTAACTCGGCCTTACCAGACGAACCATAGCATTTAAGCGTTTGTTTCTTATCTGAAATTGGCACAGAGTCTGCATTTGCGTCTATATCCATTCGAAATTCATCTGGGATTTGCAATTCCAAAAGTTCTTTTACGTGAACAATGACTGTAATAGGTACTGCATCTTGCTCATAGTATCCACTTTTAGGCGAAGAAAGAGTTACAACATAATCTCCCGCCGTATTAAGTCTTACTTTATATATAAAGTCATCTCTTAGTGTTCCTTCACCTGTCAAAGTTGCATTTACATCTGCTCGAAATTGAGTAGCATTTACTTTATCTCCTACTAAATAGGTGTATTCTGCATCTGCGGTTATGACTGGTGGCTTATACTTAATCGTTACCATAATATTGGCCTCCGCATTTCCTTCAATATTAGAAGCTTTGACAGCAACCCAGTAAATACCTACAGTGTTTAGATTCTTTAGTTTCACATCAAAATCGCTTGTAATTGTTGTTGGTTGATCTGTTATCAAATTGACATCGTTTAGAAATTGTTGTTCCGTAAGTGATGTACCTATCTCATAAGTAAGGCCTGAATTGTAAGACACAACTTGTGGTGGGCCAATATAAGTTAATGGCTGAAAAATCTTACCCCTGTAGTCCACTATGCTATTGCTACCATTTAACGGAAAAGCCTCGTCCCACGAATAGGTAACTCCTGGAGACAAAGGAGAGTAATAAAACGGTTTTTTAGCCATTTCTTCTGCTGAATATGTAATTTTAGAAGTAATAGGATCAATAGTTGCTTTGGGGCTAGTAGCAGTTATTTTAACTGGCTTGGTTGTTCCGAAAATAGATGGCTGTATAGAAAATTCATACTTACTAGAAGTAACTACCGGTTCCATATCTACTGTTTCGTATCGAACATATAATCGCTGTAAATTAGGCATTTTGTTATTTGTAAGGCTAGATAAATCAGTAATATGATTCTCATCCAAATTAAATATCTTTATTTTAGTACTCGCAAATTTAGCAAGTGGCGAAACATCTGATATATTATTTCTTTCCAAAGATATTTCTTCTAAATTAGGTAATTTATTAGGCAGCTTTGGAAAAAGGGATAAATCAGAAATGTTATTACCTCCTAAGTCTATATACTTAAGCGTTGGTGTACTCAGTTCAGTAAGAGGTGAAATATCTGAAATATTACCATTATTAATAGCTAACCGATATAACTGTGAGTATCCATTTGGTGCCTTTAAAAAAGGAGATAAATCCTTACATTGTTTATTACTATATAACCGTACATCGTAAAGATTAGGTAAATATTGAATGCCTTCGATACTTCCTATAGTAGCAACTGAAGTTAAGAAGACTATTTTATTTAACTCCACTTCAGTAACAACATCATCCACTTTCCAATCCGTTTTAGTAGGTGTTTGAAAATTGTTATTTTCTACTCTTGCTAGTTGGTTTGCGATAGTTTTTGCCATCCCTTCATCGGGAAACAAATCTGCTATCGTGCTATTTGCTGGAATTGTTAGTGGGCTAGCTTTCAAATTTTTAGGTGCATTTACGCTTTTTAACGTGGGCGCCTTTTTCTTCGCATCATCTAATAGTTCCGAACTCTTAGGTAGCTCTTTTTCCGTTTCCATAGCCCTCGAATAAACCGGAGCGATAAGCGCTAAAATTAAAACAAAAAGCAGAACTATTTTCCAATTGATTTTCATTGTTTTTATGTCTCCTTTTAAATGCTAGTTAGCTGGTTTTCATAGTGACTTGCTACCTTTTTCTGTACGATAAATGTTTTTTTATATGGTTTTAAAATTTCTTGTTCTAATAAGCGGATACGTTGCCGGTAAAAAGCCGCTTTCGATAATGTACTGTATTCAATTAACACTTTTAACGTCACTTCTGGCGGTAAGGTAATGTTTCCATTTTTATCCGTTTTCCCAATGAGTTCTCCCAAATATTTCATCGCATAATATAGTTTTTCCTTGTGTTCCTTACTATTAAGTAACGCCCTATAATACAAATGGCGCCCAATTCTCTTTAGAAAAAAATATTGAAATCCAAAATTTTCCGGAAATAGCGTTAATGCATATTCGACATCTTCTTTCTTATACTCATACACTTCACAACTATCTGAGAGAGCGATATTCGTTACAACTTGTGGCGCGTCTTCTAAAATGGAATAGCTTAGAAAAATACCTGGCTCAAAAATAGACAAGAGTTTTTCAGGAGCTTCACATGTGTAACTGCTTATATAACCATCTATTAATAAAACAACATTACTCAGCTTAGAAGAATTGTCCATTAAATTTTCGCCACGTCTTAATTTACGTTTTGTATGCCTAATCCCATATTTTTGCATCATGTTAATAAATTCTTTATATGTAAATAATTCTTCCACTAAAATCCACTCCTCTTCTAGAATAATTTAGTAAGCAATACGCGGTTAAGCTTGGCGAGAACTCAACTTATGTTACCATGTGTGCGATTACCAATATTCTCTATAGAGATGGAAAAATAGGCTTTCTAACAGCAAATCTTGGAAATCCCATGCTAAATTCCTCGTAAATAAGTAAAAATCTTGTTTGTTTTTTTGTCACAAATAAATATCCCCCCTGCTTTTAAAGAAGCAATATCGGTCATTCACGAATTTCAAGATACGCCAAATAATGCTCTTACCACAGGGAACAAGTTCCACATCGGTGAGCACGCTTATACAGGCAGAAGATTTCTGTTCTTGTCCGCCTTTCACAATTGGCCGTTTGAATAATAAAAATCATTTTGTGTGATATTTCACCTTGTCATTCTTTCCCGTTTTCGATATAATTACTTTTGTAACGATAATGAAAATCATTTTCAATTAGGGAGGAAATACACAATGTTTCAAAAGCATAAATGGGCTACTATTCTAATGACTGTACTTTTAGCGGTAGTTTTAACGGCTTGTGGCAATTCTTCGGATAAAGACGCGAGCAAAAATAAGGAAGACGCAACAAAAACGATAACTGATACAATGGATCGTAAAATACAAGTTCCAACAACACCGAAAAAAATCGTCGCACTTCAAAACGTAAGTGAAATGGAAATTCTAGGCGTTAAACCAGTTGGAACAACAGATTATTACATCACTACATATCCTGAAGCAACAAAAGGGACAGAAAGTGTTGGTAATGACAAACCTAGCATTGAAAAAATTGCTAATTTAAACCCAGATTTAATTATTATTAGTGATTACCAAAAAGACCTTTTAGAGAATTTAGAAAAAGTTGCTCCTGTTTATATCACGCATTTTGGTGATACTCCTGACAAACAACTTTCTAACATTGCAGATCTTTTAAATAAAAAAGCTGAAAAAGAAAAATGGGACAAAGATTACGCAGCAAGTTCCAAAGAAGCTAAAGCAACATTAAAAGATGCTGGCGTGGAAAACGAAAAAGCGGCAGTTATCCAATTTTATGGTAAAGAAATCTATGTTCACGATGCAAAAGTTTTTGATGGACTATACTCCGGTGCAGGTTTCACACCGACCGATGCCGCAAAAGCAAACAAAGAAACGAAAGCTATTTCTAGTGAAGCAATTCCTGAGTATGCAGCAGGCGCGGATCGTCTATTTATTTTAATGCCAGCTGATGGCAACACAGATTCTGTGGATGAAATGCTTAAAGGCGTTTGGAAAGATATTCCAGCTGTGAAGAAAAACCAAGTATACAAAGTTGATAATACTAAATGGAGCGACTATAGTGCCGCTGCCCAACTATATCAAATGCAAGATGCTGTAAAACAAATTACTGGTAAATAATAAAAAAACTCGATTCTGTCAGCAGAATCGAGTTTTTTTATTTATTTAGAAAACCATAAATGTCGTTATTCACTTTACCAAAGGAAGCAATATGATTTTGGACGTTGGAGAATAAAACAACGTAAGTTCTGCCGGTGTGGCTAACACTGTTAGACACATCCCATCCGGTTACTACCCCGTGACTATTATAACTCCCTGGATCCACATAGAATCCCATTCCATAAGTTGACTTACTACCTGGTGTGAACATTTTCTTCAAACTTGCTTCTGAAATTAATTTTTTATCCATTAATGCTTTGTCAAATAAATACAAATCCGTTGCATTCATACTAATATCCCCTGATCCGTATAATTGCGATAAGTCTACAAGTTTTGGACTTTGGAAAATTCCGTTGTCGTCAATTTTGTATCCTATTGATACGTTTTTGCCCCCATCGACATCTTTCTGTAAGTATCCAGTGTGCTTCATACCTGCTGGGTCAAAAATATTTTCTTGTAAATAGGTTGCCAGTGGTTTTCCACTAACTTTTTCTACAAGATAACCAACCACAGTGTAATTAGCATCCATATAATCCCATTTCCCAGGTTGTGATTTAATTCCCCTCTTCTCAATAGCTTGAATCAATTGATCCGGCGTCATATTGCTGGTTAATTTCGGACGCCCGACAATCCCAGATGTATGGTTTAAAAAGTTCTTAACTAAAATCTTATTACCATTAGGAAAACCAGGTAAATACTTCGAAATTGGATCATTCGTATTTATTTTACCTTTTTCTTCTAATTGTAAAAGAGCTGTTGCTATTATCGCCTTTTGAGATGAACCAATATAGAACAACGTATCTGGTGTGTTCAATACTTCTTCATCACGATTGGCATACAAGTACCCCTTTTGTATGATAATTTCTCCGTCGCGAACAACAAGTGCTGAACCACTAAATCCGATTTTTTGTAAATAGTCATCAATTTCTTGATTTTTTACAATCGTTTCTTTTGGTTTTTCTTCTGCTGGCTCTGGTTCTTTAGTTTCTTCTTTTTTGGTCCCTGAGTCTTCTGGTGGCTTTGCGGTAGTTGCTGCTTTCTTCTTAGTTGGTGAGGATACTGTTTGCTGTTGTTTACTTTTAAATTCAAATATCATCCAGCTAGTGGCAATAAACAGTAGAAATACAGTACTCAACACGATAATCAAGTTCTTGCGTCTTTTTTGTTTACGTCTTTCGCGTCGATTCATTTCATCACTCCTGGTCTAGTCTAATCGTTAAATGACTTTCCCAAAAGAGAATGTATTAGTAGAAATTATCCCGAACTTCTAATAATACCTAACACTCCACATATATCGTAAATTATTCTTCGTGATAAATCAATACGGAAATGTACCTATGTTTTAAAAAAATTATTCAGTGGTATAATAAGGAAGGATAAATTGATTAAAGCAACAACAAATTGCTATAAAGGAGACTAGATAAAAATGGTACAAATTACAAAAGGTAAATTTGATGGTTTACAAAGACTCTCCAACGAAAAAGGTGTTATTGCAGCGCTTGCCATTGACCAACGTGGCTCACTCAAAAAAATGATTCAACAAGCAAAAGGAACGGAAAATAAAAAGGACGTGGAAGACTTCAAGCAACTTGTTTCTGAAGAATTAACTCCTTATGCTTCTGCTATTTTGCTTGATTTAGAATATGGTACTCCAGCAATCAAAGCTCGCCACGAAGGTAGCGGACTTTTAACTTCTTATGAAAAAACCGGCTATGACGCAACTACTCCTGGTAAACTTCCTGATTTAATTGAAGATTTATCAGCACTTCGTATTAAAGAAAATGGCGGAGATGCTGTTAAAATTCTAGTTTATTATGATCCAGATGAGCCAGCTGAAATTAATGAAATCAAATATGCCTTTTTAGAAAGAATTGGTGCAGAATGTCGCGCAGTTGATATTCCATTTTTCTTAGAGCCCATTACTTATGATGCAAAAGTTACTGATTCTGGTTCATTAGAATATGCTAAATTGAAACCAGCGAAAGTAAAAGCTTCTATTAAAGAATTCTCTAAACCTCGTTATGGTGTAGATGTACTTAAACTTGAAGTTCCGGTTAATTTTAAATATGTGGAAGGTTTTGCGGAAGGTGAAGTCGCTTATACGCAAGATGAAGCAGCTCGTCATTTTGAAGAGTGCTCCGATTTAAGCCCACTTCCATTTATTTATCTAAGTGCTGGTGTAACTTCTGAAATGTTCCACAAAACCATTCAATTTGCTAACCAACATAACGTGCAATACAGCGGCGTTCTTTGTGGGCGTGCAACTTGGGCTGATGGTATTGAAGTGTATGGTAAACAAGGCGATGACGCTTTACGCGAATGGCTTCGTACACAAGGGAAAGAAAACATTACTTCGCTTGATAAATTACTTGCTGAAGGTGCCGTTCCTTGGTGGACAAAATATGGTTCTTTCGAAGATGTACATGTAGTAGAAAAACAATAGTATTCAAAAAGCCTCCAGTTAATTTAATTAGCTGGAGGCTTTTTTTGTTATATTTCAGCTTGGTTTAAATAGTTATAGGCAAACTGGGCGTATAGCTCGGCGCCATTTTTCATGACACTTTCGTCGATATTAAATCGGCCGTGATGGTGCGCCCATTCTGTGTCTTTTTCTGGATTGCCACAGCCAACGAGTGCAAAACTGCCGGGAGCTTCGTCTTGGAAATAGCTGAAATCTTCCCCGCCGGTTGTTGGGCGTTCAAAGTAAAGCATCTCTTCGCCGAATGATTCCGTGATTGTTTTTTGGACGAGTAAGGCGCTTTTTTCGTCGTTGATTACTGGTTGTGTGCCTTGTTTGTAAATCATTTCAGCTGTACCACCATAGATAGCGGCGGTTTGTTTGGCGTAGTGTTCGATTGATTTTGCAACTTTGGCGCGCGTTGTGTTGTTGAAACAACGAAGCGTTCCTTCTAAACGAGCATTTTCAGCGATAACGTTGTAGCGAGTACCGACGTCCATTTTGCCGATTGTTACAACGACTGGATCGAGTGGGTCTGTTTCGCGTGCTACGATGGCTTGGAGATTCATGACGAAAGAGGAAGCGATAACGGCCGCATCGATTGTGTCATGCGGCATTGCTCCGTGACCTCCTTGGCCTTTGAAATCGATTTGGATAATATCTGCGGAGGCGAATGTAGAGCCAACTACGCAAGATATCTTCCCGCTTGGAGTTTGGGACCAGATATGAATTCCAAACACGTGGTCCACGCCTTCCATTGCTCCTTGGGCAATCATTTCTTTGGCGCCCTCGGCAATTTCTTCTGACGGTTGGAAAATGAAGCGCACCGTTCCGGGTAGCTCGTCTTTTACTTCCACGAGTGCTTTCGCCGCGGTTAATAACATAGCCGTGTGGGCATCGTGACCACAGGCGTGCATTTTGCCATCTTCTGTGGATTTATATGGAAGGTCTTGGTTTAGCTCTTGGACTGGGAGTGCGTCCATATCCGCTCGTAAAGCGACTGTTTTCCCGGGTTTCCCGCCTTTGAGTTCTGCGATTAATCCGGTCGGTTCAGTGCGCCGATACGGAATGCCCAGTTTATCTAATTCTTTAGCAACTTGATCGGTTGTGCGAAATTCTTGCCATTGGAGTTCGGGATGCATATGCAAATCACGGCGGAAGGCTATCATTTCGGTTTCATTATTTAAAACTACTTGTTTTATTTTCTGATTCATTCGCGCTTTCCTCCGTCCATTTTTTTACTGTTTCCAGTACAACTTCGATTCCTTTTTGGAGCTTGTCGTAATCGGTCCATTCTTCTGGGGCATGGCTTATGCCGTTATGGCTAGGGACAAAAATCAGACCCACTTCGGTTAAACTGGCGAAAATCATCGCGTCGTGTCCGGCCCCGCTAACCATTGTCCGGTATTTAAAGCCGAGTTGGTCAGCACTTTCGGTCAAGGCTTGGTGAATTTCTTTTGATAAATGGGTTGGTTGCTGGTAAATCATATCTTCTATTTCGCAAGTAATGCCATTTTTTTCGGCAGCTTGGATAATTTCCTTCGTTTTTGTTAATGTATTTTGGACGTGAATTTCGTCTTTTGCGCGGATATCTACAGTGAAAACGACTTTATCTGGAATAACATTTGCGCCATTTGGATAAACGTTTAGTTTGCCGATAGTTAGCACGGTTCCGCCGCCTTCATGAATAGCGAGTTCTGGCAATTGCCCTAAAATTTCGACAGCTGAAACTAGCGCATCTTTTCGGTCAAGCATTGGGGTTGTGCCTGCATGGCCGGCTTGCCCTTTTACGGTTACTTTGATTTGTGTTAAACCAACTACTGTATCGACTAGCGCTACATCTTCATTGGCGTTTTCGAGGATGGGACCTTGTTCGATATGCAGTTCGATAAATGCTTTGATAGACTCTTTTGTGCGAATCGCTGTATGTACTTGGTTTGCGTCAAAACCCACACTCGCCATGGCTTCCGCGGCTGTAACGCCAGCTATATCTTGCATTTCGTGCAGCATTTCTTTTGTTACTTTGCCCGTGATTGCTCGCGAGGCAAGGAGCCCTGCGCCGAAACGAGAACCTTCTTCTTCCACCATTGCAATAATTTCGAGCGGAAAATGTGGCTTAATTTGTTGTTCATGGAAAACGCTAGCTACTTCAAGGCCAGTAATAACGCCAGCTGGTCCATCAAAAGCGCCTCCATTTGGTACGGAGTCAAAATGAGAACCGACGATAACTGCTGGTAAATCTGGATTTTCGCCTTCTAATCGTCCGTAGATATTCCCAATCGCATCTTCCGAAACAGTTAGACCTACTTTGGCCATTTCTTGTTTTAAATAGTTGCGCGCCTCGTGGTCTTCTTTACTATATGTAAGGCGAGTGGTTCCCTGACCCGGAGTTGCTGTAAATCTATCTAAATTCTCTATGTGGCTTTTTATTCTTTCAAGATTTGTTTGCATCAAGCACACCTCCTTTTCTCTATTTTACAGGAAACTTGAAAAAATGCTCGCTAAAACAACTTGCATAAAAAAAGTGATCCCTATTTTCTAGGGATCACTTGCGAATTATTTAGCGAATTGTGGTAAGAACTCTTTGTGCGCTTCTAGCATTTCATCTAGGATTGTTTTGGCTAAGTCGCCGCTTGGAACGAGTGGGTTGGAAGTGAAGGCTTGAAGTGCAGTTGCGTAATCGCCTGTCACTGCTGCTTCGATAGTTAATTCTTCCATGGATTTCATCACTTGTAGTAAGCCGCGTTGTGCTGGTGGGAATTTACCAAAGTTGATTGGTTCCGCACCGTGCGCACGAATGACACTTGTGATTTCTACTGCACTATCGTAAGGAACATCATCAATTGCGCCATTGTTACGTGTTGATACGACCATTACCGTACCTTTGTTGTTGTAAATCGAGTTGATGATTTCGCATGCTGCGTCACTATAATGTGCGCCGCCGCGTTTCGATAATTCTTCTGGTTTGTAATCAAGATTTGGATCTTTATATAATTCGAATAAGCTGTCTTCTAGTTTTTTCACGACTTCTCCGCGAGTACCTTCGTTTTTGAAAGATGCAAGTTCTTCTTCAAGCATTGCATCTGTCATGTAGTAGTAGCGGTGGTATGGGCAAGGAAGCATTTTTAGATGTTTTACTTGCTCATATAAGAAGCGCATGTTTTTAATGTTTTCAACGACTTTTCCTGGGTTAGCATCTGGCGCGTAAAGGCCGTCGATAACTTTTTCTGTTAATTCGGTGCCATCTTTGTCGAATACGCGGTGCCAGTGCAAGTGGTTGATTCCTGCAAATTTGAAGAATAAATCTTCTTCTGGTTTGCTGAGAACGTCGGATGCACTTTTCACAGCTCCGATTGGCACGTTACAAAGACCGATAACTTTATCCCAGTTGCCGTAACGAAGAACTGCTTCTGTTACCATACCTGCTGGGTTTGTAAAGTTGATTAACCAAGCATCTGGGCAAAGTTCGCGCATATCTTCTACAATACCAAGAATAACTGGAATCGTACGGAATGCTTTAAACATCCCACCCGCACCGTTTGTTTCTTGGCCGATAATGCCATGACTAAGCGGAATTCTTTCATCTTTAATACGAGCGTCTAATAAACCTACGCGGAATTGTGTTGTTACAAAATCTGCATCTTTTAAAGCTTCACGACGGTCGAGTGTTAAATGTACTTCGCAGTCAATGTTCGCTGCTTTGACCATACGTTTTGCCATATTGCCAACGATTTCTAATTTTTCACGACCAGCTTCAATATCTACTAGCCAAAGTTCTCTGATTGGAAGTTCATGATAGCGTTTAATAAATCCTTCAACAAGTTCTGGTGTGTAACTGGAACCCCCACCAATTGTAACGATTTTTACACCTTTTTTCATAATATACTTACCTCCTAGAATTTTAAAGCGTTTTCTTTTCTTCTAGTTCATCATAATTCATGTAATGCATTACAGGTCAAGCACTTATTTTTAATTTATCCAAACTGACTATTTGGCGGGCTTTTTTGGTATACTAAATACAGAGCTACGAGAAATCGAGGTGTTTTGCAATTGGCAAATATACAAGAAATCGCGAAACTGGCGGGTGTTTCATCGGCGACAGTTTCACGAGTAATTAATAATCGCGACTATGTAAGTGATGAAACGAGAAAACGCGTCCAGACAATAATTGACAAGTTAGATTACGTTCCGAATATAAATGCTGTGTCATTGAAAAAAGGCGCAACCAAATTAATTGGCATGGTCATTCCTAGCTTTACAGATTCTCTTAATGTATTTTTAAAAAGTTTTACGATGATAGCGCAGGAGCATGGCTATAATGTCACGTTGTTTATGACGCGGATTGATCCGGATAAAGAACTGGAAGCCTTAGAAATGCTGCGCCAAAAACAAATCGATGCGCTCGTTCTGGTGATTCGGTCGAATGATTGGAAAACGATTGAGCATTATACAAAATACGGCCCGATTGTCACTTGGCAACGTGTCGAAAGTGAAAAGATTCCTTCTGTATTTATGAATCAATACGACGGATATACACTTGCACTGGAGCATTTATATGCAAAAGGTTACCGGAAATTTGTGAATGTGTACGGCAATACGACTGGGCTCAATACGCAAAGTCGCATGCTTGCTTTTAAAGATTTTTGTGCGCGTTATGAGCTTGATCCGCATGAGTTTAGACAGTTTTATGGGCAAGGTTCTCGGCAAGACGGGGAAAAAATTGCGCATTGGTTTGCGGAAGCGGAGCATAAACCTGATGCCTTTTTGACACCGAATGATTATTTTGCGGCTGGGCTGTTGACGGAAGCGAGGCGGCTTGGTTATAGTGTGCCAGAAGATTTTGCGATTTGTGGTTTTGATAATATGGAAGTGGCGCATTTGCTTGATATTACGACGATTCACTACCCAGTAAATTTGCAAGCTGAAAATGCTTTTACATTAATCATGAACCAATTATTTGGTAGTAATTTGCCGTTACTCGATTTAGATTTTCATTTAGTAGAACGAAAAACGACATAATAAAAGGTTTCCTCCGAATGTGCGAGGAAACCTTTTTTTGTTAGTTTTTGAAAGAATGGATTGGTGCTGGGATCCGACCACCGCGGGCAATAAAATCAACGGAAGATTTACCGTTTACTGGCATTACTGGTGCCGTTCCGAGTAAGCCGCCGAATTCGACCATGTCGCCAACTTTGGTTCCGCTTGCTGGAATAACTCGAACCGCGGTTGTTTTATTGTTAATCACGCCAATTGCGGCCTCATCAGCAATCATCGCTGCTAATGTTGCGGCAGTGGTATCGCCTGGTACGGCAATCATATCCAGACCAACCGAGCAAATTGCCGTCATCGCCTCTAATTTTTCAAGATTGAGCGCACCTTGTTGCACAGCTTCAATCATACCAGCGTCCTCAGAAACAGGAATGAATGCGCCTGATAAACCACCAACATGTCCGCAAGCCATAACCCCGCCTTTTTTCACGGCATCATTTAAAAGGGCTAATGCGGCAGTTGTTCCGTGAGTTCCGACCATTTCTAGCCCCATCTCTTCTAAAATGTGCGCAACCGAATCACCAATCGCCGGTGTTGGCGCAAGTGATAAATCAACAATTCCAAAAGGAACGCCGAGTTTTTCGGAAGCGACTTGACCAACAAGTTGGCCCATTCTAGTGATTTTGAAAGCTGTTTGTTTTACTGTTTCCGCAACAATATCAAATGGTTCGCCTTTTACTTTTTCGATGGCGCGTTTGACCACACCTGGGCCACTGACGCCGACATTGATAACGCAGTCCGCTTCACCGACACCGTGGAATGCCCCGGCCATAAAAGGGTTATCCTCGACTGCATTTGCAAATACAACGAGTTTCGCGCAACCTAGGCCTTGCGTATCTGCTGTTAAGTCCGCAGTTTCCTTGATTACCTCGCCCATTTGGCGGACAGCATCCATATTGATTCCGGTTCGGGTTGATCCGACATTAACCGATGAGCAAACCCGTTCTGTTTGCGCGAGTGCTTGTGGAATCGAGCGAATCAGGATTTCGTCGCCTTTCGTATAACCTTTTTGAACAAGTGCGGAATAGCCGCCAATAAAATTCACGCCAACTTCTTTTGCTGCGGCATCAAGTGTTTTGGCAAATTCTACGTAGTCAGTATCGGCACTTGATCCAGCGATAATCGCAATCGGTGTGACAGAAATTCGTTTATTAATAATTGGAATGCCAAACTCAGATTCAATCGCTTCACCAACAGCCACTAAATTGCGCGCTTTGGTAACGATTTTTTGATAGATTTTCTTTCGAGCTACTTCGCCGTCGCCGTCCATACAATCTAGCAAAGAAATTCCCATTGTAATCGTCCGGATGTCCAATTTTTCTTCTTCAATCATTCGTATCGTTTCTAAAATTTGATTTGTTTCCATACTAGAATCGCCTCCATCCTAAAGTTTGTGCATTGCGTTGAAAATTTCTTCACGTTGAATATGTATTTTTACTTGGAGGTCCTCGCCTTTACCGGCTAATTCTGCTTTTACTTCATCAAATTCTTTCGTGATTTGGCTAATATCGCACATCATCATCATCGTAAAATATCCATCCATAATCGTTTGAGATACGTCCACAATATTGATGTTCAATTCTGCTAGTTTGTTACTAACACCCGCGATAATACCCACATTATCTTTTCCAATTACAGTAAGTACAGCTCTCACATTCAACACTCCTTTAGTTCGTTAATACGTTCCATTATAGCATAAAAAGTCTAAATCTTGTGAACAATAAAGCAAAATTACTCTACTCGCCAAGAAGTGCAATATGACGCCATTGGCAAGCTATTTTCAAGTGTAATTAATTTACTTTGACTAAGTAAAAATGCTTTGAATTTTTCTGGCAAACCTAAATCGGCTTCCAATTCATTCGTGATAAAATCCTTTACATAACTAATTTCCCAACGGCTATCTTGCATTTTTTCTGAGAAGATACTTGTTTCCGCGCCCATTTTCCAGTTTTGGGATTGGATAATTTCTTGCATATCTATTGGTGTGATGAACGTTCGAATGTTCGACTGGGTGTCTTGTTTGAATGCTTCGTAGGAAGATTGGGTTAGCACGGCTAGCATGTGTGATGTTTGTTTCACGTCGGTAATTCTCGTATCCCATTCCGCGTAGCAAACCCGTTTCGCCCACTTGCTTAGTAATACGAGCATTTGGATTAACTCTGCCTTGGAGCTGAAATACCACGAAGCATGCGATAAAACCGCCACATCAAACGCTTTTTCTAGAAAAGTAATATCGCCCTTTAAAATATCCGTCCCTAGTTTAAAATCAATTTGCGCACCGAGCTGGGATTTTTTCAAATGATCGGTCGCATCACCAATCGTAAATGGAGCACCGTAAGTTCGAGGAGCAATATCAATTCCTTGAACAAAACCATCTTGCCCAACTGCATTAGCAAGTACCGCGGTCGTATCGCCTTGCCCACAGCCAACTTCCAGCACCCGGTCCCCCTTTTCCACTTGCCAAAAATCGACCAGTTTGATGCGATGCTCTGTCTGCGTCCGCTGAATTTCTTTGTCATTTTCGTTTAATAACATACAATCGACTATTTCTTCTAAGTTCATGGTACTCCCCCAATCAAAAAAGTAAAGTTACCCTCTAATTATAGAAGGTAACTCTGATTTTCACACGTCATATTCCAATTCTTTTGTCGCTAAATCAATAAAATCAAGCGGTGTCTTCACTTTTTCGCTATCAAATTGGCTTGTTCCAATCCGTAGTTCTAGTTTCACTCGGTACTTCGCTGCGAAATCTTCGGTGTTGGCTTCAGCAATACGGCTTTTAATTCGGTCGGCAACTAATTTCCCGCCCGGTTCGTCTGTTAGAAGCAAGAGCCCCCAGGTCGCATCATCCTTATCTAACAAATAAAGTACATCACTCGTCCGAATACAGGATTCTAAAATCGCCGAAATATCTTGCAGAGCCAACCGCATTTCTTCTTCGCTTTGGAACCGTTTCAGCTCGCGCCAGTGTCGTACTTTAATAACCATGAGTGATAACGGCAAATCGTAACGGCGCGAAATGCTGGAAAAAATCCGCTCATCATTTTGGAAAGAAACGATATTTTTTAGTAGCGTTTCTTGATCAATCGTTCCTAAATATAAATTTTGCTGCTTGATTTTCGTATTTTCTTCTTGCAGCCGCGACGTATGTCTTGTAAACATCGCACTCGCTACGGTGAAAAGTGGCGTGATAATCAGCCAATAATAGCTGCCAACGCCATACGCAATTTGATTCGCCACAATTTCATAAATAATGTAAGTCGCATAAATGAAAATGTAGAGGACATTTAAAATCAAGCCCAGTGTTAAATTCGTAAAATAGGTGATGATTACAAGCAGAAAAGTAATATTTAAAAAGATAATGTTTCGCAAATATTCATCCGGCGTATTAATCATAAAGCCAATCGTGATGAAACAAAGCAAGATGAAAAATAAAAAGCCGATATCTGCAAATAAGTTATTCGTCATTTTTTTCATTTTTTATTTCTCCCTCACTTCCGGCGATATTTACGTAAGATTAGTAGGACTGCGACAATTAGGATAACAATGGTTAGTAGCGCGAATGCTCCAAACACGGTTACTTCTTTGTTATTACTAATTTTCGTCCCAAAACTTTCTTCTTTTGTGTCGGATGCTTTTTTGAATCGGTAAGAATGGATTGTGTTGTCAGTATCAACAATGGCGCCATCTCCGTAAATTTCTGCTAAGTTGGCTTTTGTTGCGATTAAATCAGAACCTAGCTCGGTTTGTTTTGCGCCCGGGCCAGTAACTGCGAGAATCGGCATGCCATCTGATGTGATTAATTGTACGCTGCCAAGTTGTTTGCCGTAATTTTTTTCGATTGAGATTTTTTCATTGGAAAGGAAATAGCTTCCTGATTTATTGTACTGGAAATATAGGTCGTTATTGGCGTTTTTTATGACAGGGTTGTTGTTCATCGTGCCAACTGCGATAATATTCGAGCCTTCTTTCGGCTTTTTCCAGTTTGTAGCGTGCATCGCAGTTAGGTTGCCTCTATTTCCGTCATGGAAGCGACCTAGTAGATTGAAAATATTTGCTAATGAATTGGTATCTTCGGTTGTAAGCTCATCCGGAACAACAACTACTGCATTGTTAAAGTCGCCATCCGCAATGAATGGATATGGATATTGTTCAAAAAGTAAATCTGTTTCTTCGCTTGTATTCAAGTTAATGACAGATTCTGGTGTGATATATGCCCACGGAATTTCGGAATCTGCAATAAAACCACAATAATTATTCGTTAGTACTAAATCGAAAGCCACAGTAACTGAAAAATCACCTTTTACATTTAAATCGCTTGGAATTTGGAAGGTTACTTTATCGTCATTCGCTTTTTTAGCGGAAAGTTTTTGGCTGCCGATTGGTTTGCCGTTCACTAAAATCGTTACTAACGAATGCTCGAAATCCAAATTTTGCGCGTATCTGAAATCAAGCGATACTTCGGTTCCAGTGGAGGCGCTTCGGTTGGCTGGCATGCTGATAAAGTAATCTTGGGTGATGTGGCCAATTCCCTTTAGTTTATCGCCAGTTGTTGTTAGTTTGGTGTTTTTATCAACATTAGTCGCCGGTGTATCGATTTTTTCGTCCGTTGTTAGCCATTTGGTATTCGTTCCAAGTTGGCTCAAGTAATTTTGGTTGGCGATTAGTTTACCAGCTTTTTTAAGTGCATCGTTTGATTTGGACGTAATCACTAGAGTGTTCGTACTTCCTACTGTCACTACTTGGAAAAGTGCTTGCTTTTCTAGTTTTTTATCGTCTTGTATTTGGGATTTCAGGTCATTTGGCAAATTGTCATAGCTTGAAAAAAGAGTGACATAATTTTTGCCATCGCGCGTTCCAGCTTCTTCGTATTGACCAAAAGCGATATTTTTATCTTCTAACGTGTTCGCCGCAGAAAAGCCAGAAAGTCCTTCAAGTGCTGCGCCAAGTTCCGCGTCGCCTGCTTTGTTCGAAACAGCTACTACGCCTTGTCCACTTTTCACCGTATCAATGCCAGTGAATCGCTCGCCAAAGTCCGCAATTGTGTTTTGAAAAGCTTTATCAGAATAAGATACGTTTATCGCACTCGTTTTATCGAATTGCAACCAGTTTGCCGGCGTGTCATCAATTGTACAACGGCCATCTGGCAAATCAGTGTAGACAAAACTTTCGATGGATAGAACGTTAACCCCTTTTTTTAGCTTATCTTTCGGAATTTCGATTTCAATTTGTCGCGTTCCTTTGTCGGTTTTATCTGGCTTAAAAGAGTAGAACGCAACATCGTTTATTTTCAGCGTCATAGTAGAAACTTCTTTTTCGCTCAGCTGGGTAATTGTGTAAACAAGCTTCACATTTGCGCTCGACACGTCCCAGTAATTTTCCACCGTGAAGTTTTGTTTGGTTGTTGTGAATTTTCCTTGAGCGGTTTTATCTGTTCCAAAAACTGTTTGATAATTTTTATCTGCTGCGAAAACGTCTGGCCTATACAGAAATAGTACGGCGAAAACAAGCAGCCCAATTACAGCTAATTTTTTCATTAGGCACTCTCCTTTTTAGAAACGCTCGGTTTTATACCATTTGGTTTCCCTTTTTAGTACAGTATCTTTTAAGAAAATAAAGAATCCATATGCGGCGACCACCATCCAAAGTTGGCAATAAGTCACATACATCAACATAATAAATAACACATTCGAAAAACTAATTTCCCCTTTTTCAGTGGTGAGCGTAATAAAAGTCCCTGCAACAAAAAGTAAAATAGCAAGTAACCAAAGCGCTCCGCTGAGGCCAGCAAGTGTTGTATGTACAAGTCCAAGCGCATATAAAACAAGTAAAATATCACTAACAATCAAGGAAGTTAATAGTAAAAAGTAAATCGATAAAAAGTACAAAATATCAAAACGAACGCGTCTACCTTCTCGTTTGAAAAGTAGCGGAACGTTTTTCAAAATCACGTAGATATTGCCCTTTGCCCATCTGGAGCGTTGTTTAAACCAGACTGGCAAAGTTTGTGGTTCTTGTTCCCAAGTGACGGCCTTCGCTTGAAATTTAATCCGGTAACCCATCATATAAATCCTGAAACTGATTTCGGTATCTTCGGCGACAGCTTTCACGTCCCAGCCACCGATTTCTTCCAAGAGCGATCTTCTCACGATAAAATTGGTACCCGGGATTGTGCATAGTTTGAATAGCGCCCATCTGCCGGCCTGAGCCATCCACTGAAAGCTTAGCGTTTCGATATTAATGAAGCGTGTGAGCCAGCTGGCGTTTCGATTTCGCGTCCTGAATTTACCAATAACCGCGCCAAGTTTCGCATCATTCGTAATCTCGCCAACCAGAATCCTTAACGCTTGCCGTTCTGGCGTATTATCCGCATCGTAAATCGCCACCAGTTCACCGCGACTTTCCGCAAATCCGATATTGAGTGCATTCGATTTCCCTTTACCACCCGTGATGTTATCGGTATTAATAATTTTCAACAAGCGTGTCGGATTTTTCGCTTGAATGGCCGCCAAAAGTTCTGCGCTATTATCCGACGAATTATCATTGATGACTATAATTTCATAGCGATCAATCGGATATTCAAACGCCAACAGCGACTCCACTGTTTTCACAATAACTTTTCCTTCATTATGGGCCGGCACCATGACAGAAACAAATGGTACTTCCGCTGGTATTTCCGGGACTTTTCGCGCTTCATTTTTCAAATAATAAACGTACCCCGAAACAATCAACACGATATTAATCAACAACAGTCCCCAAATACATACCACCGCGAATAATGCTAAATAATCTGCAACAACCATTTATTTCACCTCATTTCATATATTTTTTCATGTAAAGTCGGTACCCAAAAACAAACAAAATCCCAATAATACCAAGCGAAAGTACAATAACTATCGTGAAAAAGGTATTTTGATAGCCGAAAAACCCTTCTAAACTCCCCGCTTGTTTCACCGTTTTCGCATGTGTTTTAATATATTTCAAATCGCCATCAAGTGTCACAGATTGATTATTGATATACAGCGAACCAGCGCTTGATTCAATCGTATCTTTGCTCGTTTTCACCCTGTGATCTTGAAATCTAAAATCACTAATATTTTCGCCAGCTAGTTTGTCCGCAGCTGCATTTATTTCCTTCTCATTATTGAAAAACGAATAAGTGACCGCAATATCGACCGGGAAATTTTTTCTATCCGTCAGCGTTGCGTAAAAATCACTCGCCACGCTATATGGTGACTTTTCAAATGCGCTGCCGTTGTTTTTTTTCGTCGTATAGATAACTTTTTGGTTCGGCAGTAAAATCCCCGTATTAAATGGAGCAAAGCCTTCAACGCCATACACTTTATCAAAATTCCAGTATAATTCCGCTGTAACCCCAACCGGCACCACATCATTTTCCGCGAAGAAATGCACGGATTTCTGGACGATGCTCTCCAGTTCTCCCGGCGGACTATCTCCGTATGTAACTACTGGAACATTCATCATAATAGTGCCGTTTTTCGCCTGAACATACCGCAAAATCTCCGCATAATTTTTCGCAGCTTGGAAATCTTGATTATAAAAAACCGGCCCCGCACTCACAATAAAAGGAATCCCCTTTGCATAAAATGTATCGGCTGTTTTTTTAAGTAAATCAAAATCAACAAACGGGTTCACATCTGTGATAAGCGCATATTGGTTGGATGTTGTTTTAATCTCGAACACAGCTTTTAATAAATCCATCAATGCAAATTCGCTCGTATTGTCGGCTTGAAACATTGGCGCGTAAGCATAGTTGCCAGCTCGAACGCCGTACGCAGCTTTACCATTTTCCGCCGCATCCATTTCGCCAAACCCTTCTCCTTTAAAAGAAGTAATGAGATTGGTTTCATTGATGAGTTGCGGTTTCCCTGCCAGGCCTGCTTCCGTTTGAAAAATGATAGAAGTATCTGTAACCGGCTTAGTTTTCAGCTGCAATTTATCTGCTAAAAATGTCGGTGGGTTTGCGCCAATATATGCAATTTGCGCCTTGCTTTTAGCTAATTTATCCGCCCATTCAGCTGTTAAGCCATCGTTTTTATTTTGCAACACGATAATTTCGCTCGCTTGACTTAAATCTGGATTTTCACCCCAAGAATAAATCGTCACCCGTTTGCCCAAACTATTTAACATTCGAAGTAGCGAGTCGATATTCCCCTCGTTAGCCGTTCCTTTTGCCAAACTATCATAAAAAACGATGACATCACTATTCGCTTTTGCCGCAACAGGACGTTCACTTACCATTAAAATGACGAGCGCAAGCAGAAGACTAATCATGATTTTTTTACGCATTCCGCTCACCTCGTTTCTTCAAATAAACCTCGAGTAGTGAAGCCGCACCAATTAATATCGTTAAATCAAAACAAACATTAAATAGGAAATTATGCTTCGTCAAATCCGCTTCCCCGTCACCAATAATCGTCACCAAAATCACCGCAAACCCGGAACCAATCAGCAAGACAATCAAATCAAACAGTAGCGTCCCACGAATATTCTTCTCCCGGAAATGTTTAAACGCACTCACCCCATAACAAATCAGAAAAACTAGCGCCCATAAAATTAAAAACGTAAATTTCGCCGGAGCAAATTTTTCTTTCATATCACTATAAGCCGAGAAAAAATGCGTTTTCTCTTTAAATTTATACCCCGTCGCCTTTTCAAAATTCCCCATCTCAAACGGACGAATCGAAAAACTATTTTGCGCCGACAAATCGAGCATTTTCCCGAATTGTTTCGGATTTTCCAAATAATAACTTAAAACCGTGACAAAATTATAATTAGGATAAAATTCCTTTTCCATCAACGGCGAATCCAAATCAACCATTTTATATTTTTGATAAAAATTCGTTCCTTTAAGTAAAGCGAATTCCGAATTCATCCCCATTTCCTCAAGTGATTTCTCCGGATTTTCCGAATCAAGCAACACCCCACGAGTCATGGTTTGATACTGATTTATCGTCACAAACTCCCCGGGAATAAAAGCGTACATCACTACCCCGCTCAAGAAAATCACCAAAAAAGTCGCCGCAGCGGAAATCCGAAACGCCCGATTTTTCCGAATAAAAAATACGAGGATCCCGCAAACCGCAATAACAACTGCAATCGGCGCGTTCTGCTGTTTAGCCGTAATTAAAATAAGTGATGCCACAAAAATCAAACCTAGCATCGCATAATCATTATATTTATGCTGATATAAAAGCAAAAATCCCGCCGAAATATACAGCATCATAATCAAAATAAGTCCTTCACTGAAAAACGAGTTAAAATAAGCTGTATAAGCCGTATCCGCAAAAATAAATACCGTAAGCGCCGCAACGACATACCCCGGCCAGCCTTTCATTTTCGCCGTTAAACCCGCCACCAACAAATAAATCGCCGGCAAAAGAAGTGCTAATTGTAACCCGCCTAAAAAACGTACATCAAAAACCGTGGTTGACCAAAAAAGCTTATTTAAAAGAAGCGCTATTTGGATAAAAATACTTTGCGACGAGTAAATTGCCACTTGATTTTCATTAAAATACTGATAAATCCCAAACTCTTTCACAAAATGCCCAAATTGAAGCGCATCATAATTCGTATTATTCACAAATAATCCATTGCTCGAGAATATCCGGAAAAAGTCTCCATTGTCAGCCATACCAATATACGGCGGCACAAACAGCGCTATAATCGTGATAATAAAAACACAAATAACCGCAAATATTTGCGGTGTTAGATGGTGCCATAGCCACATACTAATGGATTTAATTTTTCCCCTCATGATGCTATCCCCTTCATATTCTCGATATACCATTGTCACAAATTCGACACATTTATATTTCATTATACGAGAATGTTGTCATTTTTTCCATGCTTTTATTCATTTTGTTAAAAGTTGTCGGCTACAACTTATTTTCTTTCAACACTTTTCCACCAAAAGAGTTATAATAAACACAAAATCATGCTTGACTCTCACGCAGCGTCATACTTTATAGTAAAAACAGAAGGAGGAATCATTCATGCAAACAAAAGAATTAGCTGAACTCACTGGTGTTAGTGTGCGCACACTCCACCACTACGACACAATTGGTCTACTCGTCCCACAAAAAGACGATTGGAACGGCTATCGTATCTATTCAGAAAAAGACGTCGACAAATTACAACAAATTCTTTTCTTTAAAGAACTCGATTTCCCTTTGAAAAAAATAAAACAAATTCTTGATGATCCTAACTTTGATAAAGAGGTTGCGCTAGACTTGCAACGCCATTTATTACTAGAGAAAAAACAGCGAATCGAAGCAATGCTTACAACACTCGACCAGACCATCAAGAACGAAAAAGGAGAAATAACAATGACAAACAAAGAAAAATTCACTGGTTTTGATTTTTCTTCCAATCCATATGAAGAAGAAGCAAAAAAACTTTGGGGCGATAAAGTAGTAGAAAAAGCCAATAAAAAAGTTACCAATATGACTGAAAAAGAACAAAACGCCTTAAAAGAGAGCTTTGATGCCGAATTTCGCCATTTAGCTGCTGTTCGAAATTCCAAACCCGAATCCGAAGAAGCCCAACAAGCCGTGGCTCATTTCTTCCACTACTTGAACGATACCCATGGCAACATTTATTCCTTAGAAGCCTTCGCAAACCTTGGAGAAATGTACGTTGCCGATGAACGATTCACTAAAAATATCGACCAATTCGGTGAGGGACTATCCGCCTTTTTAAAAGAAGCAATGCACATTTATGCAAAAAATAATTAAAAAAAGCCACGATTTCCTATCAAGGAATCGTGGTTTTTCATTGGAAAAGTTGAAAAAATCCACATAAAAGAGGATTGGCGTAACGAATAACGGGGTAAATAGTATAAGATTTCATTAATAAGTAGCACTACTATAGAATAAGAAATACAAATACATTTCAAGGGAGGAACTTATGTTTAAACACATCTTACTTTCACTAAATGGGTATAAGATATCCTATTTACGAAATGATGTCATTTCCGGAGTTGGTGTTGCTGCACTGACAATTCCCGTTGCAATGGGCTATGCACAAGTAGCCGGGCTACCGCCTATTTATGGCTTATATGCGTCATTTTTACCGGTACTTGCCTATGTTATTTTCGCCAGTTCGCCGCAACTTGTTTTCGGGATTGATGCAACGGCAAGCGCAATCGCAGGGTCGATAATTTTAGGAACAGCCGGACTTACAGCTGGATCTAAAGAAGCCATTACGCTCGCCCCAATTCTCGCATTCTTTTGTGCCGTGTTTTTAGTTCTTTTCTCCGTATTAAAATTAGGACGGTTTGCAAAATACATATCTGCCCCTGTTCTTAGTGGATTCATTTCTGGACTTAGTGTTTCCATTATAATGGGTCAAATTCCTAAGATAATGGGCCTAAAAGAAAGCGGAGATAGTTTCTTCTCTAGTCTAGGCATTATTTTCGGACAGTTTTTCCAGTCCAATTGGATTTCATTTGCCATGGGTGTCGTGACCATTATTATCGTTATTACGTGCAAAAAAGCTATTCCAAAAATCCCGATGTCGCTCGTCGTTTTAATCCTCGGGACGATGGCAGCTTATTTCTTCAAATTAGATCAATATAATGTTGATATTGTTGGTAAAATCCCCGTCGGATTCCCGTCATTAGCGCTTCCAGATTTTGGCGCTAGTTCATGGGCGCTTGCTATCGGTGGTGGGTTTGTCTGTGCTATCGCTACATTCGCCGGTTCGCTTTTACCAAGTGAAAGTTTTGCGATGCGTAACAAGTATACAATCGATGATAACCGCGAACTATTTGCTTACGGTATTTCCAATTTCGTCGCTGCCTTTTCTGGATGTTCTCCTGCCAGTGCCAGCGTATCAAGAACTGCCGCCAACGAACAATTCCGTGGCAAAACACAAATGGTTTCGATTGTTGCCGCGGTCATTATCGCGCTGATTGTTGCCTTCTTAAGTGGCTTACTTTACTATATGCCACAACCAGTTCTTTCCGGTATCGTGTTCGCTGCGTTAGTTGGGATTATTGATGTGGATGTATTAAAAGGATTGTTCCGCGTTTCTCGTCGTGAGGCAACTGTTTGGATCGTTGCTGCACTTGGAACACTTTTAGTTGGAGTAATTTTCGGGGTACTACTTGGAATTTTCCTATCATTCATTAATGTAGTAAGTCGTTCAATGAAATCACCAATTGCGATCCTTGGCGTGATTGACGGACGTCATGGTTACTTCGACTTAAAACGTAAACCAGAAGCAAAACCAATTCCAAATGTCGTTATTTATCGTTATAGTGCATCGCTCTTCTTCGGGAACTTTAATAAATTCGCAGATGGCCTAAAAGAAGCTGTCCAAGAGGATACTAAATTAGTCATTTTCGAAGCTAGCGCGATTATTAATATCGATACAACCTCTACAGAATCAATGAAAGACTTGCTAAAATGGCTCGACGATAAAGGTATTGAATATTACTTCGCCGACCTCATCGACCATTTGAAAACAAGCTTTAGAAAACACGATCTTGGCTATATTATCGATGACGGCTACACGAAGAAAACCGTGGAAGACGCACTCGATGCTTATAACGCCAAACAAAAATAATAAAACGCTTAGCCGGGCCTAAACTCGACTAAGCGTTTTTCATTTTTACAAAAGCGCAAAAATCCGCGGACTAATTAACCGCACAAACGGCGAAACGATAAAGATTTGCAAAAATAAAGCCACAAAATAATTGCGTAAAATAAGAACGCCTAAATGACTCCATTCGCCTTGGTTTACAATCAGGCTAAGCGTTGACATAAGCACACACATAAACGTAACCATTAATAATTGCATCATAATGATCTTTTTAAATTTCGAAGCATCTTCACTAACCAAAAGGGCGTGCAGACGATACACAATTTTTCCGACAACAAAAAAGTCTAATAAAAATCCAATAAAAAGAAACGGGACAAATGCTTTTAAAACAATCAATAAAGAATCTGTACCAATACCATTTTCAAGAAAGATATTATAAGAGCTCATGCATAAAATCATCAAAGAACACATAATAAGTGTAAAAACGACCTTCTCTTTCATATTACTGTACATAATTTCACCTCCAAAGAACTATCGTAGCAAATTAAAAAATTCTTCGTAAGTGACAATTTTGTTACAAAAAAAGTTTTGCTCGGAAATCCAAGCAAAACTGGCTTTTTAGATCTTCTCATTATCAATCTGGGTTCTTATTTCCCGGGCAATATTTTCAATCGTATATAGCGCCGGCAATTGGGACGTAATATTCGCTTCCTGGTACATTTCTTTATTAATATAATAAGCAATATTCGCGTCAGAAAGCCTCGCAATAGTTGATTTCGCGCTATTAGTAATCGAGATCACTTTACAATTTTGTGCCTTCAACTGGTGAATATAGCGAATAATATCCTCATTTTCCCCTTCCACCGAAATCGCAATCATGCAGATTTTATCCGATAATTTGCTCGATAAATGGTAAAACGGGTGGTTGAGCGGATCTTCAATATGTAGTGCCAGCGTGAACAATGACGAAAAATAAATCGCGCCATATTCAGCAATTACACCCGAGGAACCAACTCCCGCAAATAACACGAGTTCGCGGTCACGAAGAATTTCGACTGCTTTTTGAATTTGCGCTTTAAACTCCGGTTGTGCCGTGCGTTTCAGAAAATCAATATAAGTCGTCTCATCCGCCATATCAATTTGCGCCAACTTCTGCTCTTCCAAATAAAGCTGCAACTTCACGCGAAACTCCGAAAAACCATTACACCCAAATTTTCGGCAAAAACGCAGAATTGTCGTCGTACTCACGTGCGCTTCCGTTGCCAAATCGCGAATTCGCATATACACAACCTTATCTAAATTCGCCACAATATAATTATAAATGTCTAATTCCGTATCATTTAATTCCAAATTCTTATCCAAAAAAAGCATTTCCGCACCTCTTTTCGCTTTATTTTACCATGTAACACCTCGTTACTCAAATGTGACAAGTTCCTATTTAGAAAATCCTTACCTAAACCTAACCAAATACTAGCTATTTCTCCATAAAATTCCTATACTATAACTGTGAGAAGAAAAGGTGATACCAAATAAGTAAGCCTTTTCAAAAAAATATCCTTGGAGGTATAAATAAATGACTAAAGGTATTAAAATCGCGACTATTGGTGGCGGATCAAGTTATACACCCGAACTAATCGAAGGATTTATTAAACGACAAGACGAATTACCAGTTCGTGAACTATGGTTAGTAGACGTAGAAGCTGGTCGTGAAAAATTAGAAATCGTTGGTAATTTAGCAAAACGCATGGTAAAAAAAGCTGGCGTTAACATGGAAATCCATTTAACACTCGACCGCGAAGAAGCTTTAAAAGACGCTGATTTCGTAACAACACAATTACGTGTAGGTTTATTAGATGCACGTGTTAAAGACGAACGTATCCCGAATTCATACGGCGTAGTTGGTCAAGAAACAAACGGACCAGGCGGCATGTTCAAAGGACTTCGCACAATCCCAGTAATTTTAGATATTTGTAAAGATATGGAACGCCTTTGCCCAGATGCTTGGTTAATCAACTTTGCTAACCCTGCTGGAATGGTAACAGAAGCAGTTCTTCGTTACAGTAACCAAAAGAAAGTTGTCGGCTTATGTAACGGCCCTATCGGTATCGAACGCAATATCGCTGAAACTCTTGGCGTAGACGTTTCCGAAATTTACGTAGAGTTCGTTGGTCTAAACCACATGGTATTCGCGAAAACTGTTTACCATAATGGCAAAGACGTAACAAAAGATGTTGTTTTCAAAATGACAGAAGATGAAGCTGGCTCAAGCCTTAAAAACATCAACGCAACTGGTTGGGACAAAACGTTCTTACGTACCCTAAACATGATTCCAATCGACTACTTGCGCTACTACTGGCAAACAAAACAACAACTGGAAGACCAAGCTCGCGCATACGCAGAACATGGTACTCGTGCAGAAGTTGTTAAAAAAGTAGAAGCTGAACTTTTCGAGCTTTACAAACAAGAAGAACTTGCTGAAAAACCAAAACAATTAGAACAACGCGGCGGCGCTTACTACAGTGAAGCAGCATGTAACCTAATTAACTCTATCTACAACGACAAACGCGACATTCAAATCGTTAATACTCGTAACAACGGTGCCATCCTTGATATTGACCCTGATTCCGCAGTAGAAACAAACTGTGTTATTACTCGCCAAGGCCCAATTCCACTAGCAAGCGGACGCCTTCCAATCGCTATCAACGGCATCATCCAAGAAATCAAAACTTTCGAGCGCCTAACAGCCGAAGCAGCAGTTACTGGCGATTACGACAAAGCCCTTTTCGCAATGACAATCAACCCACTAACTCCAAGCGAATCTGTAGCTCGTGAGATTCTTGACGAAATGTTAGAAGCGCATAAAGAGTATTTACCGAATTTCTTTAAATAAGTAGAATGTAGATACAGATCTTTTTAAGTTAATAGTTTTTTGAAAGAGGCATCTTGTGTTGCCTCTTTTTTATGTAATTTCTCACTACTTTAACTTACCATTTCGAGCTTGGGAACAGCGTAAGTTGAGGGATATTGCTAATTATCGAAATGGAAAAGCTCACGAACAAGTTGAAGATGAAGATGGGAAATATACAATTATCAATTCAAAATTTATTTCAACTAATGGAAAAGTTCAACGATATACAAATGAACAAGTTGAACCAATCTTTGATGGAGAGATTGCCATGGTGTTAAGTGACTTGCCAAATGGTAAAGCACTGGCAAAACTCTTTCTTGTGAAAGAAGATGGTAAATATACTTTAAATCAACGAATTGCTGGTATTACTCCAAATGAAAATATTGATCCAATATTTTTGAATTTCAGAATGAATCGAAATAATTATTTTCTAAAATTCGATAGTGGTGTTACTCAAACAAATCTATCAAAATCACAAGTTGAAAATTTTATTGCTTTATATCCAACTTTTGATGAGCAATACAAGATTGGTCTATTTTTTACTCAGTTAGATGACACTATCGCTCTTCATCAGCGTAAGTTAGATGCTTTAAAGCTGATGAAGAAAGGGTTCTTACAGCAAATGTTCCCTAATAATGATAAGGAGATTCCTAACGTGAGGTTTACTGATTTTGATGCTATGTGGGAACAGCGTAAGTTAAAAAGTATTACTGAGAAAATTACTAGAAAAAATAAAGAACTAGAATCTACTTTACCCTTGACAATATCAGCTCAAGATGGCTTAATCGACCAAAATGAATATTTTAATAAAATAGTTGCAAGTCGAAATATTAGAGGTTATTTTTTAGTGAAAAATGGTGAATTTGCATATAATAAATCTTATTCGAAGGGATATCCTTGGGGCGTAGTTAAGAGATTGGATAATTATGATATGGGAGTACTATCAACTCTATATATTATTTTTAAACCAATCAAAATTAATTCAGATTTTCTTACAAAATATTTTGACTCGACTTATTGGTATCGTGCAGTATCACAATTTGCTACAGAGGGTGCCAGAAATCATGGCTTATTAAATATAGCTGCTTCAGATTTTTTTGAAATAGAGCTAAATATACCATTGAATAATGAGGAGCAGAAGAAAATAGGATTATTTTTCCAACAGTTAGAAAATATTTTAATTCTTCACCAAAATAAATTAGAGAAACTAAGTATCCTCAAAAAAACTTATTTAAAAAAAATGTTTATTTAAAAACTAACTCCTAAGATAATAATAAAAGGTGATTAACTCATCTATTTATTATCTTAGGAGGTTTTTTATGAAAGCGAAAAAGAGAAAAGAACAAACATTTCATGAGTATTTTAAAGAATGGGTAGATCTTTATAAAGTTGGAGCAATACGTTCAATTACCCTGCAGAAATACTACGTAACAGAACAAAAAATTCAAGAACTTGCACCAGATTTAAAAATAAAGGATCTAGATCGTTATACTTATCAGCAACTGCTAAATAGTTATGCACTTACTCATGAGAAACAAACTACCATGGATTTCCATCATCATCTGAAAGGAGCTATTTTAGATGCTGTAGATGAAGGTGTGATCAGTCAAAACCCCACAAGAAAAATTGTGATTAAAGGAAAAACACCTCGACCTAAAAAAGCAAAATTTTTAAATCAATTTGAAGTACAAGCGTTATTAAAAGAATTAAATTTAAAGGAGGATATAAATTGGGATTGGTTTATTCTATTAATCATTAAAACTGGGCTTCGATTTTCAGAAGCATTAGCTCTAACCCCTTCAGACTTCGATTTTTCCAAACAAAAAATTATTATTAACAAAACCTGGGATTACAAAATGGTTACTGGTTCTTTTCAGCCGACAAAAAACGAATCTTCCAATAGAAAGATTCAAATTGATTGGCAATTAGCAATGCAATTTTCTCAGTTAATTAAAATGAAAGATTCGGATAAACCGATTTTTGTTAAAAGCAGAGTATTCAATTCTACAATTAATAATCGTTTAAAGGTGTTGTGTGAAAACGCAAATATACCAACTATCACAGTTCATAGTTTACGACATACCCATGCTTCTTTACTGTTATTTGCTGGAGTTTCAATTGCAAGCGTTGCGAATAGGTTAGGGCATTCAAGTATGACTACTACTCAGGAAACATACATTCATATTATTCAGGAATTGGAAAATCAAGATAATGATAAAATTATACGGCATTTATCAATGCTAATGTGAATTAATAAACCCATCTAATCTTCAGCAATTAGATGGGTTTTTATTATATGAACATTCTTTGCAAGTAAACTTTTTTTAGAGAAGAAAGTTTTTCTAATTTACTTTGATGAAGAGTGATAATATTGTCAAGTAGTTTTAACGAAACGCCGATTCTCTCTTGTTCTATTCTGTTCAATGGTTTGTTAATATTTTTTTCTAATAAGTCTGATTTAGTTATCCCTTTAATTGTACTTCCCTGAATATTGTTTAATTCTCTTTGAAGCATTATATATATAGAATAAGTACCAAAATTAGAATCTACTCGTAAGTTAGAAAGGGATAAAAAATCTTGACTAGTCGTGTATTCAAATGGAATAAATGCTAATTTCCCTACACCCACTCTAGTAACTATTGCAATTGAATTAGCCGGAATACACTTAGTTGCTGAGCTTTTTACAGCTGAACCTGTAACATGTTTTTTAGGAATTATATTAAATAAACTATCTATTAATAAATCACCACTTTGTATCCAAGGGATTCTTCCTTGCCAATATTCTGGCACATTAGTCTTAGGGGTCCCCCCTCCATAAGTGTTTCTTGCAAAACTTGAAATCTTACACCGTTCCCATTTCTCATTAAAATCAGCGAATCGTAATCTAGGAACTTTCTCCTCATTATTAGGAAACATTTGCTGTAAGAACCCTTTCTTCATCAGCTTTAAAGCATCTAACTTACGCTGATGAAGAGCGATAGTGTCGTCGAGTTGCTTGAAGAAGGTACCGATTTTTCGTTGTTCTTCAACATGTGGAAGTTTAAATTCAATATTTTTAACTACTTTACTATTCAATTTGGGTTGTGCTGTTCCTGTGTTGTATTTCATATAATCTATTTTTTCTAAGACTTGAACTAAAAAATAGTTACTTCCATCTATCATCCTCATAATGTGAGCATGATTATTTAACCAGAACTTTCCTTGGGTTAAATAAGCTACTGGATAATTCCTCATAGTGATATTTGCTCCATCTTCAGCAAGTAGAACATATTCACCATCAAATATATAGTCATCAACATAATCGATAATCCCCGTAGCACCATAATAGGGGTATTCACCTGAAATCCGAAGACCTGAATCAATGGGAACTCGTTTTCCATCGAATGATTCGGTCACTTCCCCTAACTTACGCTGTTCCCAAGCTTCATAAAAGCCTTTAAAACGGATTATTGGCACACTTTTTTCCAATTTTTTCATCGAAATACCGCCTTAGTAGCTTCAATTATTTCCTTTGTATCCGGAGTAACAGCTAATTCATCTAATAAGCCAAGAAAATCGGTCTCAGATTTTTTAATATCAGCATTTAATGCAACTATTTCATTACCAAGTGCCACCAAATCAATAGCTTCCTCTTCTTCAAAAGTATCCACATATCGAGGAATGTTTAAATTATAATCATTCTCTTTAATTTCATCCAATGTTGCAACATGAGAGTATTTATCTATCTCTTTACGATTAATCACTGTATCAACAATTTTGTCTACATCTTCAGAACGTAAACTGTTTTGCTTTTTCGTTTTCTCAAATTCTTTGCTCGCATCAATAAATAGAACATCTGACTCAATACGATTCTTTCTTAAAATAACAACACAAACAGGAATAGCGGCATTTAAGAATAATTTTTCAGGAAAACCAATTATCGTTTCAATCTGGTGCTTATCAATTAAAGCTTTTCGGATACGCCCCTCAGAAGCTCCACGGAACAATACACCATGTGGTAAAATAATCGCCATGCGTCCATTATCTTCTAAGTGATACAAACAGTGTAATAAAAAGGCATAATCAGCTTTTGTCTTAGGTGAAACACCATATTCCCGCCATCTTGGGTCATCTTCACGATCTTTGTTATTCCAATGTGCTGAATAAGGAGGATTCGCCATTACCGCATCGAACATTCGAGGAGTATCTTTTCCATCCACCACCCCATCTGGCCAATCACTTTCAAGTGTATCAGCATGATTGATATTAATATCATTATATTCAATCCCATGCATCATCAAATTCATTCTTGATAGGCGGTAAGGTGTTGCGTCTTTTTCTTGACCATAATACTTAATCACTCCGCGTCTACCTGAGTTCTTCATATAACTTGCTGTTGTAAGTAAAAGTGAACCGGAACCAACAGTTGGGTCAAAGATAGAAAATTTTTCCATATCTTCTCGACCAAATGTTAAAATTTGAGCCATTACATTAGATATTTCTTTTGGGGTATAGTATTGTCCCATATCAGATGCTAGGACAGTAGCAAATTGTGCAACTAGATACTCATAAATATCTGAAACAGTATCATTACTACCAGATAAATCAAATTCAGGAGAGGATAGCAATTCAATCATAGAAATCATGACACTAGCCCTAGCTTGCGCATTAGCACCTAAATCCGCACTATCAAAGCGCATGCCATCAAAAATTCCTTCAAAATCATTTTTCGCTTCAAATGCAATTTGTTGATTAAAATGCGTAAATGTATCTGTCATCATCCCAATATTGAAACGGTCTGTATCAATTGCTTTTTTCCAGTCTACAAAGAATTCATTTGGTTGAATCGCATATCCAAGATTCTTTTTCATATAATTTAAGGCCTTTACGGAATCTTGAGAATAAACACTCTCCCAATTTTCCCCACGTAATACACTATTTAGCCAATATGTTGCTTTTTCAGATAAGTATTTATAAAACAAAATTCCGAAGATATAGTCTTTATATGCAGTTAAACCAATTTGACCGCGTGTTTGATTGAGCATTGCCCACATTTTTGTTTTTTGTTCAGTTGATAATGCCATTATGTTCGTTCCTTCTTTCTCTTATTATAAATAAAACTCATATTTGCTTATAGCGAATTGAAGAATGCCATTAGCTCTTCTTCAAAATCAGAGGCTTCAAAAAATCCAATATTTTCCTCTTCTTCAATCTCACGCACAATATCCGCTAGCTTTGGATTGTCAATGAGCGTATGCCCTGGTAAGAATAAGTCGAAAGCTTCAACAATACGATTACCATTGACTTTTTGGTTAGCTGCCCAACGGCGAACTTTAAGCTCTCGATGTTCCGTGCGGTATTTCTTACGTGTTTCCTGAAGAGAATCGGTTGTAAAATGTTCTGTAATATTACCTGCTTCAATATCATCCACGATTCCATGGATTTCATGTTGACTTTCTTCATCCATTGGTACGATGTGTTTTTCGATAGCATCTTTATTACTTTTATTTTTTTCATCCATAAAGGTATTCAGAAGCTCAACTAACATATCATAGTCAATTATCTCGTGATGATAAAATTCAATTCCAATCTTTATTTCAGTAAGGTCAGGACGCTCTTCAGGAGGTAATTTCTCCTTAGCATCATATAAACGAGCTTGTAAAGCACCAAATTCATCAATACTTGAAATGTTCAAACGAACCATTCTCCCAGTCGTTTCACCTTGTTCATTTATCTCCTCAATCTCACTTCCAAGCTCGTAGCCCTGTTGAACTAATTGCTGGATCTTGGTTTGAGTAGTTAAAGCAAGACCAACAAATTCTTTTAGATCATTTTGGCCTCGTGGAACCTGACTAAAATCATCGCCAGCAAGCTCTTTCAATCTTAAGACAGCTTCTTCTAGTTCGTTGATTTGATGGCTCTGGGGCTTTGCAAGAATATCGTCATTTTCTAAATCTTTAGGTAGCTGATTTTTTGTCTCTTCTTCCGCTTCTTGAAGAGTATCATTGCCACCTCTCGTATAAATACGTAGCGCATTTTCAACAAATTCGCGCATTTCATCACCTTGGCGATAAAAACGTACTTTCCCATGTGGTTTGCTGTTAAGGTCAAAAGTTCGATTTGTTCTAGAAATCGCCTGTATTAGCATTCCTTCTTTGAGCATTTTGTCCATGTAGATTACGTTGATGAACTTTGAATCAAAGCCCGTTAAAAGCTGATCTGAAACAATTACTAAATCTAATCTATCTTCTTCTTTACCTTGATTATATGGTCTTTTACGTGCTAATCGCTTAGTTATATCCAACATGTAAGCTCGAGCTGGATCCTTTGCGTCTAAAATGCTTGGAACATTGAATTTTTCAGTATAGTCTTTAATCGCAATTTTAAGTGCCTCATTTTGTTCCTTTGTACCATGTTCATTAGACTCATCACGAGAAAATGTCATTGCTACATTTAAATGAGATCCTTTCGATTTGAAAATATTATAGTAATTCACAGCCGCTTGCTTACCCGACACTGCAAACATCGCTTGGAAGGCATTCTCTTCACGCTTACCTGCAATTAAAGCCCCACTAGATGTTTTCGTCCAGTTATCAAGGATATCTTTTACGACTTCTTGACGATAGACATCACTTTGATAAACTTCTTTTTCATAGTCTTTTTCAGAAAAGTCTTCTTGCGGATGTTCAACCACCCAATGAGGTTTGAAATAAGTTACATCAAATCCTAAGACATTTCCATCACCAATAGCATCTTTAATGGTATATGTATGTAGTCGTTTGCCAAAAATATCATGCGTTGAAATTTCTCGAGTTGTCTCGACATCATTTATTTCATCACTGTAAAAGTTCGGAGTACCGGTGAACCCGAACCAAGATGTCTTCTTGAGTGCCTTTTTGATTAACTTTACAGATTCTCCACTCGCACTTCGGTGTGCCTCATCCATAATAATGACATTCCAGTCGTCATTTTCTAAACCTTTTTTAACAGCTTTTGTCAATCCTTGAACTGAAATCAATAAAATTTGCGAGGATCCTTTTCTCTTTAATTCTCTTTTTAATTCTCTTCCATTAACCTTCTTAATACGATTTTTAAAGTGAGTATATGCGAAACTTTTAAAATTTTCGAGCGTTTGGTCTATTAAGTCAATACGATCTACAATGAATAGTACATTTTTAATTCTAGGTGCAGATGCTAAGAGTTGTGCAACCTTAAAGGAAGTAACTGTCTTGCCTGATCCAGTTGTATGCCATATATACCCACCCTCTTTTTGCACAAGACCGCTTGCTTCCATCTCTTTCATCCGTTGTAAAATTTCTCTTGTTGCTTGAATTTGGTAGCTACGCATTACCATAATATTATCATTTGACGCATCCGGGATCATATTAACTGTAACTAAGCGGTGGAGAGCCGGGATACTCATTACTTGATGAATAAATTCAAATGCGTCAGTAATATCTTTATTATTTTCGTCCCGCCAGCCAAACACAAAAGTTTTATTATATTGATCAAATGCATTTGGACGAGCAAAATAATGTGCCGAATGTTGACTCATGATAACTTGAACTTGTACAAAAGCAAATAACCCTTTATACAATCCGTCACCATGATAACCTTTGAATTGTTCAAAAGCACTCCACTGATTTTGTAAATGCTCATCTTTTTCTTCAATATGTACTACTGGAATACCGTTAATAAGTAAAGCTACATCAATTATACGTTTTGTTGTTAATCCTTCAGGTAAATTGTCAAATCTAACTTGATTGACAATTTCATACCGAGAGCGCCCGCCCGCTACATCATCTTCATAAAAAATTTCAACTTCCAAGCTTGAACCATCATCACGAGTAATAGGAATTGACCCTACTCCACCTGCACCCACTAGTAATAATTGAGCGTCATATGGTGTTCTAATACGTTGTAGTTCTTGAAGAATTAATCCAAACTCAATTTCTGACAATGGTACTCCATTGAGTTTATGAGCGTTAGTTTCATTTAAGATATCACGCCAATGCTCTTCAAGTTTTTTAATACTAACATTGGATAAATCTTCCCGATAAGTCCATCCTTCAGTTTCAAGCTTTTTAATTAAAGCTGCTTCAAATTTTGCTTCTGCCACATAAATACGTCCTTTCGCAATTTTGTTATGAACTATTACTGTAATTTTCTCTATATCATACTTCATAGTCCCAATAAAAAATTTAGCTTATGCTGTTTTTCAGTGTAAGTATTGCATTTACACTTGTTATTATATCATGTATTAAAGTTATTGTTTAAAAATTATATCAATTCAGCTCCTTAACTATATTTTATTACTCTTTTCTTTATAGACTTAAAATTATTGGTTGAAAAATAAAGAAAATGCTCTAAAAATCTAGAGCATTTTCTTTCCAAAGTTATATCCGCCAATCCGTCATATTATTCTCCAAATAATCAATCCCAAACGCCAAAAGCCCAATCCGATAATCCGTCGTAAACTTACGCGACAACACAAGCTCCGGCAAAACCGCATACGGATAAACCCGCTTCAACTCCTCCGTCAATTCCTCCATAAAATCCTTCTGCCCAAAATAAAAATTCGTATACAAAACAATCGTTTCCGGATCATAAAAACTCATCGTCAGCAGCACCATTTTACGAATATGCGCTTTAATTTCATCCACCGAAAAGTCAAAATTATCCCAGTCCACCTGCAGCGGCATATGCTTAATCTCCCCAGCCAGCCCATTCTGCCCTTTCAAAATCTCGCCATTCATCAAAAGTCCTGCACCCGGCGGAAAACGTTCCGGATAATAAAGTCCCACAATATTCTCCTCTTTAACCGGCTTATTTTTATACCCCAAAATCGCCGCATTCGTATCCGTTTCAACCAACACCGGCAAATTCACTTCCTCCTCCAGAGTCTCCCGCAATTGCACATTTAAAAGTAGCGGAAAGTCCATCGCGCGCAGCTTACCGCCAATCTCAATCCCAGGCACCCCAATCACAACGCAAGAAATCTTCGGAAAAGCGCAAACAAGATCTTTCGTATTCCGTTTCAGCGCATTAATATCCAAATCCTCACCAGACATATCCTCCACAAACTCCGGCTCACCAAGCAAATTATAGACCGAAAAAGAATAAGTGATTTTCTTCCACTTTTCTTGCAAACTAATAACCAGCACCTGCTGAAAATTAGGATTAATTTTATACGAAACCGCTCTTCTTCCACCAGTCGCAACCGAATTATCTTGTTCCAAAATCTCTTCATTTTCTGCTAAATCATGAATCAACTTATTCACTGTAACTACACTAAGCCCAGTCACTTCAGCAATTTCCGCTTTTGTCATCGCACCTTGTTGTCGTAAAATCGACTTGATATTTTTCTTATTCAATTCTTTTAAATCACGAGGAATCGCCATCATCAATCGCTCCATTCGCAAAGTTAATAAACAAACTTTATAAACTATATTCACTATTAGTTTAACCACTCTGACCCCATTTGTCAAAACAAAAAAAGAACCCCTCATTACGAGAAGTTCTCTTCACTTTTATTATTTAGCTTTACGAATAAACAACGAGCACACAAGCCCAATACACGCCATAATTAGCCCGAAAACAAAGGCATTTTGGATTCCGGCCGTCAGTGAAGCAACCATTTGTTCAGGTCCCATCCCTTGCGCCGTTTCCATATAAGCTTTTTGCCCAGCAGACATGATCGTAATCGCAACAGCCGTTCCAATCGCGCCGGAAACTTGTTGCAACGTGTTCATAATCGCCGTACCATCAGGATATAATTTTGGTGGTAATTGGTTTAATCCGTTCGTTTGCGCCGGCATCATAACCATCGAAATCCCAATCATTAACACCGAATGAAGCACGATGATGGTTAATGCAGATGTTCCAACTTCTATTCTCGTTAAGAAAAATAGTGCCACAACCGCTACGATAAACCCTGGAATAACAAGTGCGCGTGGACCGTATGCATCGAACAAACGCCCAGTAAATGGTGACATTAAACCATTCAGCACCCCACCCGGAAGTAATACTAGTCCCGCCGAAAATGCCGCGAGCGCTAAACTATTTTGCAAGTATAGCGGTAGTAAAATCATCGTCGAAAGAATCATCATAAAGCTGATAAATACTAAAATAAGTCCTAAAGTGAACATCGGGTATTTAAATACTTTCAAGTCCATTAAAGGTTTTTCCATTGTTAGTTGGCGCCAAACAAAAAGTCCAAGCGCAAGTCCACCAACGATAATTGAAACTAATACCGTCGCGCTTCCCCAACCATTTTCTCCCGCACTACTAAAGGCAAACACAACTCCACCAAAACCTAGCGTCGAAAGAATAATCGATAAAATATCAATTTTCGGCTTCGTAACAACCGAAACATTTTGCATAAATTTCATTCCGAATAATAACGCAATAATAAGGAATGGCAAGGAAATCCAGAAAATCCAGTTCCAAGTCAAGTTTTCTAAAATAAGTCCTGAGATTGTCGGACCAACTGCTGGTGCAAACATAATTACCAGCCCAATCATCCCCATTGCCGAGCCGCGTTTATGCTCTGGGAAAATCAGTAAAATCGTGTTAAACATTAATGGTAGTAATAGCGCCGTACCTACTGCCTGCACTACACGCCCAATCATTAACATCGCAAACGTTGGCGAAAGCGCCGCAATCAGCGTACCAGCAATCGAAAAACTTACCGCTGTGAAAAATAATCCTCGTGTCGTAAACCATTGTAAAAGTAATCCCGAAATCGGTACTAATATTCCAAGCGTTAGCAAATAACCTGTCGTAAGCCACTGCACTGTCGCTGAACTAATATCAAACACCTGAATCAAATCACTAAGCGCCATGTTAAGAGCAGTTTCACTGAATAGCCCAATGAACCCCGCCATCAAAAATGAGGCAATAATCGGTATCGGCCGAATCTTCTGCCCACCTGTTGCTTCTTGTTGCATATAATTTCCCCCTTTTTAGACTAAAAATTAAGTAGTCTACGTTTGATATTACGGAGATTTCGCCAATAAGTCAACGTTTCAAGCTCTATTTTTACGAAAAATTTACAAGCTATGCTATACTTCGAAGTAGAAAAGAGGGATTTTTCATGGCCATTTTAGCATTTATTTTAACCTTCATCGTAATGATCGAGCATATTTATATAATGATTTTAGAAATGTTTTTCGCCAACACCAAACTCGCAGCCAAAACATTTGGTGTGGAGAAGGAACTGCTTGCGAATAAGAAAGTACAGACGCTGTTTGCGAATCAAGGGCTTTATAATGGGTTTCTTGCGGCAGGGCTTGTGTGGGGATTGTTTTTCGCTGGGGCTGGAATGGCGGAAACTGTGCAGATTTTCTTTTTGAGTTGTGTGGTTGTGGCGGCGCTGTTTGGCGGGCTGACTTCTTCTAAAGGGATTTTGGTGAAGCAGGGTTTGCCGGCAGTTTTGGCGTTGGTTGTGGTTTTGTTGGTTTAGAGGAGTGTAGGAAAAGGCTTGGATTGGATCTGAGCCTTTTTTACTTTATAGAAAAAATTACTGCTTTTGAAAAATAAAATCCCCTAATTTTTTTCTAATTAGTATCAAAATTAGACTTGTAACCGCTTTCCATCCATGATAAAATCGTCCTATAAACAAAATAACCTTATTTAGGAATGTAACCAACTTGGGCATAACCTAGATAAATCAAAAATTGGCTTTTTGGGCGAATTTTCGATTTATCTAGGTTTTTATTTTGCTAAAAAAACAAAAAAGGAGAACAAGATGAAGAAAAATATTTTTAAATTGATGATGGCTTTATGCGCAGTACTGCTAATTGCAGGTTGTGGTAACAGCACAGATGCAGACAAAAAGGAAACAAAAGAAACTAAAGAAGACGGCACTGTAACATTTTATGTAGTACGTCACGGTAAAACAATGTTAAACACAACTGACCGCGTACAAGGTTGGTCTGATGCAGTTCTTACTCCAGCTGGTGAAAAAGTAGTTACAAGTGCTGGTAAAGGATTAAAAGACGTTGATTTCTCTGCAGCTTACAGCAGTGACAGTGGTCGTGCTATCCAAACTGCAAACTTAATTTTAAAAGAAAGTGCTAAATCTGCTGATAAAGAAGTACAGACTGATGCACGTTTCCGTGAATTCAATTTTGGTTCTTATGAAGGCGATTTAAATGAAAATATGTGGACTGATATTGCGAAAAGCCAAGGTAAAACTTTAGAAGAATGGCAAAAAGCTGGTATCTCTCCAAAAGGCTTCGCGGATAGCGTAGCTGCTCTTGATAAAACTCGTGTTAAAGAAGGCGAAAACTGGCCTGCTGAAGATTATGCAACTATCCAAGCTCGTCTAAAAGATGGTTTAACAGAAGTTGCTAAAAAAGAAAGCAAAAATGGCGATAGCAATGTATTACTAGTTTCCCACGGACTAAGCATTGGCGCGCTACTTGATACTATCGAACCAGGTTATAAACTTCCTGCTGCTGGTATCAAAAATGCAAGTGTAACTAAAATCACTTACAAAGATGGTAAATTCACTATTGGTGATGTAAATGATTTAAGCTATGTTGAAAATGGTTCTAAATAAATAGTTCAATTAAAAGCCCAAAATATATATTTTGGGCTTTTGTTTTACTAAATAAAGACTTGTTTTTCTCCCATACAATTACTATACTTAGAGAAAAAGGAACCACGGAGGACATTTAGTTGAAGAAACTTACTTATATTATTATCACTGGTGTGGCACTTGTTTTTATTGTCGGCGCTTTTTGGATTACTAATTCCACCAACAAAACGGAACAAAAAGCTACTCCAACCGAGATACCTAAAAAAACAAAGCCAGCTAATGTTAAAACCATTTCAACACAAGCTAAGAAAACTTTGAATGCCCTAGCAAGTTCAGGAGCAGACAAAGCGTCTATTTCCGATTTAAATCAATTAATTAAAGAACTAAAATCCTATCCCGCCGAAGAAAATAAATCCGGCGAATATCTTCAAAATCTAACAGCTTGCTTAGAGGCCGTTGAATCATATACAACTGGCAAAGCAGATGAAAAAGCGCTTGGTAAAGTATATCCAACCTTTCTCGCAAGCGAACAAAAACTATCAGCTGTCGAAAAAACAACGCAATATGAATGGTTTTATGCCGCAGCAGCAACAAACCAACAAGGATTAAAAGAAAAAGGTGTTGTCACTTTAACCATGGTTGGCGATAACTCATTCGGAACCTATCCAGAAACACCCGAACACCTTAAATTCGATAATGTATTCAAAAAAAATAAAGGCGACAATACTTATGTTTTTAAAAACTGTCTTCCTTGGTTCAAATCAGATGACTACACAGTAATAAACGCCGAAAGTGCCTTTACAAACGCAACAAAAGCCGAAAATAAAATGTGGCGTATCAAAAGCGATCCCGCTCACGTAGCCTTTTTGCCAGCAAGTGGTGTCGATGCAGCCAATCTTGCAAACAACCACACAATGGATTATTTCCAAGTCGGTTATGACGAAACATTAAAAGCATTTAAAGACAACAATATTCCAGTCTTCAATGCAGACGCTCCACTTGAAACAACGATTAAAGGCATGAAAACGGTCATGCTTGGCTACGATTGCCGCATGAGTCAGCAATCCCCTGCCTATCTCGAAAGAATTGTAAAAGACGTTAAAAAATACAAAAAAGAAGATACACTAGTTATCGTCAATATGCACTGGGGTGTCGAATACCGCGAAACGCCAACGAATTATCAAACCGAATTTGGCCACGCGATTTTAGATGCTGGTGCTGATATAATTATGGGCTCTCACCCGCACCGTCTTGAAAGTGTAGAAAAATATAAAGATAAGTACATCGTTTATAGTATGGGCGACTTCGCGTTTGGAGCGGATCCAACTCTACTTTCGCGCATGACTTCGATGTTCCAACTTCGCTTTACAAAAGAAGATAATAAAATTGTTCTAAAAGATATTTCCATCGTTCCTACTTATGAAAATTCAGATGGTAGTACAACGGAAAATAATTACCAGCCGCTTCCCGTGTTTGGCGAGGATGCTAAAAAAATTGTCGACGAACTTAACCGCATCAGTAAACCAATTGAAGGCGGCGTAACTGAATACACTTACTTTGATCCATTTTGATAAGCAAAAGAGTGGCTATCTTCCATTTAAGAAGATAGCCACTCTTTTTTATCTAGCTATTAATGTGTCACAAATTGCATGGGCCATAATATAAGAAGAAACGCTCCCTAATACTAGTTTTTCTACTCGGTTCATCCCGGTCGCTCCGCAAATGATTAAATCTGCTTGAAACTCTGCAGGAATATCGGTAGAAAGCAAGATTTTCGGATTTCCTTTAGCCACAAAAGTTTCAACATGTTCCACTCCTGCTGCTCTGGCTTTGTCGGCATACTCATTGACGCTCGTTTTTAGTTCGAGTTCGGCTTTTTCTTCCAAGCTACCATCATAAGAAACATTTGGAGAAAAGGCACGTAAATCGACAATACTTGCAATTCCAAGTACCCCTTCTAGTTTGAGTGCCAATTCCAGTCCTTTTTCAAAAGCTAATTTGGCTGGTTCAGAGCCATCCACTGCTACAAGAATGCGATGATATTTTTCCATCATATAAACCCTCCTACAACTTTTCTTATAGTATTCAATACCCTATAAAAATGATTTTAGGCCTATCATTCGTTGATTTTGCGAATCGTTTCACATATTTTAGGATTTCCTTTTTCTGAACATAATTAGTGCGATGAAACTAAGCATAATTCCGGCTAACGGTGATGCGCTCATTCCTTTATCGCCAGTTTTCGGAAGTGCTTTCGTCTCTGGTTGTTTTGTATTTTCTGTTTTCGCCACGTTATTTTCTTTTGTTGTTAATGAGGCTGGTTCTGTCGCCGCTTTCGCTGGTGCTTGGTCTTCAGAGTTTTCGCTAATGATGTCTGGGATTGTGTTGTTTTTGTCTGTTTCCTCTTGAGGTGTGGGTTTTACTTCTGGGGTTGGAATTACTGTTGCATCGTTGCCGGCAGTTACTGTTACAATCACGGTTACAGGATCTGCTTTTTGGCCACGTTCATTTTCAGCATTTAAAGTTACGGTGTATTCGCCTGAGGTGTTTAAATCTACTACTTTATCAAAATCGCTTGTTAAAATGGCATTTCCAGTGACTGAACTATGGATTTCTGCCAAAAATTCATCTGCGGATTTCGTTGTTTTTTGCTTATAAGAAATTTTTGGATTTGCTGTAATAACTGGTTTTTCATGAACGGTTACTTTCACTTTTACGGGTGACGCTTTAAGTCCAGCAGCATTTTCCGCATTCAATGTAACCATATATTCGCCCGGCACATCGAGCTTCACAACTTGGTCAAAATCGCTTGTCACAGTTGTTCCGTCATCTGTTTTCGCTTGTATATCTTTTAAAAATTGTGCTTCTGAAATGGCGTCATATTGGTTGTAATCAAAACTTTCATCGGCCGTTAAATCAAGCGTGTGGCTAATATCAAAATATTGATCGTATGTTCCGCTTGAAATGGTATAAGACGTCATGCTTGGCGGTGTTGGGTAGCTACCTGTCGGGAAATCATAACGCGCATTATATTCAATTTCGGTTAGATTATCGATTTCTTCTTTTGTTACGCCACTAACGGTAATGCCATCATCGGTAATTGTCAGACGTGAGCTCGGAAGCGCCACATCGTTAAATCCTAAATACGTATTACTTGCGGAAGTCGATTTTGAAAAAGGTGCGACGGTTCCATCAAAACTAGTTAAAGGATTTGGCATCATCGAGAATGGTAAATATAACGTTTGGTTTGCTTCGTTAAAATCCAGTTTGCTTGATTTAAGCGTAATGCGCGGATTTGTTCTTCCGGTATTTTGCCCGAAAGCTGCGAGTGCTTTTAAATTTCCGTTTTTAAAACTTTCAAAATCATTTAATGGTCTAAAATCATCAATTCCGTCAAACTGCACGAAAAGCGTTGTCAATGCTGGTAAAGATGCGAGCGCTGAAATATCCGTGATTTTCATGGAGTTTTGCGCGTAGATATAGGTTAATTTCGGTAATTTATTGAAATTTTTGAAGACATTATGTGTAACTTCGCTTCCGCTAATGCTAATGCTTTGTAAATTAACAAGTCCATTTAAATCTACGAAAAGACTGTCTACTACGTTATCGCCGCCAACTGTTATGTAAGTCAAAGATGTTTGGTTTTTTATCGGTGCGAGTGTAGTGATTTTGGTGTTATTGAGTGAAAGCGTGACAAGATTATCAGCTTCTTCTAAACCGGTTAAATCTGTAAAAGTGTTTCCAGAAAGTGTCACGGTTTGGATTGTGTTCATTTGCGTTTTCGTTATTGGAGCATCACTTGCTTGTTTGAGTAAGCCATTGAGATAGGCTCTTAAATTTGTATCTGGAATAGTAATATTATTATTCGTTTCTTCTGCGTGAGCTGCTGTGGGAGGATATATCATTATGAACATACAAATCATCGCAAGAAATATTTTCAGTGCTTTTTTCATATAAAGTCTCCTTAGTGGTTAATTTCTTCCCAAAGTATAACCGCCTAAAAAGCAACTCTCAATACGTTTTCGTAATATATTTCACGTTTGATTTGCTTTAATATTCATATTATTCAATCTTATTTTTAAGTAAATGGCTTTAAATCAATAAAGAAAGCGTTTTTTTATCCAAATAAAAGAAATTCGAAAATTCCATTAACGTAACATTTTGTACACAAACGTCTGTTTTGGAATACTAATATTACACAAATCTATTTAGTTTTAGTTAAATAATTATCATTTTAAAGCCAGAAAATGCTCTAAAAAAGTGATGCTCTAACCGCTATTGCTTTTCCTTATTTATGCTATACTGTTGATATTGACAGAAAAAGGGGTATATTTATGAACAATGAGCAAAACATGAATCAACAAATTGCTTTATTTTACTTCGGTTATAAGGCTTTTACAGAGACAGCTGATTTAATTATTGCCAAACATTCACTAAAAAGATTGCATCATCGTATTTTATTTTTCACAGCGCGGATGCCTGGCCTTACCATTAATGAACTTTTAACATTTTTAGAAATATCCAAACAAGCCTTACACCAACCACTCGCGGAACTCAAAGAGCGCGAACTCCTCACGATTGAACAAGGTACACGCGACAAACGCCAACGCTGTATTTTCCTAACGACAGCTGGCAAAGACCTAGAAAACGAACTCGGCGCCGCACAACGCAAACAAATGGCAGAAATTTTCGCCGACTCCTCAGATATGGACGGAAAGCATTTCACAGAAGTAATGGAAGGCTATGCAAAAAACCGACCGGGCGCCGCTTTAATAAAAGATTTTAAGGAGTGATTTATGATGGAACAAATTCTATTTATCCAAACTGGCTTTGGCGTCGATGTCCATGGTCAAAATATAACAAAAGCAGCTGAACGTGCTGTGCGGAACGCGATTTTTACTAACTCGATGCCCGGAATTCAAGGGCTTTTACCAGATGGCGACTTGCAAAATATGGTCGTTAATATCAAATTGGCATTACCATGTGACGCAGATAAGCTCGATGAAGATACGATTCGCGCGATTATCCCTTATGGTACCGTGACTATCGAGAAAATGGCTGGCGGAATGATGACAACGAGCGGCATTTTCTTGGAGGACAAAGAGGATAAGAACGATTTAATGTATATCGTCAACGCATCTGTTGAAACTGGATATTAAAGAAAAAACCATCTGATTAGTCAGATGGTTTTTGTATCTATTAAATAGTCCAAAATGGCTTCAAGCATTTGTTTATTATCTTCTGGAACATCCTCCACCCGCATTTCTGCAAGGCTTTGAACATATTGGCCCGGTGTGATAAATTCCTCATCAATCTGCAAAATCGTCTCAATCCCAGCCTTTTCCATTTCAAAGTGAAATTGTAAGCCGATAATGTTTTCAGCATACAGAAAAGCTTGATTTAAACAGCCTTCGCTCGAAAATAAACGTGTCGCGCCAGCTGGTAACGAAAATGTGTCTTGATGCCAGTGGAAAACATGGAGTGATTCTGGGAAAAATAGTAGCTTGTCAGAAGTTCTTTTGACCGGGAACCAACCCACTTCTTTTTCTTTATTTACCGTAATTTCACTTCCGAATGTTGCGGCAATTTGTTGCGCGCCGAGACAAACACCGAAAATAGGTTTGTTTTGTTCGCTTAATCGCTTTATTAGAGCACGTTCGTCAGCCAACCATGGGAATTCCGCGGTATCATTTATCCCCATCGGCCCACCAAGAACGATTAAAAAATCCGAGTCATTTGGAACATGAGCATTTTCTTCAAATAATAAATGTATTTTTAACTGATGCTGATTCTCTTTCGCCCAATTCGCTATAAGTCCAGGTCCTTCATGCGGCACATGTTGCAATACATCAATAATCAATTTATCAGCTCCTGTCATTTTTTTCTATTATGACGGAATTTTTTGATTTGTGCAACTGCGCTTTTTAGCAGGTATTTGGATCTATTCATTTATATTTTGCGGAAATTTGTTGTTTGATTGCTTGGTAGTTTTCTACATCATCCGGATTTTCTGAGATAAAATCGTATTTTTGTACTTCCCCGAGTGTATTAAAATCAGCGAGTACGGATTGGGCTTCTTTTTTGTTTTTGCTGAATTTGCCGTAACCCATGCTAGTAATGGGATGGATGTCTTTATCTGTTTTGCCGAGGAACATGGTGTATGTTTGCTCTTTTTCTAGTGCAATGTAGTTTTCGACAGCGACGTATTTGCCTGAGCTTAAGTACCATGGTTCTGAAATGTCTATTTTATCACCTTTTTCTAGGTCGCCTTTGTAGGAAGCTAAAATTTCTACTTCACTAATTGTGTTGCTTTCTTTGCCAATGTCTTTATTTTGCAGCAGCTTTACTTTGACTATGTTATTGCTGTTATTTGCTAGTTCTTTCATGTTTTTGGGGATGTTATAATCTGCTCGGATGGTGATTGTTTTGGAGATTTTGGTGTCTTTTGTTACTTTTTCGCTTGGAGAGGAGCAGCTTGCCAGGATAATTGTTAGGAGTAGTATTGGGATTAGGGTCTTTTTCAATTTTAAATCCTCCTTTTATGTATGTGGTATTGGCTTCTCTTTGAGTTTAGCATAGGTTGGGCGTGTGGTGTAGTTGGAGGTTCAGAGGAAATTGGGGGTTTTTGGTGTGTTTGTTGCGGAATTGTTAACGAGGGGGATAAAAAATAAGCCTAAATCCTGTTGGTTGGCTTTTTTGTATAGGAAATAGAAATGATTTACATTTCACGATAAGTATCTAAAACGGTGTCTACATAATTTTTCTCTGATGTCCCATTACTATTTACATTTCACAATAAGTAACTAAAACATAGCTAAAGTGGAAAGTGTTATCGCGAAACTAAGAGATTTACATTTCACAATAAGTATCTAAAACTCAACAGCCGTTTGTTTCCACGCTGCCCAAGCATCTATTTACATTTCACAATAAGTATCTAAAACGTCGTCCATAGACACCTTTGCATCACAATAACCGAGATTTACATTTCACAATAAGTAACTAAAACATACATCCGCACAGGATTTGATTTAAAGTCCATTTTATTTACATTTCACAATAAGTATCTAAAACCCTGCGAGCTCTTGCTCTTTCGCAAGTTTACTCATTATTTACATTTCACAATAAGTATCTAAAACAAACATGGACACAGATAGTTTTACGGTAAGATATATATTTACATTTCACAATAAGTATCTAAAACGTGTACAAATAAATTCTGTTGATTTGCGTGGTATCGTATTTACATTTCACAATAAGTATCTAAAACCCGCTAACTTTTCTTCTTACTCCCATCTTACCTCAAAAGCCTATTTCTGTCGACCGACTGAAAACCAATGAAAATCCATCCTTCTCTACATGGTTTTCAAAACCAAAAACCACCAAACTCCCCTCACCCCAACCATTCCCATCTTTCTGTCGATCCCCAGCCTTTTTCATGCTACCAAAGGTCGACAAACAACCAAACACAAAAAAACAGCAACTCTAAAAGTTACTGTTTTCTTCATTAATCCTTAAAACAACGGATGCAACGAGCGATTTTCTTGAACGCCTTCGATTGCGCGGCCTAAGATACGGCCGATAGAAATGGTTGTTAGTTTGTCGAATTGTTTATCTTCTGGAAGGTCGATAGAGTCAGATGTGATGACTTCTTTGATATTAGAATTTTGTAAACGTTCGGTTGCGTTTCCGGCCATGACGGAGTGAGTTGCGCAAGCGATGACTTCTACGGCACCTTTTTCTAATAAAATATCAGCTGAAGTGGTGGCACGGACGCCGGTATCGATAATATCATCGACAACGATTGCGACTTTGCCTTTTACATCACCAATGACACTCATGATTTCGTCTTCATGCGGTCTTGGTTTACGGTTTAAAATAGCGATTGGCGCGTTTAGTCGGTCGGCGATTCTGCGGGCGCGAACTACGCCGCTGTGATCTGGCGCGACTACGACAACGTCTTTTTCGCCGTAATTTTCTATCAAATAATCACCAATTAGCGGAATTGCTGAAAGATGATCGATTGGAATGTTGAAAAAGCCTTGAATTTGAGCTGCGTGTAAATCTACTGTGATTAAACGGTCTGCTCCAGCTCTTTGAATTAAATTGGCCATTAATTTGGCGGTAATTGGTTCTCTTGAGCGTGCTTTTCTGTCCTGACGAGCATAGCCATAATAAGGCATAATTATATTGATTGAGTGAACGGAAGCGCGTTTTAAGGCATCTACCATGATTAAAAGTTCCATTAGGCGTTCGTTGACGTTTGAGTTCATCGATTGAACTACATACGCGTTCGTTCCGCGGATACTTTCCTCAATATTAATTTTCACTTCTCCATCACTGAACTTTTGGAGCTCCACCTCACATAAAGGTATATCTAGATAATCTGCAATTTTTGTCGCAAGTGGTCTCTCACTCGTCACAGAAAAAAGTTTCATTTTGCCTGCCATTGCTATCTCCTTCCGCCGTACTGATTTCTTCTCCTTATTATTATATAGAACTGTCTAGGCATTGTCTACTAGCTAAAATGTTTCACAAATCAAAAAAGGTCGAAAAAGCAATTAGCGCTCTTTCAACCTTTTTATTTATGTCAGCCTCTTAATTCGGCTTGGATTTCTTTGAGTTTTTTTGGAGTTACGTCATCGCCAAGTGGGTCAATAATCGTTACATGATGTAAATTATCTTGGACTGTCCCTCTGATTTTTTTCAAGTATTCTTGACGAAGGGCAGCTTGTCTTTCTTTTTCAAAAGCAGTTAATCCTTCACTTTTTTGTTTTGCAGCAAGTTCATTAATATTTTTTAATAACAATTTCATGCTATCCCTCCTATCATTTTAAAGTTACTTTTAATAAGTAACTAACCAAATTATAATATAAAGGTCAATAAAAGTCAAACTTCTTTTCCGGGTCGCGTATTCTTCTTTTTTTGCGTTCGTATATAAGATCCATTAATGCCCCCGAACCAAGCAGGACGCCAATAATGATAAAAATGAACCCAACTAGCTGTGGGATTCTAATTGCTTCACCAAGGAAAAGCAACGCGCCAATTAATGAAAATAACGGATTAAAATTCATAAAAATGGCGGAGCGTGATGGGCCAATTTTCCCGACCGCATAGTTATAAACGAAATTACCAAAGGCTGTCGCAACTACTGCTGATACAACGAAAAGTAGCCAAAGTTTCCACGAGTGAACCGCCATTAATTCTGACATACCAGCAGGCTCCATGAAACGACTTACGGCAAACAACATAACCGAGCCAAGAAATAGCATATATCCGGTCATCAGCCCTGTGTCCATCGATCCTGCGAGCTTTTTAATAATAATGAAACTAAATGCCTGGGAAGCCATCGCGATAAAAATATAGATATCTCCAATCGAAATCCCACTTACGCCCGTCCCATTAGAAAGCACAACCAAACTCACCCCAAAAATCCCCGCTAAAAACCCAACCGCTCGCCAAGCTCCAATTCGTTCACGGAGAAAAATGACAGAAAAAATCGCCACAACAATTGGTGCAGAACCAAGAATAAGCCCCGCATTCGTCCCAGTCGTCAGCTTTAAACCATTCGATAAGAAAAAATGATGGATAACAATATTAAAAATACTTGCGAGAAAAATTAAGCCAAATTCCCGTTTTGTAGGCAGTCGCAATTTTTTTGTTATAAATAAGATAATGATAACCGTAATTGCTGCGGTGAAAATCCGAAAAGACGTCATCGTAACCGTTGGAAAATAGCTAACTAACACCTTCGTCATCGTTACGTTAAAGCCCCAACTCGCCATCACTGCAATTAATAAAAAATAAAGTCCTATTGGTGCTTTCTCTTTTTGCAAAACAAACACTCCTTTTTTATAGAAAAATGCCCCTTAAATTACTTTAAGGGGCATTTCATAGCGTCATCTTCCGCAGCTTTCCACAAAGCTATAACGCGGAAAATGGGGCAGTGATACTTAAGTCACTGCTTGTAGGCTCATCGCATAGACCCAACTATAGCATGGATAAATTTTTCTGTAAAGGGTTATTTGGTGAATTCTAACCAAATCGACGCAATTCTTTCATGTCCTGCTTTGGTTGGGTGAACGCCGTCTTCTGCTAAATAAGTCGGGCCATGTTTGATAGCGAGCGCGTTCATTAATCCATCAAGCGGAATAAGTGTTGCGCCAAATTCTGCTGCAAGTTCGCGCACAGCTCCAATTTTCGGATCGAGATCGCCGCGCCATTCTTTTCGGTCTTCCGGATAAGGTAATACAAACGGCTCCATCAAAACAAGTTCCGCATTTGTTTCTTCTTTAATCCGGCTCAAAATCACACGATACACTTCTTTAAATGCCGTCACCGAAGTATCTTCCCATCTGCTAAAACTAAACCACGTATCATTTATCCCAATCATGATTGTTACGACATCGGGAGCAAGCGAAAGCGCATCTGCCTCAATACGACGATGTAAATCCGCCACTCGGTTCGCACTAACGCCACGATTTATAACCGTTACATCTTCTTTTCCAAGCTGATCTGCAATCATTTTCACATAACCATGCCCTAATTCCTGGTCATTTTCAAAATCGCGCCCAGCATCTGTCACACTATCACCTAAAAAAAGCAACTTCTTCATTCGGTCCGTCTCCTTTAAATTTCCTGATGTCTTATTATAACAAAAAAACCTTAAACTTAGACGATTAATCTAAATTTAAGGTTTTTGACTTCATTAAAATTGTTTATGCAGTAAATCAAGCACATGACGCAATTCATTAACATCAATTTGCCCAGGAGCCGATGCTTTTTTCGCAGCGCCAAATGTCATTGCGGAGCCAAATACTTCTCCAGCAAGACGGCTAATGACACCAGTTCCCGCCATCGACATCGTAATGATTGGTTGGCTCGCTTTTTCAGATACGGTATTTGTTGCATCTAATAAAGTTAGTACGTCCGCAGCAGATTTTGGCATTACGGCGATTTTCGGAAGATCCGCGCCGAGTGCTTCCATGCGAGTTAAACGAGAAACGATTTCTTCTTTCGCAGGTGTTTTATCAAAATCATGGTTCGACATCACTACTTTTACATTGTTCTTGTGAGCTGTTTCAATTAAGCGTAAAACGTCCGCTTCTTCATTGAAAAGTTCCACGTCAACTAAATCAATTTTGCCAGTTCCAGCTAGAGTTTCATTTAATTCAAAATAAAATTCGTCACTGACAGCTAATTCGCCGCCCTCTTTTGCACTTCGGAAAGTGAATAAAATCGGTGTTTCTGGTAAAATTGCGCGAATTTCGCCAAGTGCAGCTTCCACTTTAGCTAAATCTTTTACGTCTTCAAAAAAGTCAACGCGCCATTCGACAACGTCCAAATCAATTGTTTGTAACATTTCTGCTTCTTCTTTAAGCGCAGCAACCGTTTTACCGACCATTGGTACACAAATTTTTGGCGCACCTTCACCAAACGTAACATTCTTTACGACTACTTTATTCATGTATAATTCTCCTCATTCGATATTATGTTTTAAGATTAGCGATAACCTTGTTCTTTTGCAAGTTTTTAAAATAGGATTTCTTTAATGTAATCTACTGGCATTTCTTTGTGTGTCCAAATTTCGAAAGCTTTCGCACCTTGCCAAAGCATCATTCCTAAGCCGTTAAGTGTTTGACAGCCTTGTTCTTCGGCGATTTCAAGCAATCTTGTTTTGGTTGGTTTGTAGACAACATCCGAAACGATTAATTCTGGACGAAGCATATCCGCACTTGGTAAAAGTGTTTCGCCTTCGAAAGGTTTCATCCCAACGCCAGTGGCATTCGTGAAAATAACACTTTCAGCGATTTCTTTACGTAATTGTTCGTGGTCTTCGATATCAAATAATTGTGCTTTACAATCTGTTTTCGAATTGATTTTTTCTACTGTTTTTTCTGCATTCGCGTAAAAATCGTCTTTTCTGTTGAAAATAGAGATTTCTTTTACGCCGTCAAGAGCAGCTTGGATGCAGATAGCCGTTGCCGCACCACCAGCGCCACAAATCGTCATTTTTTTGCCGATAATGTCATGTCCAGCTTCTTTTAAAGCTCGCATGTAGCCCGTTCCGTCTGTAATGTGGCCAGTTAACACGCCGTCATCATTAACAACTGTATTGACCGCCCCAACAAGTTCAGCGGCTGGAGAAAGTTTATCTAAGTATTTATGAATGTTTGTTTTGTTTGGCATGGAAACGTTCCAGCCACGTAAGTTCATTGCGCGAAATCCTTGTACAACGTCTTTCAGTTCTTTGTCCCCAACTTCAAAAGCAAGGTATACATAATCAAGCCCCAATTTTGCAAAAGCTTCGTTATGCATGGTTGGTGATAAACTGTGTCTGATTGGAGTGGCGATTAAACCGATTAATTCTGTGTGTCCTGTAATTCTTTCCGTGATTTTGCTTGTCATAATAACATCGTTCCTTTCCAAATTAAGGTTTATTTGTGAAAATGTGAACTTATATAAAGAGCGAATGTGGCAAAGCGGAGTCCGCCTTGCCAGTTCGGATTACAAAGAGCCAATTTTTTCTAATGTAGTTAAAATATTTCTTCCTTCGCGAACGCCTTCCAAGATTTTTCTTGTTGCAGCGCTGTCGCCAATATTTACGATTTCAATTTGTTTTTCTTTGCCGTAAGCCGCAAGTTCTTCCATAAGTGGGCGTTCTGGTCGCATTCCTAGGCAGACGAAGCCGTAATCAAATGGAATCTCGGCGTCTACTCCGTCATGTTTCACTTTGAAATGATCTGCTGCTACTTCCGTCAGTGCTGTTTCTGTTTGCACATCGACGTGGTTTTTCTCAATAATATCCATCATCGAAAGTCGCGTAATCATATCCAAGTCTTTACCAAGGATTGGCATCATTTCTACAATTGTAACATCCGAGCCGCGTTCTGAGAAGTACTCGACCACATCAAGTCCAACTGCACCACCGCCGATAACTGCAACTTTTTTGTTACTAAATTCGGTAAAGTCATCGATATTCGAAATAAGTCCGAAAATCGAATGAACTTTACTACCTTCTTTGTCAATCACGTCAAGCAAACCTTTAATTGGTGGAAGTAATGGTTTGGATCCTGTGGCATTTACTACCACATCAGGATTAAATGTATCAATAAGCGCAGTATCAGCTTTAGTGCCTGTAATAACTTTCAAATTGGTTAATTTTTCTGCTCGGTTCGCTAAATAATTAGGGAAATCGGCAATTCTACTTTTATCTGGAAGGTTAGCAATTGCTCGCGCCAAGCCACCAGTTTGTTCATTTGCTTCAATTAGCGTTGTGTTACAGCCAACTTCGGCCGCCGTACAAGCTGCTTCAAGTCCTGCTGTTCCGCCGCCAATTACGACAACATTTGTAGGACGAGTTACTTTTGTTTCTTTGTATTTATCTTCATGAATAATATCTGGATTTACAGTACAGCGAATTGGTTTCGATTTCGAAATCCGGTGATCCGCGCAACCGATATTACAAGAAATACATTTTCGAAGCATGTCTTCTTGACCAGTTGCCACTTTGTTCACCCAGTTAGGCTCAGCAATTAAGCCGCGTCCCATCGCAAGTAAGTCAGCGTATCCTTCTGACAAAATTTTCTCGGCCGCTTTTGGACTGCGAATGTTTCCCGAAGTAATCGTTGGTTTGTTAAATTTATCTTTTACCGCTTTTGCAAGGTAGCTTCTCCAGCCATCTTCCAAGTTCATTTGGTCAATTTGTAAGTATAAATTATCGTTAATTGCCGCTGATACATTCAAAATATCCGCTTCTTCTTGGCAATAATCTAGCAGTTCCAAAATATCTTCTAAATGGTTGCCGCCTTCTGTAAATTCATCTGCACTAAAACGCAGCACGATTGGGAAAAATGGGCCAACTTCCGCGCGGACTTTTTCCAAAATTAGTTTGACGATACGGGCGCGATTTTCAGGCGTTCCACCAAATTCGTCTGTCCGTTTGTTGTAAAGTGGCGATAAGAATTGGCATAGCAAGTATGAGTGTCCGCCGTGGATTTCGACTGCATCAAAGCCAGCTTGTTGGGCGCGTCTCGCTGCATCGCCGTATTTATTGACGATTTCATAAATTTCTTCGACAGTAAGCGGACGAGGCACAGTGCCGCCTTTTTTAGATGGAATATCTGACGCAGAAACTGGTTGAAGTCCGTTCAAACGTGCTGGATAAGCAGATGCACCGGCGTGGTTGATTTGGATTGATACACAAGTTCCATGTTTATGAAGACGTTCTGTTAATTTGTAAAATCCAGGAATATACTGGTCATTGTCAATTCGAAGTTGGGTTGTTCCGTTTGTACCATAAGGAAAATCTACACAAGCGTTTTCAATAGTGATCAGACCTGTGCCACCTTTTGCGCGTTGTTCGTAGTAATTCATATGTTCTTCTAAAAATTCGCCATTTAATCCAGCTAGGTTTGTTCCCATTGGCGGCATAATTACACGGTTTTTAATCGTCATTCGTTTTACAGTTAGTGGTTCAAAAATACTCGGATAATCTGTCATAATAAGCCTCCTGCGACTATAATCTCAGCAAATGATTTGTTACATTATTCACGTTCAATAATGCACAATCTTATTTCTCTTTCATTATAAGGCAGGAATAATTATTAATCTAATGTATATTTTTCGATTTATCCATAGATTTTTTCTATACAATCGCTTACAATAGAGTTATCAAGGCATTCCGAGGAGGTTAACCGATGAACTTGCGTCAACTATACTACTTTAAAAAATTGGCCGAACGAGAGCATTACACGATTGCAGCCGCCGAACTCTCCATTACCCAGCCTAGCCTAAGCCACTCTATCGCAGAACTTGAGCGCGAACTTGGCGTATATTTATTCGAAAAACAAGGCCGCAACATCCGTTTAACAAAATACGGTCGCTTCTATTTAACCTATGTGGAAAAATCACTCGCCGAACTAGAAAAAGGCGAAAAATTGTTACATGAATTAACTAGTCCTTCTCACGGAAATATTGATTTAGGCTTTATTTACACAATGGGCGCGCACACGGTTCCCGAACTCGTCCAAAATTTCACCAAAGTCGAAAGCCATAAAGACATCACATTTTCCTTTTTTCAAGGAGCGACAAAATCGATTATTCCCGACTTAAAAAATGAAAAATTCGACCTAGCGATTTGCTCCTACGTCGAAAATGAACCCGATATTGAGTTTTTACCATTAACCAAACAAGAGTTAGTCATTGTCGTTTCTGAAAACCATCCACTTGCTAAATATGATTCGATTGATTTAAAAGACACTGCCGATTATTCGTACATTTTCTTTTCTGACACGAGTGGCCTTAGACCGCTCATTGATTCCCTTTTTGCTGAAATAAATATCCAGCCAAAAATCGGCTGTTATGTCGAGGAAGATACCGCAATGGTTGGGCTTGTGAGCGTCGATTACGGCATTTCGATTATGCCCAAAATCTCGTCATTATCACATTATAACGTCAAAGTATTATCCATCAACGAACCAAAACATGACCGTTTTATCTACCTAGCCAGCCTGAAAAATCACTACATTTCGCCAGCATCCAAGGCTTTCAAAGACTTCGCATTACGCTACGGCGAAAAACATTTCCTATAAAAAAGGAGCCAAATAGATGGCTCCTTTTTTATTTAAAAGTAAATACTTCCCGCTTCGGCATCTGCATTAAATCGGTACAAATCGCCAACTTTTTCTAAATACGGTAAATACTCGATATTCTCCATAAATTCTACTTCATCCGGCAAAATCCCCGGCTTCGTGCAACCCTCTAGCGTTTGGTAAAGTATCTCTGCTGAGAAAGTTTCCGGCAAGAAATCGCGAATCGCCGTCGTCAGTAAAAATTCTTCTGTAATCGCACTAAATGCTTTTTTCAGCATATCTAAATGGTCAAAAGCAAGCGGTAGTTCCAGTGCTTCCGTCATTGGGAAAAGCCCGATATCCACCGCATCATCCCCAGCCGCGCGTTTCTCTAAAGCTTCTGGTGGCACAATCGCATAAAACGCCCGCGAAATAATCCAACCGCGCGGATCACGCCCCGGTTTATCAAACACACCAAAAGGAATCAGCGGAATATTCGTCAAACTTGTTTCTTCTTCTAGTTCACGCTCAGCCGCTTGGTCCGCAGATTCATTTTCATCCACAAATCCGCCCGGAACCGCCCATTTTCCGCCTTCGATATTTGGTTTGCCTTCCGCATTTGTGCTGCTTCGTTTAATTAATAAAATATGTAAGGTTGGTTTCCCGTTCAACTCTTTTACTGTCGTCAAAATCATATCACTCGTATAGCCATCTGGTGTTCGAAACTCTTTTGCATTATACTTTTTCAGCGCATCTTCTTTGTTCACAAATTCTTCTGTCATTTTAAAATCAGACTCCTTTTTGTGTATTTAGCTCTTTCCATTATAGTATCATAAAAAAAAGAATTTGTTCCAATCGCTGGAACAAATCCTCTTATTTTTCGATAATTGTGCGACCTTTATAAGTGCCATCTGGTGAGATGCGGTGTGACATACGGTATTCGCCTGTTTCACTATCGCGACTCAAACCTGGTGCTGTTAAGCCTTTATGCGTACGGCGCTTGTTTTTCTTCGCTTTGGACGTACGTCTAGCTGGAACTGCCATCTTGCTCGCCTCCTTATTTCTTACACTTGTTTCATTGTAACGCTAATCACCCGAAACATCAATCTTACAAATCCGCCAAATCCTTCACCCATTCATTCAAAGGACGACGCGTTTTTGCCTCAGGAACATCAGCTAAACTACTTAAATGCAAAGTCCCGACAATTTTTTGCTCAGCAGGAATACCTAAATCATCCGCAAACTTCGCATCAAAAATAAACCGATTCGTCCGCCAAATCATCCCAATCCCCGCTTCCCAGCCAAGCAATTGGATATTTTGGATAAACGCACTAGTTGCTCCGATTGATTCGAAATCCTTCTTCCCGTGCCCGATAATGTTCGTCGTCACGATGAGTAAGTACGGCGGCGTAATAATTTTCTTCGCATAGCCCGCTTTTAAATCCGCAACCTCTGCTTCGGAAAAAGTAACCCCTTGTTCGCGCTCATTGAAAGCGATAATTTTCTCGATGTAACGTTCTTTTTCAGCAAGCGTGTGCAGTACATAAACATTCCACGGCTCTACTTTGCTATGAAAAGGTGCAAAGGCTGCTTGCTCTAAAATAGTGTTGACTGTTTCTCTTGAAATTGGCGCGTCGTTCGCTTTTTTAATGCTGCGACGTTCCATAATTGTTTTTTCAATCATGTTTAATTCCCCCTTAAATGATAAACGTTATCATTTAGAGGATTATAGCATGATTGGATTGTGGGTTGCTAGTAAAGGGGCTTTTGTGGTGGATTCTGAGTTTTTTTATTGTGCTTAAAAGCTTTTCTCTCTCCGCTTTCCAGTCCATAACAATCTTTTTAAACTCAAATATAGATAGATTTATTGTTGGATTTAACTCATCATCATCCAACAGTCCATCGAAAGCGTCATAAATCATACATTCATTTTTCCGAATTTCTACTATGCTTCTTTCTGTTCCGATTTCCTCAAATTCACTCTCGCCATTTTCGATTTTATTATTTTTATCCAAAATATCCTCTAACGTAATTGATGAAAAATCTATATTTAACAAGTCCCCCAATCCAGTATATTGTTCTCCTGAAAAGTGTATAACCGGAACTTTTCCAAACCCTTTTTTCTCAAAAACTTTATAACTTATTTCCATTAATGCTTCACCTTTAATGTTATTTACGAATAAAATAGTTCCTACATCTAAAGCAATGTGACTATTAATTTAGATAGCCTATCTTACTCTCTCTTTCTCAGCCGCCAACCAGTTTTTATGTGATAAAACTACTTTAGATAAATATTCCTCTGTATAAAATTCTTGAGGCGTAAGCTGGTTTTCAACACCTTGAAATTGAAAAGGCATACCCACTGGAGATTTCAAATCCAGCCAAAACTCACTGATTTCCAACAAAGCATCAACGTAGCCCTTATCCATAATGCTATTTAATAAATCATTAACTAAAACCCATCTCCATCTATAGTAACTTTTCAAATCATTTTCACTAGATTCATCAACTAAATCCAGAAGCCTAAATATTTCAATCTCATCATATGGTTTAAATAGACTTCCTAGCTCCCATAAGTAAGGGTTTTCTTCATTTTCATTTTTAGTCAAATAGGCTAATATGTATTTCATTACGACTTCATCATTCCATATCGGTTGTAAGTAGAAATCCCTATCTAAAAAGCCAAACCTACCTAATTTAAGCTCATTCCATGAAAAAGGAATATCATTTTCTTTAAATTTCGTTATATCCATTTTTTATTGACACTCCCATTTAACTTAGGATTTCTGAGAAACTTTTTTGTGTATATTTTTAAATTGAAAAAGAACGTTCATTTTTAAAATGGATACTCATTTATCTTTCATGAATTTATTTGTTCTTTTGTTGCCGGAATCATCTCTTTAGGTCTTTCAATAAATTGACCATTTTCCATTGTAATCAAACAATTATCACACGTTTTATAGATTTTACTTCTATCTGTAGATGAAGCAATTTTTAAATTTGCATCCTGACAACTCGGGCATAGTTCATCTGTCATAAATGTGGCTATATCCCATACCATATGAATTACATTGCTACAAATTTCTTTTTCGTCCGCTCTGATTAGCGTTTCTGAATACCCTAGTACTAAACCTTCCAAATTATCATCTGTAGTTCCTAAAAAGAATTCACTTTCTTTGAATTGTTCAATACTATTTAAACTATCTTCTAAAATATACTTTCTAAAGATTTTATCGTGATTATTTATAAATAAAATGAGCTTTCCAAAAAATAATGGTAGTTTGTTGTTATCAAATTTTCTATATAGATCAATTATTTCTTCGTTCATTGTATACCTCCTAGGGTTTTGGTATTGGATAAGCAGTAATTAAATTACCCGCTTTGTCTGTTAAAATCCGAATATAGTTGGTTGGCTTCCCTCCGTTATCAGGTATACTAGGTTTTATAGTACCCGCAGTTTCACCAATATTAATTATTCTTTCAAACTGATTTCCAGGAATTTCTTTAACTTCTATTTTCACAGTTTCTTTACTTGATAAAATATTTTTAAGTTTATCCTGACTAATGGTAAACTGACCAGCATTTCTATTTGGATTAAAATGTCTATCGACTATATGATTGAAACCTGCATTACCTGAAGAGCTAAATCTTGTAGGGCCATTGGCTATATTTATTCTAGACTGAGCTATACCAATACTTGATTTCGGTAGAGCCGATTCACTAGCATTTTTAATTTCCTCCAATTCACTTTTTGATATAGAAAGCTTCTTTCCTCGATATTTTTTCGTCGTGTAGCCAAAAACTAATGAGGTTAAAATGCCAAAACTTTGCGCTTTGCTTATTTCTTGACCAGTTATCGGATCTTTATTTTGCTTCAGTGATTCTAGTGTGGCTTTTAACAGCTCGCCTTCTTC
>NZ_JAASWB010000008.1:0-97850 GCF_014227425.1 Listeria marthii
TTTCTGCCCTGCGATTACCAGTGAGACTTTACGTCTCATTGCTTTTCGTCTTCTTCTTTGTTCAGTTTTCAAAGGTCGGTTAGTCGCTTTCACACTTGATGTGCGAATGTTTTCATTTGTTTTTTGCGACTTTTAAATCATATCATTTTAGCAACTATCTGTCAACAACTTTTTAAAATTAATTTATGAATAAAATTCTTTTAAATTGCCGCTATCGTAGCGCCGAAAACTAATATATCAAGTTTTGAGAAATATGTCAACCGAATTATGCATAAAATTTAATAAAAATGAAAAAAATTGCATGAAACATAAAAAAACACTTAGCTAGGCTAAGTGTTTTTGTTTAATTATTTGCTTGTTTTTCTTTGCAATCTGGACATGTACCATATACTTCGAGTCTGTGGTTATCGATTTCATAGCCAGTCATATGAGCTGCAAAATGCTCTACTTCGTCTAAACCTGGATAATGAAAATCAACTATTTTTCCACAAACATTACAAATTGCGTGGTAATGATTAGAAGTAGAAAAATCAAATCGACTAGATGCGTCACCATAGGATAATTCTTTAATTAGACCCGCATCGCGGAAAACGCGTAAATTATTATATACAGTTGCTACACTCATGTTTGGGAAGTTGCCTTCTAGAGACCGATATATGTCATCCGCAGTTGGGTGTGTATGTGAGTTAATTAAGAATTCAAGTATAGCATGACGCTGAGGAGTGATTCTTACTCCTGTTTTCTTCAAGACATCTACTGCCTCTTTTAGAGTTGCATTAGACACCGCCATGCACTCCCTTCCAAAAATAATTATTATCTTTATAATACCGGAAATAACGCTTAACTGTCAATAGAATGGCAGAATTTATAGCTTAATATCCTTTACTTAAATCAATTTCATTGCGTAATGGAGTGTTTTCTTTCAAAAGATTGATATTTTGAAACCAAATTTCAAAGCTACGTTCTAAATATTTGTCGGAATGTCCAGAAACATGTGGTGTGATTGTTACATTATTCGCTTGCCATAAGTAATTATCTTCAGAAAGTGGTTCTGCTGGTAAAACATCTAAATAAAAATGAGTGATTAACTGCTGGTTCGAAGCTTGCTCTAGCACATTTAACTCTACGGCACTTCCTCTTCCTATATTGATAAAAGCCGCATTTTCTTTCATTTTCTCAAAAAATGATAGCGGATAGATTCCTGTTGTTTGTTTTGTATGAGGTAACACACTAACAAAAAAATCTGCTAAAGGAGCTACTTTTTCGATATCGGACATAGCATAAGTTTTGCTAAATGGTTTTACAGGATGACCTGTTGTGTTAACTCCTATAACTTGCATATCGAATGCTTTAGCGAATTCAGCCACTTTTGCTCCGATAGCTCCTGTTCCTGCGACAACTAATGTTTTTCCTGCTAGTTCTGTAATTGGTTCCTCACTTACCCAGTTTTTTTCTTTTTGCATTTTATAGAAGAAAGAAGTTTTTTTGACGTGAGATAGCATGAAAGATAGTGCATATTCCCCCATTGGTATTGCATGAATCCCTCTTACATTCGCGACCTTTATTTGTCGTTCTTGGATTATTTCTGTCGGTAAGCCATCAACTCCCGCAGAGAAGACCATGATTAATTGTAGTTTTTTAGCTTGTTTTATTTTTTCTTCTGTAATATTGGAGCCGTATGTGACGATGACATCTATTTCTGCTAAATCGGCAAAATGATTATTGCTTTCATAGTAAAAAGTTTCATCTGGGAATTTCTCCGCTTGCAAGGTTTTTAGGTGTTCGGGTACGTCTAAAGTAAATAAAATGTTCATTTTGCCGCACTTCCTTTCCTTTGCTATGATTTAATTTTATGCTTTTTTTCATTTATCGGCAATTATATTGTTTTTTCGATTGCGGCATCTTATTTTTTCGCATAGAATATAGTAGGTATTAAAATTTTGAGGAGATGACGAAATGGATCATTCTAAGTCAAAGCAATTGCATGACGAAGCACTTTTACATATAGTTGGCGGGGTTAATAGCCCATCTAGGTCAAATAAAGGGGTTGGCGGTGGAATTCCTGTAACAATGGAGCGAGCTAGTGGCGCTTATTTTTATGATGTGGATGGCAATAAGTATATTGATTATTTAGCTGCATTCGGGCCAATCATTACTGGGCATGCACATCCTCATATTACAGAAGCGATTACAAAAGCGGCGCAAAATGGCGTTTTATACGGAACACCTACGAGACACGAAATTACATTTGCGAAAATGTTAAAAGAAGCTATTCCTTCACTTGAGAAAGTTCGTTTTACAAATTCTGGGACGGAAGCTGTTATGACAACTATTCGTGTGGCTCGTGCTTATACAGGAAGAGATAAAATTATTAAATTTGCTGGTTGTTATCATGGGCATTTTGATTTAGTGTTGGTGGAAGCTGGGTCTGGGCCATCTACACTTGGGATTCCTGATTCTGCTGGGGTTACAAAATCTACTGCAGAAGAAGTTATTACAGTTCCGTTTAATGATCTGGAAGCATTTAAAGAAGCACTCGCTGTTTGGGGCGATCAAGTTGCTGCAGTTTTAGTAGAGCCAATTGTTGGTAACTTTGGAATGGTTGCACCAAAAGAAGGATTTTTGGAGGCGGTTAATGAATTTGCGCATGCCAATGATTCTTTAGTTATTTATGATGAGGTTATCACTGCTTTCCGCTTTATGTATGGTGGAGCTCAAAATTATCTAGGCGTTATTCCTGATTTAACTGCTATGGGTAAAATTATTGGTGGCGGTCTTCCGATTGGCGCTTATGGTGGTCGCATTGATATTATGGAAAAAGTGGCACCGCTTGGCCCGGCATATCAAGCTGGGACTCACGCTGGTAACCCGGCATCCATTCTTTCGGGGATTGCTTGTCTCGAAGTTTTACAAGAAGAAGGATTGTATGAGCGCTTTGAAAAATATGGTTCGATGTTGAAAGCTGGTATTGAAAAAGCAGCTGCCAAACATGGTATCGCAGTTACTGTAAACCAAATTGTTGGCGCTTTGACAGTGTACTTTACAGACGAAGCCATTACTAACTATGCAGAAGCTGGTGCTACCGATGGCGAATTATTCGGTCGTTTCTTCAAAGGTATGTTAGAAGAAGGTATTAATTTGGCGCCTTCTAAATACGAAGCATGGTTTATTACATCCGCGCATTCGGAAGCAGATATTGTAGAAACAATCGCAGCAGTTGATACTGTTTTTGGAAAAATGGTTCAAGATAACTAGGTAATATTACTTTATAAACTCGAGAGAAACGTTATAATAGAAGAAGAATGAGCGGGAAAATGCGAAAAGTCCCGCTCAAATAGTCTATAGAAAGGAATAACCTTCCATGAAATTCGGAGCTAGAATTTTGAAAACTGGTATTGCAATCACATTGGCGCTTTTTATCGCTCAACTTTGCAATTCACCCTCTCCATCTCTGGCAGGCATTTCCGCCGTTTTTGCTATCCAACCTTCTATTTATAGGTCTTATCGAACTATTTTAGAACGGGCACAAGGGAACGTAATTGGAGCTATCATCGCAATTATTTTTGGACTTTATATTGGTAATGATTTTATTTTAATTGGAGTTGCTTCGATTATCTGTGTTGCTTTATTAATGCAATTCCGCTTGGAGAATACGATTGGCCTCGCAGTTGTGACGCTCATTATCGTTATGGATTCTCCTGGTAATGACTTTTTAGAAATCGCACTTATTCGTTTTGGGACAATTATGTTAGGTTTACTTGCCGCATTTATTGTCAATCTGTTCTTTTTACCACCGAAATACGAGGTTTCATTATTTCAGTTAATTTATAATACGAATAGCGAGATTGTTCGTTGGATTAAATTAAACTTGCGTCACGCTGCAGACTTCCCTCTTCTAAAAAAAGACATGGAATGGATGCAAAAACAGTTAAACCAAACGCGTAACTTATACGGATTATACCGAGAAGAACGTACTTTCTTAAAGAAAAATGCCATTTCAAAAGGCCGGAAAATTGCTGTTTATAGGCAAATGTTGCTTTGTTCTCAAAAAGGTTTTGAGCTTTTAAAAATTCAGCACCGTTATGAAAATGATTATTTGCAACTGCCACCAGATAAGCAAGAATTAATTCGGCAACATATCGACTACCTAACCGATAAACATGAACAACTTTTATTAACTTATATCGATAAGGTTTCGATTGATCTTGAATATGTAGAATCCCATTTAGCTCAAGATCCCCAAGATTTAATGCAACTTTTCTTGCGTGAAATGGAAGAAACGGAAAAAGATGAATATGAGGATATGATGGATAAATACCATTTAATGCGTATTATCGCCTCGATATTTGCTTATCAAGAGACTATCGATTATTTAGAAAAATTGATTCATAGTTTTAAACTAAGACATACAGAAGAAAATCAAATCGATATTAATGTTAACGAAGAATAAACAAAAAACGAGCTTGGAGATAAACTCCAAAGCTCGTTTTTTTAACGGTATTCTTTATACTTTTCATACCAAATGTCGATGTAGTCAGGAGAAAATGGACCTTTTTTGTCCAAAATCCAGTGGCTTAGCACATCCACATTATGTCGAAGTATCCGGTCAATCGAGTCCGGGTACTTCATTTGGCGACGGTGTTGTTCGTATTCGCCCTCATCAAGCAAATGAAACCTTCCATCTGGGAAAACCTTAATATCGAGATCATAGTCAATGTACTTCAGCGCTTGCTCATCTACTGCAAAAGGTGTACCTAGATTGCAGTAATGATAAATGCCATCTTCTCTAATCATCGAGATTACATTAAACCAGTAATCACTATGAAAGTAGCAAATAGATGGTTCGCGCGTTACCCATTTACGTCCGTCTGCTTCCACAACTAATGTGTGGTCGTTTCCGCCGATAATAATATTCTCCGTCGATTTAAGCACCACTGTCTTTTTCCAAGTACGATGAAGTTTACCGTTATGTTTGTAGCTCTTGATCTGTATTATTTCTTTCTCTTTGGGTAAGTACATCCTTTATCCTACTTTCCTCATGTACTATCAAAATCATTATTATTATAACATAAGGCAAGACTGCAAAAAAACAATATCGTGCTGAAACGGAAGATTTTCCTAAAAAAAGAGTGATTTTTATGCAAAATAACTAATTTTCACCTGTTTTACTATACTATACTAAAAGTGTTCTACCACCATCTACTAAAATAGTTTGTCCGCGGATCATGTCTGCTTTATCACTAGCGAGGAAAAGTACGGCATTTACTAGATCATTTGGCTCAATCATTCGTCCGGCCGGTGTTTTGCTGACAGCGTCCTTTAATAATTCTTCACGGTTGGGAAAATGGTTGAGTGCGTCTGTTTCGATTAAACCGCCAGAAACTGCATTAACCGCAATGCCAAATGGCGCCAATTCAACTGCTAAATAACGAGTAAGTGATTCTACTGCCGCTTTCGATACACCGACTGTCGTATAATTTTCTAAATAACGAATCGAACCAATCGAGCTCAAGCTAATAATTTTCCCGCTTTGGTGGCGTTGCATTAATTTAGCCGCTTCTTGTCCAGCAAATAATAACGCCTTCGCATTAATGTTCATCGTCCAGTCCCAGTGTGATTCTTCCAGTTCCATCAATGGCCGAAGTACGCCGCTCGCTGCATTGTTAATAAAAACATCTAGACGACCAAATTCCTCGTCTACTGCTTTAAATAATTCTCTAATTTTTTCCACGTCACCAACATTGGCTTTAAAAATCGTGCATTTTCTACCAAGTTGTTCAATTTCTTGCTGTACTTCTTCTGCTTTTTTGCGATTTCTGGAAAAGTTGACCGCGATATCATACCCCTCTTTTGCAAGTGCGATGGCGATTTCTCTTCCAAGACCGCGACTACTTCCTGTTACTAATGCTACTTTATTCATTTGTTACTCCCCCTTAAAATCTTTCCAAGCTTGCCACATTTTTTGATATGGTACTGGAAAAGCAAGCCGCTTCATTTCTTCTTCTGTCGCAAAATACCAATTTTCATTTGGAATTGCTGACTTAAGCGTTGCTACACGAATATCCATTTTCCAGACTAAATGAGAAAAAACGTGTTTGATATGCGCAATTGGCTCTTCTTCTAGTAAAACTTCCAAGCCATAATTATGTAAAAATTGTAGTTTTACTACTTCATCATTTTCTTTTTTGGTGATTTCGATGGTTGGAAATTGCCACATATTCGCAAGCAGACCATTTTCTGGACGCTTTTCGATGGCAATTTTGCCATCATCTGAAATAACGATAATGCTTAATAGTTCCTTGGTTTTCGTTTTTACTTTTTTGATTTTCACTGGGTAATTCGTTTCGACACCATTTTTATGCGCTTCACAAAACGGTTGAAGCGGGCAAAGCATACACATTGGTTTAGTCGGCGTACAGACGAGTGCCCCAATTTCCATTAGACCTTGGTTAAAGGCGGACGGATGTTCTTTGTCGATTAATTGATACAACACTTCTTCAAATATTTTCCGGGTGGATGCTTTCATGATGTCTTCGCTAATTTCTAAAACGCGCGCAATGACACGCATTACATTGCCATCAACGGCAGGTTCTGCTTGATTGTAAGCAATGCTAAGAATGGCTCCAGCTGTATATGGACCAACACCTTTAAGTGATAAAATCGTTGTTAAATCGTTTGGGACTACACCAGAAAAGTCCGCCATAACTTGTTTCATCGCTGTTTGAAGATTTCTGACGCGAGAATAATAACCTAATCCTTCCCAAGCCTTTAAAATATCTGCTTCATCCGCTTTAACAAAATGTTCCATTGTTGGAAATTGAGTCATAAAGCGATTAAAATAAGGAATCACTGTGTCGACTTTTGTTTGTTGCAGCATGATTTCTGAGACCCAAATTCTGTAAGGTTCGTTATTTTCACGCCACGGTAAGATGCGTTTATTCGCTTCATACCAGGAAACAAGTGCTTCTTGAAAAGCGGTTATTTTTGTTTCATCCCATGTTAGTCTCTTCATTTTTCTCATTTTCCCCTCGTAATTCTAATAGATTTCTAATGTGTGATGCTCCGGATGTGTAGTATAATGTAGACAGGGAATAAAATAGTATACCCATTATTAAGCCGATTTCTATTATACAGAATGCTGGCTTAATTGAATAGTGTTGTGCTCTCAAAGGCAACACCACTTGTATTTTTTTAAGACCGATTTTAGAGGAGGCAAAGTCATTGGATACTGGCACACACGTAGTAATGGGAATTGCACTCGGAGCGTTAGCCACCGTAGACCCGGTAGTTGCCGGAAGTTCTCAAGCTGCCATTGGTATTATGACAGCAACAATTATTGGTTCACAGATTCCAGATATTGACACTGTATTAAAACTTAAAAACAACGCTGATTATATTAGAAATCACCGAGGAATCACGCATTCCTTGCCGATGCTTGCTATTTGGCCATTACTTATTTCATCCATTTTGTATTTACTTTTCCCAGCGGCCACGTTTATTCATTTATTGTTATGGACGTTTATCGCGGTGGGATTACACATTTTTGTAGATATTTTTAACGCTTACGGGACACAAGCAATAAGACCGTTTAAGGAAACATGGGTCGCATTTGGATTTATCAACACGTTTGATTGGTTCATTTTTGGTTCTCATGTAGTTGCTATTGCGGCTTGGTTGTTAGGTTCTCCAGTGTTACCCACGTTTATCACGCTCTATATCGTTTTGGCACTTTATTATGTGGCAAGATTTGTTACGCAGCGAATGATCAAACATGCGGTTCAAAACTTAATTCCAGATTCAGAAGAAATCATTATTGCTTCCACCATCCACTTCTTCCAGTGGCGTGTGGCGGTAACAACGAAGGATCATTACTATGTAGGTCGAGCTTTCAAACGTAACATCTCCATCTACGAAAAATTTGACCGGTTACCCGTTCCAGATAACGAAATCATTCGTTCTGCTAAAAAAGATAAGAATCTTGCTGCTTTCATCTCATTCTCGAAAGTTTACAACTGGCGGATTGAGGAAAAACTTGATGGCACTTATGTAACATTCACCGATTTACGTTATCGTAGTAATGGGCATTATCCATTTGTAGCAGTAGTTAAGCTAGATGATGATTTAAATATTATTTCATCGTATACTGGTTGGATTTTCTCAACAGAAAAATTATACAAAAAACTAGCACCTGTTAGTATTTAAAAAAAGACCCGGGATTCCGGGTCTTTTTTATTTATCTACCTGTACTTCCTACCCCACCAACACGTGATTCGTTGGCAACGATATCTGTATCTGCGACTAAGTATTTTTGGAATACACCTTGAGCGACACGTTCACCCGCTTCAATCGCTACTGGTTCGGAAGAGAAATTTTTGATGGCAATGCCGATATTGCCGTCATTACCTGGATTACTATAATAAGAAGAATCGATAATTCCTGTACCGTTACATAGTAATAAACCTTTTTTAATACCAATGGAAGAACGCACATGGATATTTAGCACTTCATCTTCTTGCATATAACTTTTAATATCTGTCCAAAAAATATGTTTTTCTCCTGGCGCGATAGTTACTGTTTCATTGGAGAAGAAATCATAGCCGGCTGAACCTTTGTCGCCGCGTATTGGTAAAGATATCGTTTGTTCTGGAAACTTTCTGCTTGCTTCATTTACTACTTCAAATCCTCTTACTTTCACTTTGTTCACTCCTATTTGTTTGGGTCTTTTCGTTCTACTTGATGTAAAAAGCTACCGTGGCGCTCGATTTGTTGTCGAACGTAATCCGCCGCGTACTCAGGACCGCGGTACGGGTAGCCTGCTTTTGCATAGGAACTTTCGAAATCGGACCAAAGCATTTCAATCCACCATAAAGCTTTTTCTTTATCTAAATGCGGGTTTTTAGCCATCAATTCCGCCGTTAGTTCATCTAAATATGTGTACACTTCACTCTTCCTCCTCGAAACTGATTTCATTTTCAGTTAGGTATGATTGAATTGTATCATAAGAAAAACCTTTCTGCATTAGCGATGTGATTGTTTTTTGCTTGGCGATGCTTGGTTTGTAGCGTTTATTTTTACGCATGGTTTTTTCGATTTGTTTTTGTAAGATGTCTGCTTCATCGGCTACATCTATTTCGCTCGTTGCTTCCAATGCGGCCGCTTTGGCTAATTCGCTCGTATAGCCTTTTTGGATTAAATCGGTGATGATTTTTTGTTGGAGCATTTTTTTAGCGCTTTTGTTATTTCGTTTCATGATTTTGATTGCTTGTTTCGTGGCGTTTTCGAGTTGATCCTCATCGGAATATTCTTCGATAACTTGGCTAATGATTTCTCGTGTTAAGCCTTTTTCGACTAATTCGCGTTCGATGGTTCGCGGACCTTTTAGGGTTGTTTTGATTTGTGTTTTAGTATATAGTTCCGCAAATTCAACATCGTTAATGTAATCCATATCAGCTAGTTTTTTTAAAATCTCATCAATAGCAAAAGGTTCCATTTCTTGTTTTCTTAAATAATCGCGAATTTCTTTTTCCGAGCGGACGCGGTGAGATAAGAAATTGATTGCTTTATTAAGACCTTTTCGGACCATATCGGATTGTTTGATTTCTTCTATTTCAGCCTCAGTGAGCGTTTTTCCTTTCATTAACTGGTAGCGGGCTAAAACTTCTTCGTCTACACTAAAGTTGTATTTTTCATCAATAAAAATGTTGTAGCGCTCTTTGTTTTTCTGTTGGACACTTATGGACGTGATTTTCATAATCCGCCTCCTTCTCCCCTCTATCATACCGCAAAAATTGGTTTTAATACTACTAAAAAGGGAATAAACTAGTTAGGACAATAAAGAGGTGATAAAATTGCATATCTTACTTACAGGCGCAACGGGTTTTATTGGTGATCATTTAGTGCATGAATTAGAAAAATCTGATCATGAGCTTTATATTTTAACGAGGCAAAAGCTAAAAAACCGCGCGAATGTACATTATATTGAATGGTTAAATGATGATAAATTACCTAATTTAGATGATTTACCAGTAGATGTTGGTATTAATTTTGCTGGTGCTGGTTTGATGGATGAAAAATGGACTTATGATAGAAAGAAAGTGATTGTAAATAGCCGCATCGAAGCTACTTCAGCGCTTCTATCGATTGTGAAGAAAATGAAATCCAAGCCAAAACTATGGATTAATGCAAGTGCAATTGGGGCTTATACGTCCTCTAAATCAACTATTTATCTGGATACAGAAGAAAATACTTATGCCGATAATTTCTTAGGAAAAACGGTTTATGAATGGGAAAAGACAGCAAGTGCGGCGGGTGATTTAGGTATTCGCGTTGTTTATGCGCGCTTTGGTCTTGTGCTTGGGACTGATGGTGGCTCGTTCCCTGTTTTTGAAAAGTTATTTCAAACTTACACGGGTGGCCGCTTTGGTAATGGTAGACAATGGTATTCTTGGATTCATGTTGATGATGTTGTTGCGGCGTTATTATTTATTTTTGACCATGAAGAGATAAGTGGTGTCGTTAATTTTACTGCCCCACATCCTGTCCAAGAGAAGAAATTTGCAGAACGACTCGGGAAAAAGATGCATAAACCATATAAAACACCGGTTCCTAAAAAAATTATCAAGTTTATTCTTGGTGAACGCGCTATGACTATTTTAGATAGCCAGCGAGCTTATCCGGAAAAATTAATGAGTCATCATTTTGAATTTCGCTTTGAAACTTTACAGGAAGCGCTGGATGACTTGCTCGATTAATAAAAAACCAGACTCTGATTTTACTCAGAATCTGGTTTTTTTGTTTGTTCTTCAAGCGGGAAATCAAGGACGACTTGGTTGTTTGCAAGTGGTCGTTTTTTACCAACGAGAATCATTAGTTGTAACATCGTGAAAGCAATGGAGCTTCGTTTTCTAAAGGCAACAAATTTTTGTTCCCATTCGGTTACGTATTTGGATTTGAAATTACGTAATCCTTTGAAACCGTAAAAGCCTTGACTATAACGGTAAACAAGTCCCGCTAATCGTTCACCTAGGAAAGCATATTTACTTTCTCCGACATTGGCAAGTGGCGCCATGCCGGCATTAAATGTTTGGAAGCCATCTTCTTTGGCTTGTTCGAATAAGTTGATGAAAAGGAAATCCATAATGCCTGATGGCGCTTCTTTGGAATAACGCATTAGGTCAATGGAAGTCATTTCGTCCGTATAAGACGGCATCATCGAGGCAAAACCGACGACAGTACCTTCACCGTTTTTAGCAATGGCGATAGGTGCTTGTTCGAGATAATAGGTATCAAAGAATCCTAGTGAAAAACCTTTTTCTTCTCTTCCGTCCAGCCATTCATCGGAAACTGCTCGTAGTGTCGTCCAGGTTTCATGATTGAATGGTGGATTTATTATTTCAAACGTATAGCCTTCCCGCTCTAACTTGTTCATTAGCGCGCGCTCGCCTTTTTTCTTTTTGCCGCTCATAGTGAAGTTTTGGACATCCACGAAGCCTTCTTCACCAAGTTTGATAAAGTCAAAGCCGTGATCGTGTAAATAAGGAATCATGGTGCCACGAACTTCATAGAAAACTGGTCGATAACCGAATCGATCCGCGTTCATCATAACTTCTTCAATTGCATCTTCCATTTTGTCCATATTACCAGTAGGTTCTCCCATGATAACCATTTTGTCCGCAATAATTCGGTAAGAGAAAAGTACTTCCCCATTCGCTGCCCAGAAAAGAAGTTTATCACGCAAAAACATTGTATGGCTGACTTCATTTCCACCCCATTTTGCTAGGTGTTCACGCACTTTGACCGCTTCAAATGGTGAGCCTAACTTTTCTTTTGTTGTGGATAAATAAATATAGATAACGACTAAACTAACGACAGCGATAAAGACACCGACAAATCCGACTAGCCATAGATGTTCAGAGGCAATACGTAAATAGTCTGGAATTTCTTTAGAATGCTTGATATTTGGCGAATTGTAAATACCGATAACGATATAACCTGCCAAACAAACAATGAAAATAATACTATCAATAATTACTTTACTCCAAGTATAAACTAGCTTTTCTCGGTAAAATTCATTGCGAGCTAGGAATAAACATAATAAAACAATTCCTAAAAAGACAGCTTGCTTAATCGAGAATACACGAGCTAATGTGTTGAAAATCGCGCAACCTAGTACAATAACCGTAATAATGTATGCTTTTTTCGTTTTACATTCAATCCCTCTCGCAAGTCCGAGCAGTAAAAAGCCGAAAGCAACAATCGTAATTTGGGATGTAAATAAGAAATTAAACGGCATAATTTTGTATAGGAATGGCACGTGATAGATGGCGTTTGGCACAGATGACGATAAAATCAGTAATAAACCAGATCCATAGACGAAAATAACTAAAAAGCGATGCGCCACTTTTTGTAAAAATAGCAATGGCAGGCCTTCTAAAAAGTCATTTACTCGTTTGCCGGCTTTTTGAACGAAGAAAAGTAGTCCGACTACAAATGGAATAATATAGTAGAAAATTCGATAAAATAGCATCCACGCGAGTGCTAATTCTTGAGAAACGCCTAATTGGCTTAGTCCAAGAATCATTACAACGTCAAACGTCCCTACTCCACCGGGTACCATGGAGGCAATCCCAATGACAGAAGCGATAACGAATAGTGGGAAAACTTTGAAGATGTCTACTGGTTCTCCCATCAGCGTTCCAATAATAGCGAAACACCCAAATGCAAAGCCCCACTCTAAAAGAGATGCTGCGATTAATGTTAGTTCGCGTTTAATTGGTAAATCGACAAAGAGTGACTTACTTTTCCATTTTGTAATAGTGAATAAGATGGGGAAATAAAGTCCTCCAGCAAGTAACCACGGCCAGTAATTAACAAAATGATCTGCAAATCCTGGAATGAGTAATGTGGCTAATGATACTAAACAGTAAATCGATAAGCCGGATACTAAGAATAAAGCAATTTTGGAAATAGCTAGTAAAATTTCTTTATGGGAGGCATTTTTCCCGTAAAAGCTTGCTCTTAGGCTGGCTCCTAACACCCCACCGAATCCACCAATATTCGTAAAAGTATTGGTGATCCAACCAGAAGCAATCACATGCGATGGTGAAAACTTTCCGGGTAACAACTTAACAATGACATAATCATATAAAAGCATCGGGGTCACTGCGATTAAGCCAACGATAAACATAATAAATATTTGTTCTGGGCTTTGGGAAGTGATATTGGCTTTTAATGACGAATAGTCAATTCCGGTCGCAATATTAATAATTTCGTATATAACGAATCCCATCACAAAAGTGATAAAGACAATTTTTACGATGGTACTATTTTTTTGAAACCACGCATAGGCTTGCATCAATTTTTCTTTCATAATAGAGTCTCCTTAACATTTTCCATTCATCTTTTTTTATTTATTCGTTTTCTAACGGATGGTACAGCATACGCGAGCATAATGCCGATTAAACCACTTAACGTATTTAAAATGATATCATCTATGTCTGTCGAACGATTGGGTGGTAGCGAAATGCCTTCGAATCCTGTAATCATCGTTGTTTGCGCAAATTGTAGTAGTTCGATGCCGCATGAAGTAAGGAATACTACTAGCAGTGTTTTGCTCGCTGTGTTTGTTATTTTGAAGTAAAGCATGAAGAAAGACAGTGGGCATAACAATAAAACATTCCCGATAATTTGAATGATGGTAGGCATCGTTGGTAATGTTTGCTTGAATGTATTTTCTATCGTTGTAAAGGGTATTAAGTTCATCATTTCTTTTTGAATATGGAAAGTTCCTGTATAGGTACTATTTACGAAATCTCCAATCGATATGTAAGCCACTAGGTGTAATAAGATAATTATATAGAGAATAAAAACACAAAACCAGATAAAGTCTATCCAATTTTTTAGCTGCGCCATGTTAGTTAGTATGAGTGTCGCTAAAAAAAGTAAACAACTATTAGCAATCGCATTAATTAAATCAGCGTTATTCCCAAATTGTAATGCGAGCGAAATCCCGTAAAGGAGATATAATACTGGTAATAACAACACAAAAAAACGGCATTTTTGGACCTGCATTCTCGTATTCCAACGCCTTCCGTTTCAAAATCAGCTTTCAGACTCTCTGAATAAGCTCCTAGTAACAGTTTAGCAGATATAAAAATGAAAAGAAAGCTTGTTTGTGCTTACATTTTTGCAAGCTTATGTAAGGGTTTCGGGTTCTTATTTTCTTTTTAACCGAAAAAGTGCTACAATTTCTTAATGATATTTGTGGAGGAGACTAGGATGAAAGAATTATTAGGGTTATTAAAAGAAGGTAATAAATCAGCTTTAACTGCGGCGCTTGTTAATACAATTGTTTCCATTATCAAAGGCGTGACTTATTTTTTTACAGGAAATATTGCGATGTTTGCTGAAACGTTACATAGTCTTGGTGATGCGGCTAACCAATTTTTCGTTTTTATCGGCTCTGCTTTAAGTAAGAAACGACCAACGAAACGTTTTCCGCATGGTTTTGGGCGGATGGTTAACTTAGTATTACTTGGTGCGGTTATTGTTGTTGGGATTATGGCGTTTGAAACGATTCGTGAAGGTTTCGCGCATATTATCCATCCAACAAGTTCGACCGGTTTTCTGATTAACCTTACTGTCCTTTTACTTTGTACCGTACTTGAGTTTTCGGTTTTAGTGAAGGCAATGCATGAAATTGCACATGATGTTGGTTTAGAATCAAAAGGACTTCAATTGTTTAAAGACAGCATCTTAAATCTCGGTAAGGCAAAAGCGGCAACCAAACTGGTATTTTTAGAAGATTCCGTTGCAACTGGTGGCGGATTGCTCGCGATGATTGCCGTTATTATTTCCCACTTCACCCCTTTCCATCAGGCAGAAGGTATTGCTTCGATGTTGATTGGAGTCATGATGTTTATCGTTGTTGGAAAAGTCTTTTTGGACAATGCGGCGGGTGTTATTGGCGAGTCGGATCAAAGTATGCACTTGACAGTTGGCCAACTAGTAATGAGTGACCCGGATGTTCGCGATATTCAAGTTTTAACTGTACTTAAAGAAGGCGACGTTTTCCATGTCGATGTCGAGGTTGAATTAGACCCAATGCTGACACTCGCTGAAGTAGATGATATTAAAGATCGTTTAGAAGAAAACATTGGAAATCTGCGCGGTGTTGCGGATGTACTCATTTCCTTTGATGAAGATGATGCGATTCGTAACTGGGAATATGGTGACGGACGCTAAGAAGAAAAAGCCAAGTGCGTGCACTTGGCTTTTTTTAGTCTCCAGGATTTATAATTGCGAGTACTTGGTGGTCTTCCCACGTACCATTAATGCGCACATTTTTAACCGCGAGCCCTTCTATGTGGAAGCCCGCTTTTAAAAGCACTTGTTTGGAACGTTCATTTTTTGGCATCACACCAGCTTCAATACGATGAAGACCAAGGATATCGAAACCAAAATCTACTATTAACTCTACTGCCTCGGTGGCATAACCATTTCCATTATGTTCTTTATCTAGAAAATAACCGATAAAGGCTGATTGCAACGATTCGCGCAAAATACTAAATAAATTAATCGTGCCAATCAGTTCATCAGTATTATTCAAGAATATCCCATAATAATATTCCACATCGCTCGCAGCAAAATCCTCTAAACGTGAAATAAGCGCTTGCTGTTCTTCTATCAAATAAAATCGCTCATCCCGCTCCATCGAATAGCCTTCAAAAAAAGCTTTATTCGCTAGATGAAAAGCTAGTTTTTGATTCGCATCTGTTATTTGAAATGGTCTTAAGTAAATCCGTTCCCCTGTAATCCGCATCCGTATCCCTCCCGCATTTTTCTAAATTATAAGATTGTTCTCGTTTGATTGCAAGTCAAACTACTAAGTCAAATTCCTCTTTATACCCATTTTATTAAAAAATAAACCTTCTATTACGAATATAAGTGTGTTATTATGTTGATGTTGGTTATTTTTATATTATTTTTCTAAAAAATGGAGGTTTTTTTAATGATTGTTAATGCGGAAACAGAAGACGCAACTCTCCTTCTCGATGGTTTACTTCAAAACGTGGCAATAATTCGTTTTGATACTAATAAAAAAGTAACTTATGCTAATGCCCTTTTTGCGGAAGCTATGGGATATTCAGAAGATGAAATGTTGAAATTGTCCCATCCGGACTTATGCTTTCCTGATTTTGTTCAAAGTGCAAGCTACAAAGAAATGTGGACCAACCTGCTTGCTGGGCAAAAATTTCAAAATAAAATTGAACGAAAAAATGCACGTGGTGAACGTGTTTGGTTTGAAGCGACTTATATCCCGATTATTCGCGAAGACTTGGTTGTTGGTGTTGCAAAAATCGCGACTGACATTACGCGAAGAGAAGAAACAGTTCATGATTTTGCATCAGGTTTAAAAAATATGGCAACCAATTTAAAAGAACATTCCAGTGTTGGAAAAACGCGCAGTGAAGCTCTCCTCGAACTCGTGAAATCAATCACGAAAGAGTCAAATGAGAATACTGTTACTCTACACGACTTGCAAACGGAAGCACAAAATATTCATGGGATTATTAATACAATTAATGGTATTGCCTCGCAAACGAATTTACTAGCGCTAAATGCAGCGATTGAAGCCGCACGTGCTGGTGATGCTGGTCGTGGCTTTAGTGTTGTCGCAGAAGAAGTTCGCAAACTTTCAAGCCGTGTGGAAGAAGCGATTAAAGAAGTCGAAAAAAGTGTCAACGGTATCACCCAAGAAATTAATACGATTTCCAGTGGTACAGAACGCGTCGAAGCAAAAGTCGAGGAAAGCCAAGAAGTACTTATTTTATCTTTAGAAGATTTTAGCCAAATTGAATCTGCCTCTACTGCTTTGGATCAAAATGCCGGTGCTTTCACAAAAATGATTTAACCGACTGAAAAAAGGAGCGAAGAAATCTTGAAACTAATAGGAAAACATCCTTCTGGTCGCGCCATTATTATTCGTTTAAACAACCAAGAGTACCATTATGAAACCGCAAATAGTTTTGGAAGCGCCACTTCACTTACGAGAGCAAAGACAGAAGCTAGAGCCGATAGTTTTACCTCTAATGAAATGGATCAAGGTCTACATATTGGTAATTGGCACTGGAAAGAGCTTGGATAAACAAAAAGCCCACCTATTTTTATAGGTGGGCTTTTTTTATTTACGCATTCAAAGCTTGTTCTAGTTGATCTTTAAAGGCAGTTGCCACATCAAACACAGTAACAAATTGGAAATCGCTCACGTTATAATGGACAACAAACTTGTTATCACGATGGCGAACCATAATGGATGAACGAACTTTATCCCCAATTGCATCCCCTGCTTGTGTTTCATTATAGAAAACCCAATGTGTTGCTTCGATTGGATTTGCTGTTTTTCCTGCAAGGTCGCTTTGAATGAGTTGTTTTATTTCTTCACTTAATTCTGGCGCGAATTCATTTTCGATATAGCCGTACCAAATAGTTCGGTAGTGTTTTGCTTCAAATTCATTTGTTTCATCAAATAGTTTTTTCATGATTGTTTCCTCCTATTGGGTGTTATTTCTATTCGTGATACCTTTTTAAGCGTTCTTCTAATGTTCCAGCGTGTAGTTCAAAGAGATGATTATCAAAATCATAAAAATAAATCGACCGTCCCTCACCTTGGACTCTAGGGCGTTCTGGTTTTATTTCCACACCAAGAGATTTAATCCGCTCGATATATTCATCCACTTCCTCGGATTGAATTTGGAACGCAATATGATTGTAAGTTCGCTCTTGTAAAGATTCCCCTTCCATAATACAAATCCACAGACCAGCTATTAGAAAAAATTTTTCTTTGGAAAGTGAAAAAGTATTGTCTCCACTGGAATAGATTTCTTCTGCATTAAAAATATCCTGCAAGAAAGTAGTTGTTCTTTTCAAATCTTTCACGATGAGCGTTATATGGCTTAATCCTGAAATCATCATTTTCCCCAACCTTTATTTATCTTTTAACTGCAAAAGTACCACAGTTTCCACATGCGCTGTTTGCGGGAACATATCGACAGGTTGCATATAGCGAATGCGATATTTCTTCGCAAGTAAAGCTAAGTCACGAGCTAAAGTGGATGGGTTGCAAGATACGTAAACAAGTTGTTTTGCTTCTACTTCTAAGAGTGATTTAATCAGTCCTTGGTCACAGCCGCTTCTTGGTGGGTCGACGATTACAGCATCGGGGCGGAAACCTTCTTTCACCCATTTCGGCAATACGTCTTCTGCTTTCCCTACTTCATAATAGACGTTTTCAATACCGTTTTTCTCGGCGTTTCGTTTGGCGTCCTCAATCGATTCTGGAATAATATCCATACCGCGAACTTCTTTTACTTTTCCGGCAAAAGCTTGTCCGATTGTTCCAACGCCGCAATAAGCATCTACTAATGTTTCACTGCCCGTTAGTACGAGTGCTTTTTCGACTTCTTGATAGAGCCGCTCTGTTTGGAATGGGTTTAATTGGAAAAAGGCACGAGCCGATAAATCGAATTCGAGTTCCATTAATTTTTCTTCAATGCTTTCTTTTCCTGCTAAAAGGAATGTTTCATCGCCGAAAATGAGCGAGGATTTTGCTTGGTTTACGTTTTGCATGATTGAAGTCACTTCTGGAAGAGCTGCTTCGATTTCTGCAAGGATTTCGCGTTTTTTCGGCAGTTTTTTACTATTCGTAATGAAAACTAGTTGCGTTTCGCCAGTTTTTACACCCGTACGAACGACGATTGTCCGGACGATGCCACTACCAGCTTTTTCATCATAAATTGGTACGCCGTATTTTTCGAGTAAGTCGCGAACAAAATTCGTTACTTTAATCGTAACAGGTTGTTGGACAATACAATCTTCAATTGGAACAAGTTGGTGCGAGTTAGCTCCGAAAAGTCCTGTTTCGACTTGGCCACTGCCTACCATTCTTGTTTGGAATTGGCTCTTATTGCGGTAACGCCAAGGATCTTCCATGCCGATTGTTGGGCGGATTTTTAATTTAGATGGATCGATTTTTGTATGTTTTTCGATTGATTGAATAACAATATCTCGTTTTAATTCAAGTTGGGCGCTATAAGCCACGTGTTGCAACTGGCAACCTCCACACGCCTCATAAACTGGGCAAGGTGCGGTAACTCGGTTGGGAGATTTTTTACGGATTTTATTTAATTTTGCTTCGGTGAAACGATCACGAACTTTGACCGCTTCGACAACTACCTCTTCACCGGTAATTGCGCCAGGTACAAATACAACTGCTTTTTTAAAGTAGCCAATTCCTTCCCCGTTGATTCCCATACGTCGAATCGTTAGTGGGAATTTTTGGCCTTCTTCTACTGGATTTTGATTCATTATTTTCCTCCATCATTCCAAGTCTTCATTAATACTAACAAAAAAACAGCAACTTGTCAGTAGTTTACGGCATGATTTCCAGACTTTCATCGACAATGATGCTATTTTCGACAGAACGAACCATCGAACAGTATTTCGGCGTCAATTTTAGCGCCTTTTCGAGTGCTTTAGGATCTAGCTCTGAACCGGTTATTTTAAAATGAAGATGTATCGCGCTAATTCGATTTTCTTCTTCGGGGATGCGTTCCATCGTTGCGTCTATCCATAAATCGCTGAACTCCACCCGTTTTTTTCTTAAAATGTTGCGAAAAACAATGGCGCTACAACTGGCAATAGACATTAACATCAAATCAGCTGGTGAATAGTTGGTCATTTTTTCATCAATTAAAAAATCCCCTGTGTCAAACCCATTTTCGGTATAAACTAGCTTTAATAGTTTTGTCATCCTTATCCCTCATTTCTTCTCTTTTATCGTACAAAAATTCTCCTTATTAAGCAAATTAGTAGTATAATGAACAGATAGTCGACCAGAAAAGGAGGCTACTCATGTTATGGAAGGAGTAGGAAATAAAGTGATTGTTTTAGCAGGAATGATTGGCGCTGGGAAAAGTAGTTATACGGAGCTAATCGCAAATGAACTCGGAACAAAGGCATTTTATGAAAGCATTAAGGATAATCGCATCCTCGAAATGTTTTATGATGACCCAAAAAGATGGGCTTTTGCCTTACAAATATATTTTTTAAATACCCGTTTTCGCAGTATTAAAGCCGCGTTGACGGATCAAAATAATGTGCTTGATCGAAGCATCTACGAGGACGCGCTTTTTACGCAAATTAATTTTGAAGAAGGTAACATTTCGGAACCTGAGATGGATACATATCTTGATTTGCTTGATAATATGATGGAAGAACTTGCTTATATGCCGAAAAAAGCGCCGGATTTATTAATTTACTTGCGCGGAAGTTTAGAAACGGTTCTCAGCCGGATTTCTCTTCGTGGTCGTCCTTATGAGCAAATTGACGATAATCCCGGTTTGCTTGATTATTATAAACACCTTCATAGTCGTTATGACAGCTGGTTTGAATCCTACGATAAAAGTGATACACTCGTGATTAACATTGACGAGATTGATATTACTAAACCGGATGACGCAAATTATGTCATGCAGTTAATTCGTGAAAAATTAAAACGCTAAAACAGACTTATGCTGTTTTAGCGTTTTTTAATTGATTTCGCCTAATTCTTTTTTCTTTTTCCGAATTGCCAGTGTAGCGTTCAGCTCTCCGCCAATCATTAAAATAATGCCGGTCAAATAAAACCATAACATTAAAATAATAATTACCCCGATACTACCGTAAGTTGCTGAGTAATTGCCGAAATTGTTCACGTAATAGGCAAATCCTACTGAAGCGACTGTCCATCCGATTGTTGAAAATAATGCTCCCGGGAGGACACTAATTAACGTACTCCGCCTGTTTGGTGCCACCCAGTATAAAAAGGTAAAGACAACAAAAATAACAACGAGCGTAACGGTCCAACGAAGATTATTCCAAAAACTAAGAAAGTCTTCCGAGAAATTTAAATGATTTATTAAAAACATCCCAATTTGCTGTCCGAATACGAGTAATAGCAAGGTTGCTCCTACTGTTGCAAGCATTGCGAGCGTGAAAAACATGGATAATAAGCGTTGCACGACGTAATTTCGTTTATTCGTTACGCCATACGCTTTATTGAGCGATTTCATGACCGCATTCATACCGTTCGATGCTGACCATAATGTCGCGATAATCCCGATGGAAAGTAAGCCGCCATTTTTTTGCGTTAATAAGGTATTTAAATTATCTTCTAAAAAGTCCATAATCTGGTCTGGCGCAAATTCTTTTATCATATTGAAAACAGAATCTTTATCAATATGAAGATATGCAAGCAACGTCGCCGCGATTAAGAGCATTGGGAAAATCGAAAACAGCATATAATAAGCTAACTGTGCTGCATTCCCAGAAACGTCATTTCGTCCAACTCGCGCACTTACTGCTTGGCCCACTTGAACTATCCCGTTATGTTTAATATATTTTACTACTTTTTTCCACACTACTAAGGCCCCCTGTTCTAGTCATTCGTCTGGAAGTTTTTGTTCTATTATGGTAAAATTTTGTCTATTAGCTTGAAAGGAGCAAAAAGATGAATCTTGAAACCCCTTCGCAGGAAAACTTGACTTTTATGTTAACTGAAATTACTACGAAACTAAAAATGGTGAATGTTGGTGTTTTTGAAAATCTTGAGCTTGACTCTGTTGATTATAACGCACTTATCGATATTTATCAGCTAATAAAACGCAAATCTAATTTTAGCCCGCGTGAAATGCAATTATTTGCAGAAGAGTTGCGTCGGATTAGAAAATAAAACAAATTCCAGCCACTTTTTAGTGGTTTTTTGTTTGGAAATAATTAGTGCCAAAATCCACTAAATCCCGCATATCATAAATTTTCGTCGGCGCTCCGATAATGGATGTTGGATGAAAATCACGCTCTTTCTCGTAAGCTCGACCTAAAGCGATAAACGCCTCACTATTATAGTCGATTTCTTGATACTTCTCCCAAATGATTTCGCCGTTTTTTAGAAAAGCCGCTTGATTTTCGATAAGTGGAAAGGCGTTAGATCGCTCTTCCGCCAAATGTAGCGATGTATTGTTATTATTATCAACGCCAAATAAAATGATTTTCGCCCCAAGTTGGTAGAGTTTTCCAAGCGGAGACTCATCTCCCATACTTTTCGCGAGTGGCTGGTTTGCGAGGATGTTTTCTTTATCCTTTCCCCAGGCACAAAACGAATGATACGGATGAAAACTACGCATCACATCAGGAATTGCGCGAAATGTTTCAGCAATGACACCCATCCCGCGAGTTGGGGTAACGAGTGGATCAAATGGAGGCGTTTCTGCGCGAATGATTTTCCACCAACTTTCTGGAACTGGCGGATTTTCCCATTTAGATGGATCCGTTAATTGTCCCGTTTGAGCTGGCATAACAATATTGCCCGTTTCACCAACAAGTTCTTGTAAGGCTAAAATAACCGTGACCGGGCCGCCACAAATCCAGTCTGCTTTTGACATCGAAGCATGAAAAATAATCGTATCGCCTTTTTCAATACCCGCTTTTCTCAGGTCAGACACGATTTTATGTTTTGTTGCTGGTTTTTTGGTTCGCCAGATGGCCATTTTTTCTCCCATTTTGTCTGTCACCACCCCTAAAATAAAGCCAGATGCCTAGAAAAAAACGTCAAAGTAAAAGCAGATGTAGTTTTACATATGTTTTTACTTGAATTCTGTTCTAAAAGCATCTGGCTAAATAGTTTAATTAGTCGTTTTCGCCTTGATATGTTAAAATTTCTGGGCCATCTTTTGTAATAGCAAACGTATGCTCATATTGAGCGGATAAAGAGCCATCAACTGTTCTTGCAGTCCAGCCATTATCGTCCATTTTTGCTTTCCAAGCGCCCATGTTTACCATAGGTTCCACCGTGATAACCATGCCTTCTTTTAAGCGTGGTCCTTTTCCAGCTTGACCAAAATGCGGAATATCTGGTTTTTCATGTAAAGTTGGTCCAACGCCGTGCCCGATAAACTCGCGCACAACTGCTAGATTTTCGGATTCTACGTATGTTTGGATGGCATGACCAATATCGCCAACTCGAGCGCCAACTTGTGCTTGCTCAATACCTAAGTAAAGTGCTTTATGGGTTACATCCATTAAATGCTTCACATCATCTGGAATTTCACCTACAGCATAAGTCCAAGCAGAATCAGCAAGTGCGCCGTGGTAATTCACGACCATATCTACGGTAATAATGTCGCCTTGATTTAGCTTTTGTTTGCGCGGGAATCCGTGACAAATTTCGTCATTGATACTTGCACAAATAGCATATTCGTATCCTTCAAAGCCTTTTTGCTCTGGAGTTGCGCCATTTTTACGTAAAAATTCTTCTGTAAAAACTTCTAAATCCCAGCTAGTAATACCAGGTTTAATGATTTTTTTTAGTTCTTTATGCGTATCGGCAAGGATTTTCCCTGCTGCTTTCATTTCATCGATTTCGCGTCTTGATTTGAGTGTGATCATCTTTTCATTCCCTCCTAAAATTTCCACTATTTCCTATTATAGCTCGAAACCCCTTAGAAATAAAGTAATCTGGAAAAAAGGTTGCAGTTTTTCTGAAGACATTTATAATAGAATGTATCAGTGAAAAAATGGTGGGCTCATTTGTGCCATTTTAAACAATAAAAAATTCAGAAAATGGTGATGCAAAATGACAAAAGTGATGATCGTTTATGCCAGCATGACTGGTAATACACAAGAAATTGCCGACATTTTAGGTGAAGAATTAGAAAAATATGATATCGAAGTAGAAATTGAAGAATGTATTTCAGTGGACCCTGCAGACTTACTAGAATATGATGGCGCGTTAATCGGCGGCTATACATACGATGATGGTCAGCTTCCTGATGAATTCGTTGATTTTTATGAAGATATGGCGGACGTTGATTTTAGCGGCAAAGTGTGCGCTTCTTTCGGTTCTGGTGATACTTTTTATGATGAATATTGCTTAACCGTTGATTTAATTGAAACTCGTCTAAAAGAACAAGGTGCGACGGTTCCAGTTGCGGGGCTAAAAGTTGATCTTGATCCTGACGAAGAAGATGTTGTTCGCGCAGAAAGTTATGCTAAAACATTTGTTGATGTATTAAAAGGTTAATTATAAAGCAAGCGGCCAGTTGGGTGCTTGCTTTTTTATTTTACGAAAATAGCGAAAAACGGCGCTTCGTGGTTGCTTTACCTTATTAATTGAGATACAATTCTCGTATTGAATAAAAAGATTGGAGTGATTAATTATGACAGTATTTAGTGAAAAGTTAGAAAAATATGCAGAATTGATTATCAAAGTTGGAGTAAATGTCCAACCTGAACAGAAAGTAGTAATTATGGCTCCAGTTGACGCGGCTCCGCTTGTTCGCCTAATTTCCAAATATGCTTTTGAAGTTGGCGCAGAGGACGTTATTATGGATTGGCGCGATGAAGAACTAGGTGCATTACGTTATAAAAATGCCCCACTACGCGTTTTTGAAAGTGCTCCGGTTCACCGTGTTGCAGAAAAAACAGAGCTTGCTAAAGAAGGAGCTTGTTTTATTTCCATCACTTCCGAAGATCCGGATTTGCTAAACGGCGTAGATAGCAACAAAATTGCGACTTTCCAAAAAACAATGGGTGGCGCAATGAGCGAGTTTCGCGAGTTAATGCAAGCAAACGTGGTAAGTTGGACAGTTGTTGCAGCAGCTTCACAAGGCTGGGCAGCAAAAGTATTCCCTGATTTGACTCCAGAAGAACAAATGGAAACACTTTGGGAAGCTATTTTTGAAACAACTCGTATCAATACCGAAAACCCGGTAGAAACTTGGAAAAATCACGATCAAACACTAGCTGCAAAAGCAGATAGTTTAAATGAAAAACAATTTACTTCTTTACATTATACAGCTCCTGGAACTGACCTTACAATTGGTCTTCCAAAAAACCATCTTTGGGTTGGCGCTGGTAGTAAGAATAAAAAAGGACATGAATTTATGGCCAATATGCCGACAGAAGAAGTTTTCTGTTGTGCGGATAAACTAAAAGTGGAGGGCTATGTTTCTAGCACAAAACCACTTAGTTATGCAGGAAATATTATCGATGACTTCAAAATCACTTTCGAAAAAGGTCGTATTGTAGGTGTAGAAGCAGCGTCAGGCGAGGAAATTTTAAAAGATTTAATCGCGACTGATGAAGGTTCTCACTACTTAGGCGAAGTGGCGCTTGTTCCAGATCCTTCCCCTATTTCCCAATCCGGCATTTTATTCTACAACACCCTATTTGACGAAAATGCCTCTAACCACTTAGCAATCGGTAGTGCGTATGCATTTAACGTTAAAGGTGGCGAAGAAATGTCTCGCGAAGAACTAGAAGCAGCTGGTGTTAACAATAGTTTAACGCATGTTGACTTCATGATCGGTTCTTCTGAAATGGACATTGATGGTGTAACCGAATCTGGTGAAGTTGTTCCTGTTTTCCGTAAAGGCGACTGGGCATTCTAATCCTTTTTTAAAACTTATGCCTTTTGCGTAAAACCCTTGTAGCTTTTGGCTTTCAAGGGTTTTCGTTTGTTATTTTTTATAAAAGAGAGTGAGGTGCATTGGATGAAATTTAGTACGTGGGACATCAATTTAAAAGTAAGGCTTTTTGGGGAAGCGCTACTCGATATTTCTTTTTGGATGGTCTTCCCCTTTCTAACGATTTACTTTTCGGAAAGTATTGGCCGTGAGCTCACGAGTCTCTTGCTGATTATTTCGCAAGTATTGGCGGTTTTCACAGCATTGCTCGGCGGTTACTTTGCGGATAACTTTGGTCGAAAACGGATGATGAGTATTTCGGTTATTGGCGAAGGTTTTGGGTTTCTTGTTTTTGCAATAGGTGCCCTTCATGTTGTCGATTCCCCTTATTTAAGTTTCGCGGGTTTTGCGATTGCCAGTGTCTTTATGGCGTTTTATCAACCAGCGAGTCAAGCGATGATTGCAGATGTGGTGCCGCCTGAACACCGGACACATATTTATTCGGTTTTCTATATGATGATTAATATCGCGGTCGTTATTGGCCCGATTCTTGGTTCGGTATTATTTTATAATTTTACGACAGAAACATTACTTGCAATTGTTTGCGCAGATTTATTATTACTCTTCTTACTGCAAAAATTTGGCCATGAAACAGCCCCGCTTTTAGTTAACCCAGATTTACAAAAAGAGGTTGTTCGGAAAAGCATTGGCGCCGTTTTAATGGAGCAGTTGAAAAATTATAAAATTATTTTTAAAGATAAGATTTTCTTCTTATATATCATTGCTGGAATTATTGTTTCTCAGTCATTTATGCAACTGGATTTGCTGTTCCCGCTCTATATTAAAGAAGTTATCGGTGCATCTAACTTGTTCTCGTTCCATTTTACTGGTGAGCAATTGTTCGGTGTGATTGTTTCTATTAACGGATTCTTTGTTGCCGCGCTTACGGTTGTCGTTACTCGTTGGATGAGCCATTTTAGAGAAAAATTTGTCTTTATGAACTCTTCCTTTCTTTATGCAATTGCGATATTTTTATTCGGGATTGCGACTGGACCGTGGGGAGCGATTTGTGCGATTATTCTCTTTAGCTTTGCGGAACTAATGACGGTCGGTTTGCAACAAACGTTTGTTTCTCAGTTAGCGCCAGAAGATAAGCGCGCGATGTATTTTTCTGCTGCCGGGCTTCGTTACACGCTTGGTAAAGTGATTGCGCCACTCGCGATTACGCTTTCTACTTTAATTGGCTATACTGGAACGTTTGTTATTATCGGTATTTTAGCGCTCATTAGTGGGCTGATTTACTACTATATGTACTCAGAATTTGAAAAACAACAAAGAACTTCATAAGTAAAAACGGCTATCTATTTATGGATAGTCGTTTTTGTTTTGATTACGTTTTTTACGATTTATTTACGAAAAGCTGAAAACACCTGTCATATACCCATTTTAAATTACCTTTTCATGTCATCCATGTTTAAAGAATGCTTATAAAGTGAAAAAAGTCTATACTGTTAGTTATACACCTAGAATTTACTCGCTATTTTTAATAGAAAGTTAGGTGTGAGAATGTTTGGAACAACAACTATTGGAATTGATTTAGGTACTGCGAATATTTTAGTTTACAGTAAGGAAAAAGGTATTATTTTGAATGAGCCATCTGTGGTGGCGCTAAATACGCATGATGGCACGGTTCTTGCGATTGGTCAGGAAGCAAAAGAGATGATTGGCAAAACGCCCGCTTCGATTTCTGCTGTAAGACCAATGAAAGATGGTGTTATTGCTGACTTTGATTTAACGAGCGGCCTTCTGCGTGAGATTATGCGCCGAATTTCGATTAGTGGTGTGAAAAAGCCCAATGTGGTCGTTTGTACGCCAACCGGAGCTACATCAGTCGAACGTCGTGCCATTTCAGATGCAGTAAAATCAACTGGCGCTCGTTCGGTCGTTTTAATTGAAGAACCTGTCGCTGCTGCAATTGGCGCTGATTTACCCGTTGCCGAGCCTGTCGCAAATGTCATTGTCGATATCGGTGGTGGTACGAGTGAGATTGCGATTATTTCATACGGTGGTGTCGTTTCAAGCACATCGATTCGAACTGGTGGCGATCACATGGACGAAGAAATTATTCAATACATCCGTAAAAACTACAACCTTCTAATCGGCCAATCAACCGCTGAACGGATTAAAATGGAACTTGGCTACGCGCCGATTGAACATGTACCACAAACAACTGATATTCGCGGTCGTGATTTACTCACTGGCTTGCCAAAAACGATTCAAATAAGCTCCACGGAAATTCAAAGTGCTTTATCAGAAACGCTACTACGCATTCTGGAAGCGATTCGAAATACACTTGAGTTATGTCCACCAGAATTAAGTGGTGATATTGTCGACCGAGGTATTATTTTAAGTGGTGGCGGTTCCCTTCTGCAAGGTTTCCGTGACTGGCTTGTACAAGAAATCGATGTCCCTGTACATATGGCTCCAAGTCCTTTGGAATCTGTTGCAATCGGCACAGGTAGATCCCTCGTTTTTGCAGATAAATTAACTAAAAGCTAACCATCAGAAGCATTTGGATTACTGTGTTTATCGCTAATCCAAATGCTTCTTTATCTTGCTGAAATTCTTTATTTCTGGTAAACTTATTTCTGTTGTCTGTCTTTCCTAGCCCATATAGTTAAACGGATATAACAAGCCCCTCCTAAGGGCTAGTTCGTGGTTCGATTCCGCGTATGGGCGTTATAAAAAAGCCGAAAATACTTGAGTAAATCAAGATTTTCGGCTTTTTTTCAAACTTTATTGTTCAGACATAAAACGTTTCATCTTTTTTCTTTGCTGAAAATTTTAACATGAAATCTGTATTCGCTGCAAAAGATCTTGAGGCAATTTTCACCTGCGTAAAGTCACAGCTATTATTTCTTAATGCAGACTTAATCGCTTTGATGCCTATTTCTTCATCGACGACTACACAAAATACATTTAAAGCAAATTGCTTCGTTGGATTCGCGGTTTGTCCCATGTCAAAACCATCAACAAGTCCTAAACCTTTCCAACCTAAATCACTATTTAAGACGTCTGTGACTCTATCTTTCAGCCAAATATCACGTTTCGTTCCATTTAAACTTTTCAGTGGATATTGCACGACTATCCAACATTTTTCTTCTTCTGAGAACTCACTGTAGCCCTGAGGTACAAAGCGATTAAGAAATGCTTCTTTGAAAGCCGCTTCATCTTGATAGTTTTCCAAGTAATTAGCGCCTTTTTCCGTTTGACCAACTTTACCTATTTTTCCGTAATGGATGGTTGCTTCCTTATCATGGATCCAATATTCTGCGTAGGAAATTCCGGTTGATTCTTTTTTATATAGTTTTAGCATGTTTCACCTCGTGGTGTTTAGTTTTATAACAAAAATCGAACTCTTTCCCATTAAGTTTATCTCATTATCACAGATATTCCAAGAGATTACTATTTTTCTCAATCATTTAGTTATCGTATATAAAATCCAATTCCCCTTCTCTTGCACCTCTACCTTCCTAAAACCAATCTCTTTTAAAAGTGCTGTTAGCGATGCCGTTGTTTTATATTCATCCATATGGTAATCAATTTTATCTTTTTCCGATGATAGTATGAAAATCCCTTCTTTTGACATCACCCGATAGATTTCTTCAAAGCCCTTTTGAGGATTGTCCCAGTACATATGTGTTTGTATGGCATAAACTATATCAAAAAACTCGGCTTGATAACTCATCGCAGCGACATCTTGTATAGATAGTTTTACTTTTCCAGTATTTACTGCTTTTTTGTTTAAATTCGTGGCAGTTTTATAAGACTCTTTAGAAATATCCACGCCATAAATAGTTAGATTTTTATTTAGTTCAACAAGATTCTTAACATTGGAGCCACCGCCGTAGCCAATATCTAACACATTAGTAGGCTCGTTCATTTCTGTATTACTAATTGTCCACTTACTCAAATCTGTAAAGTAAGATGACCATATTTTCGTAGTGATTTCACCAATAATTCCACGCGGATTAGCCGCTTGTTCGCTTAAATAGTCAATTAGTGGTTTATATAAAATAAAGCTCATCCCTAGCATACCTCCCAAAATGATTAAAGTTATTTTCTTTCTTTTTGTCATTTTCATCATTATCAAAGTCCTTTCGCAGGCATCTTGGTTTTGAAATAACTATAACTATATTTCAAAACTATTGTATGATAAGTTTGTTGTCCAAGTCAAGAACTTTTGAAATTAATAGGTTTATATTTCAAAATAAAAGTTTTTATGTTATATTATGCTAAAGATAAAAATTAGCCTTTGGGAAGTGTTTAGGATATGAATAATTATGAAAAAAGAACGCAAAAAAAGAAGCTGGCAATTATTCAAGCAGCTCTTACTTTATTTGGAAAACAAGGCTTTTCTGATGTAAGTATTAAAGAAATCGCCGCTCTCGCTGATGTTTCACAAGTTTCCATTTATAATTATTTTGGAAGTAAAGAAGCGCTCGTTGCTGAATGCGCGAGAATTATTATGCAAGATACGATTGCTTTAGCAGAAGAAATTTTGGCATCTGAGGGAACATTTACGCAAAAATTAGAGCGGGCTATTCAGCTTTGTAACGCAGAAATAAATCTATCTTTAAGTAAATTTATATCCAAAGAAGCTAGTAAAGACCAGCAATTCTTAATGCTTTTAGTAAATAATATTAGTTCGCTAAAAAAAGACATTTATATGAAATATGTTGCTGCTGGAAAAGAAGCACAAGTCATAGATAATGCCATTTCGGATGAAGTGATTCAACTTTTTATTGATGCGATTAATGGTTTGGGGCTCACAGTCCCCGAGGAAGAGCTTGAGGAAAAACAAGCGGAGATAATTCAGTTGTTTTTGTATGGGTTGATTGGTAAAGCTCAGAAATAACATTGATCTACTATTTTATATCAAAAAAGACTGCAATCCATATTTATAAATGGATTGCAGTCTTTTTATTATTTCTTCTTCTCAACCAATCTAAAATGTTGCCACGGAAGAATAGTATCTAGTAAATAGCGCTCTTCTGGTACAATTCTAGCAACGATATTTGTGTTGCCGGAGTTTTCCATTTCTTGAAGGGCTACTTGCATTTCGCCTTTGTAGCGTTCATAGCCATTGTTGTCGATTGTTACATCGCCTTTTGCAATGGTGTTTGTGTCATGCGCAGGGAAATCGTGTTGTTTGAAATTAACACGCGTCATTGTCGAACGTAAAACGTACTCGGAAGCATCGCCACGATTGAAATGTTTTTGTGTTAAAACGATTTCTTTTTCTACGTCTGTTGCACCATCTAAAAATTCAACAGCTAACTGTAATTCATTGCGGTTTAATTCGCTCAAAGCGCGTAACTCGTCTTCTGAAGCGAACATATTCCCAACGATGACATCATCGATAAGTCCTGTGTTCCATAGATCTTTAGCTTGAACAGTGATGTCCTCGCCGCGGTGTTCTTCCATTGTTGGAAGGCCGCCGTCTACAACAAACCATGGACCAAATTCGCCGCTGTTAGAAGAAACGAATGCTGCAGTGCGTAGGTTTAAGTCTTTGAATTGTTTACTTGTACGTAAGAAATGTTCTCTGGAAAGACCAGTGTATTTTCTTGGGTAGAAGTTATGACAACCAATGATGTTTCCTACGTTTGCTTGGTAAGATAAGATATTTTCAACGTAACGAGTACCATTACTAATGTTTAGCTCGATTTTTAGGTCTGTATCGTCAAAGGACATTGCTGCCTCTTCGGAACCAGAGAAACCTAAATCTAGGCGTAATCCAGCTAGGCCAAGCTCTTTAAAACGATCTAATTCCTTATAAGTTATATTTAACGATTCAAATACAGTCGGGTCAACATCAGCAATAACGTCAAATCCTAATTCTTTTGCGCGTTTGCAAATTGTTTCTAATTTAGCAAATTCCGCTTCGTCATTAGCAGAAATCAAACAAGTGAAAATACGGCTAAAACCATATTTTGCAGCTGTTTCAATGTATTCTAACGATTCTTCAAGTGCTACATGTTGCGGAAATACGGATATTCCTAATTTTCTCATTTAAATCATCCCTTCAAAAGCTTATTTAGAGCGGTATAAATCAATAATTTCTTTAGCTAAATCTTTAAAAGTAATAGCATTCATTAAGTGATCTTGCGCGTGAACTAGTAGTAAAGATACTTCTGCTTTTTCGCCGCGTGCTTCCCCTTGAATTAATGAAGTTTGTGAATGATGCGCCTCAAGTAGTGCTGCTTCTGCACTTTTAATTTGCTCATCTGCCGCGTCAAAATCCCCTTTTTTTGCCGCTTCGATTGCTAGCATTGCGTCACTTTTAGCGTTTCCCCCGTGTACGATTAATTGCATAATTGTTTGTTCTAATTCCATTGTTTACACATCCTTTTTCATTTATCGAACTTGTGTTTATTTCCTCTTCAAGCAGTCTCGAACTCGAGATTATTTCTCAATCATTGCTAGTGCATCATTTAGCACTTTTTCGCCGTCCATTGTTCCGTAGTCAATCCCGTTAATGATTGCAACTGGAATACCTAATGGGTCCAGTACTCGTTTCAAATTCTTCTCTAAAAAGCGAACTTGTGGTGCGAGCAATACAACGTCTACATCGCCTTTGTACTTATCAAAATCAGCTTCCGCAACTGCGATTACAGTGGCTTCTACTTGTTTTTTTTCGATAGCTTCTGTCATTTTTTTTACGAGTAGACTTGTGGACATACCGGCCGAACAAACTAACATGATGTTATTCATTAATTTAACCTCCTAGTTTGAAAAGCTGCACGCATATATAATATGCAAGTTATGTGCCAACTTTTATAGTTATTCATCGCTTATATGCGAACTTTCTTACTTACACAATAAAAAACCAAGTGTGTAAGACAATACACACTTGGTAGATTCCGTTTTCTTAATTTTCTTCCACCTGGTTTGAGAGCATCATCTGTGTTAAATATGCGATTTCTGATTGGGGTATTACGATGTCGTACTCAATTTCCACATTTTCCATCATTTGTTGCGTGATTTGCATTTCGACCATATGGTTTTTAGCAAATTCGTTTAAGTCTGGGAATTCCCGGTCTACAGCGCCAAGTTTAACGCGCTCGATAAGGAATGCTAAGTGAAGAATCATGCCGATATCTACACCCGACTCAAGTATTACATTAAGTTGCAGTTGCAATTCGGAGATCACTTTTCGTAAAAAATAAACGAGTTGCTCAGCCGAACTAACTGCTTGTAAATTGCCTTCTAATGAAGCGATTAATTTTTCATATGGCACTTCATCATTTAAAATTCTGGAAATAACTTCTAAACCGCCATCTGATAATACTTCCAGCGCGCTAAAGAATGGAATATCGCGATATTCAAAGGCTACCGAACCCATGATTGCTAGAATATTATATTCTTCCATCAGTTGGTCAATTCGCTCGCGGAACGCTTCTTTATGCAAGAATTGTAACACGATGATTTCAATTTTTGTTTCGTCAATAATTGGCGCTACGACTTTACGCAATTGCTCGGCGACCCCTTCTCCTGTGAAACAAGTGAAGATAACCGCATTTTTTACTGGTTTTGCTCGTAAAACATGTGCTTTATATTTATTTTCAAATAATTGCTCACAACTTTGATAAATATCTTCTAAACCTCGGCCTAATGAGGCTTTGCGCATCGCTTCTAAAACAACAGGTGTACTTACCATTGTAACAGTTTTTGTGCGAATGCCAAGCTCTTCTGTTAACATATTCCCAAAAGAAGTGAGTGAACCCATATCAGAAAGGATTAGTACGCCTTTGACAGGATTTAATTTGATCACGGTTTGTTTTAGTTTTTCGTACATCGCTTTTACTTCGACGGTAAGTGGCATGTCAAGCGCGATTCCGCTTTCGATGCTTAGTAATTCCTGCACTGTTTCCACCATACTTGTCGCTGTAGAACGACCGTGCATCATGACAATTACTTCAACTTGATTTTCTTGTGAGAGCGATGTATCTACCACTTCTTCCGTCAAGAACATCGTCAAAAAGCCAATTTCATCAAAAGGAATTTCGATACTTAATTCTTGCTCAATTAGCGCGGATAAATCAATCGCTACTTGGAATTCTTTTGGATATTTTTTGCGGATATTATTTAAATCTGGGTGAATAATGTGTTTTTGTTCGCGTACTCGTTCAATTGTGCTTTGTAAATGTAACGAGAAAGCAAATTTCATTTTTTCATTGTATTTGCGATTTAGTTTTTCTTCTGCCATGGCATATACTTTTTCGGTTAATTCCCAAACGGCTGGTGCGATGATTTCTTTGGCTGTTTGATGGGTTGGTAATTGGACCATGTAGTCGTGGAAATATTGATCTACATCGACATAAAGCGCTTCTTCTAGCTCGCTTTGGTCCTTCCCTTCTTTCATCAACTGATCCGCTTTTTCTTGGATAGCATGGTAGACATCGTGCACATCTTCCATTTCAACTAAAGCGTCACTTGTATCAACAAATTTGAAAATGGATTTATCCACATCAATTAAACGGTTTAATTTTTCTGGTTCGTCTTTTAAGTGCAATAAACCTTTTTGGACGTGAATCGGTAAATCGTCTTGTTCGATTAAAATATAATTGGCTGTTTTGGTTTTATAATGCAAAAAGGCTTTTGCACAGGCCAGTTTTAGGTCTCTTTGCAGTTGACCAACGTTAGCGCTTGCATGGTAAAGTAAAAAGGCAATCAGTGCTTTTCTATGTACGCGAATCGATTGATGTAGTCTGGTCGCTTCCTGATTTAAGAAAAATTCTACTAATTGATAACGTTCTTCCAAGTTTCGTTCCGCTAGTGATGGCAGTGTAATCGTCATCGGGATACGTCTTGTGAACGTTTCTAACAGAAAGTTATCTGGTGATTCTGTTGTCGCACCGATAATTTGAACTTGCGCATGATGGACGTTCGCACTTTCTCCAAGTGGACGGAATTCCCCTTTATCGATAAAGGTGAAGAGCATTTCTTGTCCTTCTGGAGGTAAGCGATGAATTTCATCAAGGAACAATATCCCGCCATCTGCTTTTTTCAGCAATCCTTCGCGTGTTTCTTCCGCTCCCGTGTAAGCACCTTTAATGACCCCAAAAATATGGCCAAATAAAAGCTGCGGATTTTGTGCATAATCAGCACAGTTAAACGAAACAAAAGGTGCATCGGCTGGAATCGTTTCTGATTCCTTGGCAAATTGATACATACATTCAGCAAAAAGTGATTTCCCTGTCCCAGTACGGCCTAAAATCAAGCTATGAAGCCCGTTTGGTGGATATAAAATCGCGGCTTTCGCTTGTTGGATACTTACCTTTAAACTATCTTCAGAGCCAATTAATCGCCCAAAAGCAGATGTTTGCATGTTTCCTGCTGGTTGGGTTGCTCGTTCGGTCGTTTTAATGGCTTGGTAAAATACCGGTTTCCCAGGAAGTTTGTCTATTTTTTGTTCTTTAAAAAGATCATTTAGATAACGACTAGCGTTCGCTCGGTCCATTTGAAGCAATTCTGCGACATCTGCTGCAGATACTTTTTCTTCTTTTGCGTTTAGAAGTTGGAGGACTTCTTCTTTTCTACTAGACATCTACTCTACTCCTTTTTGAAACTCTATGTTTCCATTATACCTTTTTAAATGGCATCCTCGCAACGATAAAAATTAAGTAACAAAAAAGCGCGAATGCTTTCCTTTCTATCCAGAGAGAAAAACATTCCGCGCAGCTTATGATTTTTTAAAATTGTTTTGTTTTTTGTTGAATTTATTTGGTTTGTTATTACGTGCCGGTTTCGCTGAATTAGTAGGCTTTTCTTTACGTCCCCCAGCAGTTCCACTTGGTTTATCTTTGCGGAATGGTTTTTTCGTATCGTCTTTTTTGCCTTTTTGCACTTGTTTTGGTGGTCTAGTTGCTTTTTTGGCAATTTTATTTTCAGGGACAGCGCCGTCAAGAAGTTTCCCTTGGTAGAAGCGTACTTGTTTCCCTTTTAAATTGTGGATGGTTAAATATTGTTTTAATGTTCTTATTTCACGTGGGTTGGCAAAAGTGATTACCGTGCCTGATTTACCCATTCGTCCAGTACGTCCAGAACGGTGCGTATATTCTTTTTCGCTTGCTGCTAAATCATAGTGAATAACGTATGGTAAATCCTCTATATCAAGCCCACGAGCCGCGACATCTGTCACGATTAAATAAGTCAATGTACCTTTTTTAAAGTCATCGAGATATTTTTTGCGTTTTTCTTTGCGAATTTCGCCGTGAATTCCAGCTGCTTTTACTTTATCGTAATGCAGTTTTTCTAGCAAAATTTCCATTCGCGGTTTGTCTTTCACGAAAACGAGGCCGCGCATGTCTTTAATATGCGAAATTCGGCGCAATAATGTCGCTTTATCACGAGATTCAACGTCCATGTATAAATGTTCTACGTTCGTTAATTCTTCCGGTTTCGCAGTTACTTCAAGCATCACTGGTGTATTTTCTGTTTGCGCGAAAAATGCCTCTGGGTTTTCTAGTTTTGTTGCTGATACAAGTGTTAATTGGCGATCGCGAACGGCACTTTCGACAATTTCAAGTGTACTTTTAAAATTCTCTTGGCGAAGTAATTGGTCACATTCGTCCAACGTAATTGTTTTGATTTCGTGCATTTTAATTTTCTTTTGTTTGATTAGTTCAAGCGCGCGGCCTGGAGAGGCTACAATAATTTGTGGTTTTTTCTTTAGTTTTTCGATTTGCCGTTTAACGTTGGCTCCTCCGATTAAAGATATAACCGTCAATTCATCGCTTGGTAACCATGAACGGATTACTTCCGTGATTTGCATAACTAATTCATGAGATGGCGCTAAAACTAGCCATTGTGTTTTTGGAATTGCTTCTATTTTTTCAAGGGTTGGTAGTGAATAAGCTACTGTTTTCCCCGTTCCAGTTGGTGATACTGCGAGTACATCTGCCCCGTCTTTGATTGGTTGGTACATCGCGCTTTGAATCTCTGTTGGCGTTTCATAACCATGTTCTTTCCATTTTTCCGCCCAAAAGCTTGGGATATTTGATTCTGTCATGACCCGACTCCTTTATTAGTTCTTCTCTGTATCATACCATGCTTACTGCAAGTCTGCACTTTTATTTAGGATTTTTGTTGCTATAAACAAAAAAACTAGGAAGCAGCGCAATCGCCTTTTCCTAGCTTTTTCAAAGATTATTTTTCCGCGTCAAACCAAATATCGTTTTGGTGACGTAGTTCGTTGGAGACACGTAATACTTTTAAGCTTAGGTCTGCTAAGTATTCGGATGTATCTCGGTCGCTTTGTTCGATAATTCTTGCAAACTCGGCTGCTTCAAATTGCATATCATTGGCAACAGTTGGACCAGCGAGTTCGGTTTCTTCTTTTGTTGCATTGTCATAAAAAGTAATATGTTCAATTCCAGTAAGTGGGTCCACGATTAACGTCCCTTTTTGACCGTAAATTTCGCTTGGTAAGAAGGATTGGGAATTTTTCCCTTGAATGATGGTGACGTTGAATGTTGGATATTCAAGAATAATTGGGCCAAGTCCGTCCACACCTGTTGGTAATTTGGTCGCAAAGTAAGTCGCTTTAACGGGTTCGCCGAATAATGTAATCGCCGAGTAAAGTGAATACACGCCTAAATCAACAATCGAACCGCCAGAGAATTTCAAGGAGAAGATGTTTGGTTCTTCACCGTTTAAAACTTGATCATATCTGGAAGAATATTTCATGTAGGCCAGTGTTGCACCGTGGATGGTTCCCACTTTTTCAAGGCTTTCTTGTAAACGTTTGAAGTTAGGTTCTTGGATGTGGCGTGCGGCTTCAAATAAAAAGACATTGTTTTCACGAGCAATTTGGTGCGCATGCTCTAATTCTGCCACTGTAGAAAAAATTGGTTTTTCGACAATTACATGTTTTTTATTTTTAAGTAAGCTAACCGCGTGTTGATAATGAAGTGCATTAGGAGAAGCAATATAAACAGCGTCACATGCGTCTGATTTGCCCATTTCTTCAATATCCGTGAAATAAGTCAACTCTCCGTATTTTTCTCCAAATGCGCGTGCTTTTTCTTCTGTGCGCGAATAAACAGCAGTGAGATTCCATTCGCCCGAATTAACGGCACCTTCGATAAAAGAATCTGTAATCCAGTTTGTTCCCATAATTCCAAGTTTCATTAGCCGACAACTCCTTTCATTTTATTTTAAGTATACCTTAAAATAAGGAAAAAAGCGTACTAATTGTTTGAAACAGATGGACCACTGATTCTAGTTGTATAGATTATTTCATTTTCAGCTTTTTCACCCTCGAGCAGTTCGACAAGTTTATCGGCAGCAACCGCGCCCCATTTGTACTTCGAATATTCGATAGTTGCAAGGCGTGGCACTAAATATTCACTAATATCGGTATTATCGAAGCCGATAATGCGCACGTCTTTGCCAATTTCTAAATCTGTACCAGCGAAATAGCGATACATACCGATGGCCATATTATCATTTAAAGCGAATACGGATACAGGTGCTTTCCAGTTTTTAGCGATTGTTGCTGCTGCTTTTTCACCGCTTTGTTCGGAAAAGTCTCCTTCGATGATATGCACTTTTTTATCGCCAGAACGAGCGAGTTCTTGTTTGGCCGTTTCGAGTCTGACCCTCGCATCGTACGAATCATCCGGACCGGTAATCACATAAAAGTCACCTTTAAAATTAGTAGATAAATAATCGATTGCAAGTGTTGCGCCGCCTTTATTATCGAGTAAGACTTGGCTAACATTTTCATGCGTGAGCTCCCGGTCGAGCACTACTAATTTATGCCCACGATCAGCATAATTAATAATTTCGCTCGATGGGAAATTCGCATCTAAAATAATAGCGCCATCAATCATTTTTTCGGGTAAAAATCGGTGTGTTTTCGTGCCACTGCAAGCAATGAGTTCATATCCGTGTTTATAGAGCGTTTGCGTTAAACCTTCCAGTAATGTCCCGTAAAAAATCCCGCCGTAGTTCGTTAAATAGACGCCGATAATTTTTGTCTCTCTCGTTTTTAACGTTCGTGCTGCCATATTGGGAATATAATTCAATTCATTTGCGATGGTCATAATTCGTTTTCGCGTTTTTTCGGTCACTTTCGGGCTGCCATTAAGTGCGTAGGATACTGTTGAAATGGAAACCCCTGCCTTTTTCGCGATATCTTTAATTCCTACCACGTGAATCGCATCCTTTTCTGTTTTCTTTTATTATACACAAAACAACCTTAGAGACGGTTATTTTTTTGAAATTTAATCGTGATTTGTGAACATTTTGTCGTTAAGTTCTTTTTCGGCAAAATAAGGGCGCCGGTTCGGTATGCATTCGCGTCATTTTCCACTGGTTGTTCCTCGCCATTCACGATAATACCCGCCACATCAGCACTTTCAAAAGTAATATCTAACGGATAATTATCCAGTTCAATATGACATTCCAATCCATCTAATTCTTCTGGCAAAATCGGATCAAAAATAAGCGCTTGTTCCGTTTGGCGAATACCGAGAACCGAACTGATTAATTGGTGTAAATATATGCCTGGACCACTCGAATAAATCCGCCAGCCACCTTTCACTGGAATGCTTCCTTCTTTCACACGGCTGAACTCATTTTGCGCTTGATAGCGATCTAAAAATGCCGCATCGGAACTACTAAAATAGGTGTTACTTTGGCGAAGAGCTGCGTTTGGCACTACTTCTTTTATATTGATTGGATTAATAACATCCAGCATATGCCAAGCTTCTGTGTCGCCAATTTTTGCGAGTGCTTCGATATAACGAATATGCGCATGCACGTATTGCAAACCGACTTCTCGGCCAAAGTTCGCGGCTTGTTCCGCCCGTTTGAAATGAGTGCTCACACCGCCTGCATAATGAGCTGGCTCACTCATTAACCTTACGCCATCTGGGTGAAGTAAATGCTCACCTATAATGTCAAAGTTACGACTCGCTTGTTTTTTATCAACTAATTCGGCAATTATGCTTCTTGTTAGTGGAATTAAGCGATACTTAATATTTGTTTCTTTGTCTTCCGGATGAATCATCCAAACTGGCGCTTTTCCTTCTTCTAAATAGAGGAAACCAGGAATGACGTCGGTATCCGCTGTCATATATTTAGCAAAATCAGCTTGAACTCGTTTTGCTAGAGCGGCGTATTCATCTCCTGCTGGCAAGAATGTCGCTAATCGTTTAAATGTTTGATACGTTAAAGCGACTGTCCAGCTGGAAACCATGTTTTTCTTCAATTGCGCATTAGCTGGTTGAAGTGTGTCATCCCAGTCACCATCCCCGTAGTTAGAAAGTGCTGTTCCTTTCATAAAGCGTGATTCGATAGTTTGCACTGCTAATTCGATATGTTCTAACAGTGTACCTTTTTCAGTTGTAAATGTTTTTGAAGTACGGTCGACAAATGGAATACTTTCTTCGAGAATCTCAGTATCCCCACTCATTTCCAAGTAATCACCAATAATTTTCAGTGGCCAAACGATTACATCACCGTGGCTTTCTTCTTGTTGAATCGATGTATATTTATCAAACATAAACCATTGTGGCCAGTCGCCAGTATCCCGATATTGATGGGAGAAGATTGTTAATACAAGTTGGCGTAAAACAGCTTTGTTCCCGGTTGCTAGGAAAAACTCAAATGGACCTTGGCTTACGTCACGTGTCCCCCACGCCGCCCCGCTGTATTGCTCTAAACCGTGCGGCGATGCATAATGAACGAGCATTTGATGCGCATACCAATAAACCGTTAAGTTTAATTTTTCCGCGGTTGGACTTTGGTGATTTAAATGGAACTGGGCGGTTAATTCGTCATAGCTTGCTCGGATTTCTTTGTTTGCTGCTTCTAAGTCTTGGTTTTGCTCCGAAAATTCATCCGTTAGTTTCGCTTGCACTTGGAAAGTCGCGTTATCGCTTGGTTCAAATACGAAGACATCCAAACCTGCTGTTCCTGCATACTCTTTTGCAAAATAGCTTTCATCGGTTATCTCGTTGTAAGTTCCATCCACCCGGAATTGAAGCGCTGGATAGGTTTCTAAAATCGGTGAATCTGCGGCTGGGAAATAAGTTACACCGCCCTCTTTGATTTCCTTTTTCACCGTTGTATCGTATTCATTTGTACCCATTGTTACTTGGTTTGTTAGCACCAATTTATACGGTTGGCCTTTTTCAGAATGAACGGTAACGAACGCTTCTTTACTTTCGGCGGTTAATGTCGTCCGTACGGTAATTAGATCATCATTCCACTGGTAATACCAAGTTGAATAGTTCGTGCTCGTTTCCCAAATAGACGGCACGCCGAGTAGTTGAAGTTCGCCATTTTGTTCGATATAAATTCTCAAGCCACTTGTTTGCAAAATATTAAGCGGATTGCGCGCATGGCTATTCCATTTGTTCATATTGGTGTTTCCAGCAACCAATTGCGATAAAAATGCGCCATACATGTACGTTGTCGCCGAAAGAGTTGCTTCGGGGTTTAAAACAGCCACTTTATCTAGCAAAATACTGCCGTGCGGGCGTTCTAGCTCAGCTTCCTTTTCACGCGTAACGACATGCGCATAGTTTGGTGTGAAAAAGGAAAGGAGTGCGCCGTTTTGTTTTTCTTCTTGGATTCTGTCTGGAAACTTTGCTTGTAACCATTTTTCGGAAATTGGTTCGCCGGTAATTGGGGTTCCGATATTTTTGGCGCGGATGGCTTTCGTACCTGGTTGATAAATTTGTTCCGGAATGCTCGCTTTAATTTCGGCCAAATTTTCAATCGGTGCTCCAGATGCTTTAGGTTGATTTTCGGTTGTGTAGCCGTAAAAACTTGTTTCCGCGTGATTCGTGAATGGCGCGGTTTGTAAGGAGATTTGCGCGAATTCATATTGATAGACTCGATTTGGTAGTGATTTCTCCGCGAGCCCCGCAAGTTCATTAGTAAGTTTATAATTGGTTCCGTATATATCAAATCCATCTGTTGCATAGCCAACAATGTTCGTTAAAGCGCCAATTTGGACTGCTGGAAAGCGATTATTTTGTGGTTGGTTTTGGCGCGCTTGAATCGTAAAACCATTCGCTCCTTCCGTCACATGGTAATCAATATATTGCGACATATAGGCTTCATTCGTCCGCACTGCCGCTTGTTCGGCAAGACCTAAATCTTGTAAATAAACAAGGTCAAAAGTTCCTTCCCCATCCACCGTTACATCATAAAACCAGCCACGTGAATGGAACTTCATTTCTACAATGTAACGAAACGGTCCAACTGTCCCGCGATATTCTACACCGTGCTCATTAAATCCAACTTCTGCATCTGCGGTTAAAAGCGGATAAATCTCCACTTTATTTGCCAAATGCGCTCGTACATATATTTGCGATAAACGGTTCTCTAACGGATTTTGAATGACTTGATTCAACATAATATCCTTCAACTTCAACCAAGCGAGCTCCCCACTTGGATAAAATGCCGCTGCTAAGTCCGCTTTTTTTATTTCCTTTAATGTTGTCACACATATCCACCTACTTCCACTTCAAAAACGTCTACATCTTCACTACTAGTCCCAACAAAAATACGATGAAGTCCCGGTTCCTGCACTTTTTCAAGTTGATGGTTATAAAAGGAAAATGCTTCGCTAGTTAATTCAAATGAAACTGTTTTTTCTTCGCCTGCTAGAAGCGCCACTTTTTCAAATGCTTTGAGTTCTTTGACAGGTCGTGAAATGCTCGCTGTTACGTCTTGTAAATACACTTGGATTACTTCTTTTCCAGCAATTTCACTCGTATTTTTAATCATTACTTCCACGTGAAGCGATTCGCCTAAGTTTAATTCTGTCGGAAGTTCCGCGGTTTTCAGCGCAAATTCACTATAACTTTTCCCGTAGCCAAATGGATAAAATGGTTCATTAGGAATATCGAGATAATGTGATACGTAACGTTCACCTTTATTTTCCGGTGTTTGCGGTCGACCAGTGCGTAAATGATTATAATAAACAGGAATTTGGCCGGTTGTTTGTGGGAATGACATTGATAATTTTCCAGAAGGATTGCTCGCGCCACTCAATAAATCTGCAGTAACGCGTCCTGCTTCTGTGCCCGGGAACCACAATTCGAGTAGCGCATCACTAGACTCCGCAAGTTCTTTTACTTCGAGCGGTCTTCCGTTAAACAAAGTAATGACCACTGGTTTTCCAAGCGTTTGTACAAATTTCGCTAAGTCATATTGCGCTTCTGGCAAACGAATAGTAGCAAGACTTCCTGCTTCTCCGCCCCATTCATTTTTTTCGCCTAGCGCAAGAATGACTACTTCTGTATTTTGCACAGCTTCTTTTACCGCTGCTTTATCTGCCTCGGTAAGTTTGGTATAATCCGTCGAAACGGTTGTGACAGCTTCAAACACTTCACGCAAACCGGTTTCAACATTGATGCCATCTTTTTCTTCGCCGTACACGTTCCAGCCGCCAAGAATATCAGGCGATGTTGCAAGCGGGCCAATTAGTGCCAATTTAGTCGCTTTATCTAGCGGAAGCAATTGATTTTTATTTTCTAATAACACAGCAGATTCCACACCAGCTGCTCGTGCTTTCCCGCGACTTTCATCGGTTAAAATATCTTCTGAACGATTGCTATTTTTCAAACCACGATATGGATCTTCAAAAAGTCCTAAATCATTTTTCAACTGCAACATTCGCAATACCGCTTCATCTAAAAGACTTTCAGATAGTTTACCATCCTCAATCAAGCCTTTTAATTCATGAATATAGCAAGTCGTCATCATTTCCAAATCAACGCCTGCTTCCATCGAAAACTGCGCCGCTTCTTTCGGGTTTCTCGCAGTTCCATGATTAATTACTTCCGCAACCGCGCCCCAATCAGAAATTAGTACGCCGTCAAAATTCATTTCACCACGTAACACATCCCGGTTCAGCCATTTGTTCATCGTCGCCGGAATCCCGTCCACGACATTAAAAGCCGTCATGACTAATTTAGCGCCTGCTTGGATTGCTGCGTTATAAGCTGGTAAATAATTTTGATATAGTTCGCGCGTAGACATATTGACCGTATTGTATTCCAGTCCAGCCTCCGCCGCCCCGTATGCCGCAAAATGTTTCACACAAGCAGCCATTCGCTCTTTGTTTTCAGTAAGTTTACTCGCATCACCTTGATACCCAGCAACCATCGCTTTCCCAAGTTCACTATTTAAAAATGGATCCTCACCAGTCGATTCCATCACGCGTCCCCATCTCGGATCCCGTACTAAATCAAGCATCGGTGAAAAAGTGACATGATGCCCTTCCGCGGTTGCCTCAAGTGCCGAAACTTCCGCCATTACTCGAACCGTTTCTCGGTCAAACGAACATCCAAGCGCAAGTGGAATTGGAAAAACAGTTTTATAACCATGTATGACATCCGCCATAAAAACAAGCGGAATTCCTAGTCGATTTGTTTTTAAGTATGCTTCTTGAATACCAATCATATCGAGCGCCGAACTCGATCCAAGCACCGAACCCGCATTTTCAGTTTGCGCATCCGTTAATTTCATTTCTTGAAGAAGCGGCCCTGTAAGTTCTGCATTTTTGTTTGTACCTTTAAAAAGAAAAGGAGAAAGTTGAAGACATTGGGCAATTTTTTCATCTAAGGTCATTTGATTGACTAAATCTTGCACTTTTTCTTGTTTCATAGGAACCTCCTGAACACTATTTTCGAAACGTTTCTATTCAAATATAACAACAGTATAAGCGCTTTCTTTTCTTTAGTCAACCAAAAACGACATTCACATGGTTAAATGATTCGATTTTCCAGTTTCTTCTATACTATCTCGTTTTTAATAAAATTAAACCCAAAAGTTTTTATCACCCATAAAGCATTGGTACATAAAAGATTAACTCCTATTAATAAAAATAAAATAGCAATTCGCTTGAAACCGATTACATAATATACTATAATAACCTTGTCGAAACGTTTCTATAGAATATTGTGTATGTGAATTGATTTTCACAATTTGCTTCATCCCGTACGGCACAACCTGTTCCGTACAACAGTTTTTATTCTTTAACAGCTTCAGTTCATTAAGTTGCTTTGAAAAAAACAAAAAATGGAGGAAAAATCATGAAGAAAAAGATGTTTGTCGTTTTAGCTTTAGTGTTGTCGCTTAGTTTGGTATTAATGGCGTGTGGTGGGTCAAAGGATGATGCAAATTCCAGCGATTCGAAAGTGTTAAATGTTTGGGCTATGGGAGATGAAGCCAAATCATTAAAAGAAATCGCACAGAAATTCACGAAAGACACTGGTATTGAAGTGAAAGTCCAAGTTATCCCTTGGGCAAACGCACATGATAAATTACTAACAGCAGTCGCTTCTAAATCCGGCCCCGATGTAGTCCAAATGGGAACTACATGGATGCCTGAATTTGTCGAAGCCGGCGCATTACTTGATATTACAAAAGACGTAGAAAAAAGTAAAAATATGAACTCTGATTTATTTTTCCCTGGTTCTGTAAAAACAACCCAATTTGATGGGAAAACTTACGGTGTTCCGTGGTACGCAGAAACTCGTGTCCTTTTCTATCGTACCGATTTACTGAAAAAAGTTGGTTATGATGAAGCACCAAAAACTTGGGATGAACTATCTGATGCTGCACTTAAACTTTCAAAACGCGGTAAAGATATGTACGGCTTTGCAATTGATCCAAACGAACAAACTACCGGTTTCATTTTCGGACGTCAAAATGGCTCCCCTCTTTTCGATAAAGATGGCACTCCAGTTTTCAATAAAAAACCATTCGTTGATTCTGTTACTTATTTAGATAGCTTCATTAAAAACGGTTCCGCACCAGATACTGACCTTGGTTTAGATGCTTCTCAAAGCTTTGGCGGCGACGGCATTGTGCCAATGTTCATGAGTGGTCCTTGGATGGTTAACACGCTTAAAGATACTGCCCCTGACATTGACGGAAAATGGGCTACTGCTGTATTACCTAAAAAAGAAAATAACGAATCAAGCTTAGGTGGAGCTAACCTTTCTATCTTCAAATATAGTGATAAAAAAGATGATGCCCTTAAATTCATGGACTACATGAGCCAACCAGACGTGCAATTATCTTGGTTGAAAGATACAAACTCCATGCCCGCTCGTATGGATGCTTGGGAAGACGATATGCTGAAAAACGACCCTTACTACAAAGTATTCGGTGAACAAATGAAAACGGCTGAACCAATGCCACTTATCCCACAATTTGAAGAAATCGCTCAACTTTACGGAAAATCTTGGGAACAAATTTATCGTGGTGGTGCAGATGTACAAACACAAATGGATACATTTAACGATCAAGTAGAAACACTTCTTAAAAAATAACGAATAAAAAGGGCAAATGATTCTAGTCTGCCATTTGCCCTTTTAGAATGGAACTGATGTTATGAAACAATTTCTAAATAAAAACACGCCATATTTGTTTATTTCGCCAGCACTGTTTTTACTTCTTCTGTTTTCCTTACTTCCGATTTTGCTTGCTTTTGTCATTAGTTTTACAGATATCGATTTAGTCGGGCTTGCCGATTATTCTAAGATTAACTTTATTGGGATAGATAATTACGTCAATATTATGCAAGACCCGGTATTTTTAAAATCTATTTTTAACACGCTTTTCTATGTAGTTATTGGCGTTCCACTCGTTATCGTTTGTTCGCTCGGGATTGCGCTGATGATTAACTTCTCGCAAGCAAAGATTTTCCAGTTTTTCCGGTTAATCTTCTATACTCCGTCAATTACAAACGTTGTCGCTGTAGCAGTTGTTTGGAGTTATTTATATAATCCGCGCTTTGGTTTACTTAATTACTTGCTTTCCTTTTTAGACCTCGGACCTGTTCCTTGGCTACAAGACCCAACGATTGCGAAACTCTCATTGATTATCCTCGCTGTGTGGCGAGCAATCGGTGTCAATATGATTATTTTCTTAGCGGCACTTCAAGGGATTCCGCGCGAATACTACGAAGCTGCCTCACTTGACGGCGCAAATAGTCGTCAACAATTATTTAAAATTACTGTTCCAATGCTTCGTTTTGCGATTTTCTTTGTAACCGTAACGACGATGATTGGTTGGTTGCAATTCTTCGAGGAACCGTTCGTCATGACAGAAGGCGGCCCGCTCGATAGCACGAACTCAGTCGCCCTATTTATCTATCAAAACGGTTTCCAACTAAGTAAGTTTGGTTACGCCGCTGCTGGATCGTTCATCTTGTTTATCGCGATTATTATTATCACGATTATCCAGTTCCGGATTCAGCGCAAAAATAATGGCGGGGATATTTAAGAGAGGAGTGTTATAAATGAATCAATATAGACAAAAATCGCGCGGTTCTCAAATTGCCGTTATTACTATTTTAACAGTTGGCGGATTCTTTATGATTTTACCGTTCATTTGGATGGTTCTCTCCTCTTTAAAGACGGATGCTGAAATTTTAAAAATCCCACCTACTATTTGGCCAGAAACGTTTACACTAGATAATTTCACGAAACTATTCACCGAAATGGACTTTGCTATTTACTTAAAAAACACGTTAATCATTGTGTTCTTCTCGTTTTTCGGTTTATTTTTAAATGCGATGGCAGGTTACGGCTTTGCTAAATTTAAATTTAAAGGGAAAAACAAGTTGTTCTATCTCGTACTTGCTACAATGATGATTCCCGGACAAGTAACGATGATTCCGGTTTATCTACTGCTTAATGCGGCCGGATTAACAAACACCATGACAGGGATTGTACTTCCAGGACTGGTTGGCGCCTTCGGGATTTTCTTATTCCGCCAATTTATGTCCACCATTTCCGACGATTTACTTGAAGCCGCACGACTGGATGGTGCTAGTGAATTTTACATTTTCTGGCGGATCGTTATTCCGATTTCTCGTCCTGTGCTTGCGGTCCAAGGAATCCTTACTTTTATCGCTGGTTGGAACTCGTTCTTATGGCCGTTAATCATCGCCAACGACGAAAAATTCTATACCCTATCAGTAGGACTTCAACTTCTAAAAGGACAATACGGCAGCAACTACGCGTTACAAATGGCTGGTGCAACCTTTATGGTTATTCCAATCATCTTGATCTTCATGACTTTCCAAAAATACATTTTAAAAGGCTTCAATGTTTCTGGAATGAAATAATTGGCCAAAAAAAGAGCTTACCCTTTTGAGGATAAGCTTTTTTTCTATTAAGGTAAAAATGTTTCTCCCATCAAGTAAAAGTCTACTTCACGAGCAGCTTCTCTTCCTTCTGCAATCGCGGTTACAACTAAACTTTGACCATGACGTGCATCCCCACAAGCGAACACGCCTTCTTCACTTGTACGGTAAAATCCTTTAGCAGCATCAATCGTATGACGGTCTGTTTTCCCTACGCCAAAATTTGTGAAAATATCTTCTGTTGTACCAGCAAAACCAATTGCAATTAAAACCATATCAACGTCAAAATACTTTTCGCTTCCTTCTACAGGTGTATACGTTCTAGCAGCCTTATCTTCCACTACTTCTACTGTATGAAGTCCAACAAGGTTACCTGCTGCATCTTTTTCGAAAGAAGTTGTATTGATGAGATATTCACGTGGATCTCTTCCATAAACAGCCTCTGCTTCTTCGTGCGCATAATCCATTTTGAATACGCGTGGATATTGTGGCCAAGGGTTTTCACCTTCGCGTAATTCAGGAAGTTTATCTTGAATACCGAACTGGTAAATACTTTTTGCACCTTGTCTTAATGCCGTTGCCACACAGTCAGCACCAGTATCACCGCCACCGATAATTACGACATTTTTGCCTTTAGCAGAAAGTGTTTGCACCCCGCCATTGTCCAAATTGTCGCGCGTACTTTGTGTTAAATACGGCACAGCGAAGTGAATACCAGCTGCATCACGTCCAGCAAGTGGAATATCGCGTGCGTTACCAGCACCTGTTGCAAGTACAATCGAATCATACTCTGTGCGTAGTTCTTCAAAAGTAACATCCGTACCAGCTGCAACGCCAGTCACAAATTCAACGCCTTCTTCTGCCATCAAATTCACTCGACGCGTTACTTGTTCTTTCTCGAGTTTCATCGTTGGAATACCGTACATTAATAAGCCACCAACTCGGTCACTTTTTTCAATGACTGTTACGCTATGACCAGCTTTATTTAATTGATCGGCACAAGCAAGCCCCGCAGGACCAGAACCAATCACGGCAATTCGTTTACCTGTGCGCTTTTTAGGTGGAGCTGGTTTAATCCAGCCCTCTTCAAAACCGCGGTCAATAATCGCTTTTTCAATTGATTTAATTCCTACTGCTGGTTCTGAAATTGCTACTGTACAGCCACCTTCACAAGGCGCTGGGCAAATACGACCAGTAAACTCTGGAAAGTTATTTGTTTTTAATAGTAGTTGTAACGCTTCATACCAGTCACCCCGGTAAACTGCATCGTTCCACTCTGGAATTAAATTATGCAGTGGACAACCTGATACGCCGTTTTTAATTTCCATCCCAACACTACAAAACGGTACACCACAATCCATACAACGTGCAGCTTGTAACGTTAAGTCCGCTGCCGGCATTGGTAAACTATATTCGTTCCAGTCACGCGTCCGACTTTTCGGATCGCGCCCTGGAGAAGGGATTCGGTCATATTCCATAAATCCAGTTGCTTTTCCCATGGTTTCACTCCTCTCTATTTCGCCGCTCCGGCAACTAATTTTCCATCTTTATGCTCATAAAAAGCTTGTAATTCTGCTTCATCGTGTGTTTTCCCAGTTTGTTCAAGTGTCGTGATTCTCGTTAGCATCATTTCATATTCATTTGGAATAACGAAAATGAAATTCGCTTGTTCCACTTCCCAATTGCTGAGAATAGCTTTGGCAAACTCGCTTCCAGTAAGGCTTGCGTGTTGTTCAATTAGCTGTTTCAATTTAGCTAGTTCTGACGCACCAAGTGTAGAACGACTGTTAACAAGTTCATGATTGATTTTGGTAGTAGTTTCTTCTTTGTTTTTGGTATAAATATAAGCAAGCCCACCAGACATTCCGGCCGCAAAGTTCTCGCCAATTTCGCCGAGAATGACTACTGCACCACCTGTCATATATTCACAACCATTGTCGCCAATACCTTCAACAACCGCGGTAGCACCACTATTACGAACGGCGAACCTTGCGCCAGCTTTTCCGTGCATATAAGCATATCCACCAGTGGCACCGTAAAGCGTTACATTACCGACAATCGCGGAATCATGCGGTTTGATTGGTGTTTTTGCATCTGGACTAACAATCAATTTACCACCTGAAAGCCCTTTTCCAAAGTAGTCATTGGCATCACCGTGAATTCGAAGTGTCATGCCAAGTGGCGTATAAGCACCAAAGCTTTGACCCGCCGAACCAACGAAATCAAGTGAAATCGTATCTTCTGGCAAACCTTCTGCGCCGTACTTTTTACTAATAAAGGATCCAGCAATCGTTCCAATCGCGCGGTCAATGTTTCGTACAGCGAAAGTTCCAGTTACTTTTTCACCGTTTTCAAGTGCTGGTTTAATTAACGGAACAATTTCTCGCATATCAAGTGTTTGCTCGATTTTGTGGTCTTGTTGTTTTGTGCAATATTGGACTTGGTTTTTATAGAAATCATCACTGTAAAGCATATTCGAAAAGTCGATATATTTCGCTTTCCAATGTGCCTCTTTTTTCTCGTGAGTTGTTAGTAACTCTTTATGTCCAATTACTTCTGTCAAACTTCTGAAGCCAAGTTCCGCCATCATTTCACGCATTTCTGCAACGATAAAATGGAAGAAGTTTACAACATAGTCCGCAGAGCCATTGAATTTTTTACGAAGTTCTGGATTTTGTGTCGCTACACCAACTGGACACGTATCTAAATGACAAACGCGCATCATGACGCAACCAAGTGTCACAAGTGGCGCTGTGGCGAATCCGAATTCTTCTGCCCCTAGCATCGCGGCAACTAAGACATCTTTCCCTGTCATTAATTTACCATCTGTTTCAACAACGACTTTATTTCTTAGACCATTTAAAAGTAATGTTTGATGCGTTTCCGCTAAGCCGATTTCCCACGGTACACCCGCGTGACGGATACTCGTTCTCGCCGCAGCACCGGTTCCGCCTTCATAACCACTTACCAAGATAACGTCGGCATTCCCTTTCGCAACCCCGGCAGCAATCGTGCCAATACCGGTTTTCGAAACTAGCTTCACGTTAACGCGTGCATTTTGGTTAGCATTTTTTAAATCGAAAATCAGTTGCGATAAATCTTCAATTGAATAAATATCATGATGTGGCGGTGGTGAAATCAGGCCGACACCTGTTGTTGAACCACGTGTTTTCGAAATCCACGGATACACTTTATTCCCTGGTAAATGGCCGCCTTCACCCGGTTTTGCGCCTTGAGCCATTTTGATTTGTAGCTCTTCTGCGTTAACCAAATAATGACTTGTTACGCCAAAACGACCAGAAGCGATTTGTTTGATTGCACTTCTACGCCAGTCGCCATTTTCGTCTGGAGTAAAGCGGTTCGGATTTTCGCCGCCTTCCCCACTGTTACTTTTTCCGCCGATACGATTCATCGCGATAGCAAGCGCCTCATGAGCTTCTTGGCTAATCGAACCATATGACATCGCACCTGACTTAAATCGTTTAAAAATCGCTTCTGCTGGCTCTACCTCGTCCAGTGGAATCGGCTTGCGATCACTTGTAAATGTTAGCAGCCCTCTTAAAAAGGCATTATTTTGATTTTGCATTAAATCTGAATATAAATTATATGTTTCGCGGTCATTTTCGCGCGTCGCTTGTTGTAAAGAATGAATTGCTAATGGATTGTACACATGGTATTCACCGTTTGAACGCCACTGATATTCACCGCCAGTATTAAGCGTGAAACTTTGGTAGCCGATATCATGATAGGCTTCGCGGTGACGCAACCAAGCTTCTTGGGCAATTACTTCAAGTGGAATACCGCCAATTTGTGAAGCTGTCCCTGGGAAATAGTTTTTAATCACATCATCGCCAATACCGATTGCTTCAAAAATCTGCGCCCCACGGTAACTTTGGACAGTAGATATCCCCATTTTCGACATGATTTTCAAAATGCCATCCGTGATTGCTTCAATATAACGACTTTCTGCCTCATCAAGCGTAAACCCTTTAATACGACCTTCTTTGATTAAACCGTCAAATGTATCAATAGCTAAACTCGGGAATACGGCATCCGCCCCGTAGCCAATTAATAGCGCGCATTGGTGAACATCTCTCGCTTCCGCGGTTTTCACAATAATACTCACTTGTGTACGCGTTCCTGCCTTAACTAAATGATGGTGCAAGCCACTTACTGCTAGCAATGAAGGAATGCCAATCCAATCCGCATCTACGCCATCATCTGTTAGCACAAGCAACTCGGCGCCACCTGCGATTTTTTTATCGGCTTCTATAAATAAGGCTTCCAAGCGTGCTTCTAAATTATCACGTTCTTTTGCTTTAAATAGAATGGATAATGTTTCGGTTTGTTTCGCGAATTTCGTTTGCTGTGCAAGAGCCGCAAATTCTTTTCGTGATAAAATTGGTGTTTTCAAACGAATTCGGTTCGCATTTTTCGCAGTAGGATTTAAAATATTTCCTTCATCCCCGAGCAGCGTCATCGCAGAAGTAACTGTTTCTTCGCGAATCCCATCAATCGGCGGGTTCGTAACTTGGGCAAAAAGTTGCTTAAAGTAATTAAATAATACTTGCGGACGTTGGCTTAAAACGGCAAGTGGCGCGTCATAACCCATTGCACCCATTGGATCTTTTTTCTCTGTTACCATCGGAATCAAAATTTTATTTAATTCATCTTGCGTGTAACCAAATGCGCGTTGTTTTTTAAAGCGTTCTGATTTATCCATCGCTTCGTAATCTAACTCTGCTGTCGCTAAGTCAGCAATCTCCGTCATTTCCGCATTCAGCCATTCACGGTATGGTTTTTCTGTTGTTAGTTCTTCCTTTAATTCAGAATCCGTCACAATGCGTCCTTCTTCTAAATCGATTAACAACATTGTTCCCGCACCAACTGTTTCTTTGCGAATAATCTCACTCGGATCAACAGGTACAACGCCCGTTTCCGAAGAATAAATAATCGTATGGTCTTTCGTTTCATAATAACGAGCCGGACGTAAACCGTTTCTATCCAAAATCGTCCCGATAACGCGACCATTCGTAAATGAAATCGAAGTCGGTCCATCCCAAGGCTCCATCAGCGTACTATGATATTCGTAAAAAGCGCGTTTCGGATCAGTCATGTGCGGATTTTTATCCCAAGGTTCTGGAATAAGCATCATCGCCGCATGAGGTAACGAACGCCCTGCCTGCACTAAAAATTCTAGCGCATTATCTAAAGTCGCTGAATCACTACCACTTTCATCAATAATTGGTAGTAATTTAGCTAAATCATCGCCAAGTAAACCAGATTCCGCTCTTTTTTCACGAGCTTTCATCCAGTTGACATTGCCTCGTTGCGTATTAATTTCACCATTATGAATTAAATAACGGTACGGATGCGCCCGCTCCCAACTTGGAAAAGTATTCGTTGAAAAGCGTGAATGCACTAGCGCAAAAGCCGATACATACGCTGGATCTGCTAAATCTAAATAATATTGATTAATTTGTTCTGGTAGTAGCATTCCTTTAAAAATAACCGTTCTCGTTGATAAACTTGGAACGTAGAAAGTTTCTGTAATTTGCTCAGAAGTCGCCGCAAATTTTTCAACTTGTTTTCTAATTAAATAAAGTGCCCGCTCAAATCCCGCTTCATCTAGCTCGGCGTTTTTTTGAATGAATAGTTGATAAATTGCTGGTTCTGTTTCTCTTGCACCTGCACCAACCTTTGTTACATCAGTTGGTAATTCGCGCCAGCCAAGAAAAATTTGTCCTTCGCTCGCAATCAGTTTTTCCGTTTCTGCCATTAAACATTCGCGTTCTGCTTTAGTTTGTGGGAAATTAAACATACCCACCGCATAATGATATTTTTCAGGCAAATTAATTCCTAATTTGCTACATTCCCGTCGGAAGAAAGAGTCAGAAATTTCAAGTAAAATACCAGCGCCATCGCCCGTATCCCCGCCAACTTCTCCGCCACGGTGTTTTAATTGGCAAAGCATATGAATACCTTGCTCGACAATTTTATGAGAAGAAATCTTTTTAATATTTGCTACGAAGCCAATTCCACAAGCATCGTGCTCATTTTCTGGATTGTATAGGCCATGTTTTTTTGGTAAATTAGTTTGTTTCATCCTAGTTCCTCCTCTTCAAAAACTGAATCCTTCAAGGTCTCTCTGGTAATTATTTAAATTAACTGATAATTAACCAGCGATTCAGCTTACCTTACATTTCTTGTAGTATCTATTTTATTCCTTTTCATTTATCGAAACAATATATATAATAGAATAAAACAATCTCATTTCGAGAACAATCGGAGGTAAGAAATGGAACTACGACAATTAAAGTATTTTATGGAAGTAGCCCGCGTCGAGCATATGACCAAAGCTAGTGAGAATTTGCACGTAGCCCAATCTGCCGTAAGTAGGCAGATAACGAAACTAGAAGAAGAACTTGGTGTGCATTTATTTGATCGTGTTGGTAGAAATATGCAGCTCACAAGTGTCGGGCAAGAATTTCTAAAGCAATCCGCCATCGCTTTAAATGAATTGCAAAAAGCCGAAGCGCTCGTAACCGAATATACCGATCCCGCAAAAGGAACCGTCCGAGTTGGCTTACCTAACTCGCTTTCCACCAAAGTTTTACCATCCGTCATTTCTACTTTCCGGGAAAAATATCCGCAAATCACTTATAAATTTATGGAAGGAACAAATGAGGAGCTTACCGAAATGCTACTAAACGGCGCACTCGACATGACTTTCTTATCACCCGTTCCCGAATCTAGCGACCAAATCGAAGCCATTCGTTTCTTTGATGAGAAATTGAAATTAATCGTTCCCGAGAATCATCCGCTTGCTGAAAACTTTAATGTTTCCCTGAAAGAACTTGCTTCTGAAAAATTCGTTCTTTACCCGGAAGACTTTGATTTATATAAAATTGTGACAACAGCCGCCAATAAAAAAGGCTTCGCGCCGCAAATTGCTTTTCAAAGTAGAGATTTTTATACGATCCAAGGGTTGGTTGGAGCTGGACTTGGTATTAGTATTTTGCCGGAAATGATTTTAGATGGGGCGATTTTTAAAGAAACGAAAAGTATTGCGCTTCGTGACAAAGAGTTGCGCCGTTCAGTCGGGATTATTACGACAAAAAAACGGAACCTATCCCCTTCCGAGAATTTGTTCCGTTCGTTTATTATTTCGTTTTTTTCTAATTAAGCATTTACCGAAAAGGCCGCTGGATAATGAATGGTTCCAGCTAAATTTTCCAAGCTTCCATCATATAGTTCAAGCAACATAAAGTATTCATCTGGTACATCAAATGGTGCTGGAATCGCAAACTGCTCAGAAGGAATAAAGCCAAATCGCGGATAATAATCAGCATGTCCAAGCACAGCAATGGCCGGATATGCTTTTTCGCGTGATAAACGGATGCCTTCTTCCATTAGCCTTGACCCCACTCGCGTCCCCTGATATTCAGGTAAAACGGCTAATGGGGCAAGTGCTAAAATAAACCTGCTTCGTCCAGCAGCCTCAAGCGAAATTTCGCTAAACATAATATAGCCAACAATGCGGCCATCCTCGGCTTCCGCTACAAGCGATAACCCCGGCTGATAATAATCAGATGTCCGAATACTTTCAATTAAGTCTGCTTCCACAGTGCCTTTAAAAGCTTCCTCATTCACACGACGAATCGCCGGATAATCTTGTGGTTGTTCTTTCCGAATAATCATTTTTACTTAGTCACTCGTTTCATTGCCATACTATCTTCCAGTTGTTTCATAGCGTTCAACACGACATCAGCCGTGATTTCGCCTGGCATCATATGGATTGTTTCATGCGGCTCCGTGGCGCGCTTAGAAACAGCAACAAGCGTTTCATCAGCAAGTGTCGCAAGCCCCATATCGTATAAACTGGTTGGAAGTCCTAGTTTGGAATAAAACGGCAATAGTTGTTCGATTTCATCCCATCTATTTTCAATCACTAGTTGAACTAAAATTCCGTACGCCACTTTATTACCATGTAACAAGTGATGCGTTTCTGGAACCATCGTTAGCGCGTCATGAATCGAATGCGCCCCCGCACAACGACCATAATCATCACCAAAACCGCCAACCATTCCGCCAACTAAAATATTTGTTTCAATAATTTTAACGAATGCTTCATTTAGCTCTTGTTTATCCATAGCAGCGAGTGCCTCTTCACTAAATTGTAGCAAGTTATCACGGCACATTTTCGCAGCAATGTGGGCAATTTCGATTTCGACGGATTTGCTCGGTAAGGAGTTAATAATCACATCGGCTTCGTACCATTTTGCTAACGTATCACCAATGCCCGCAACAAGCAGTTCTTTTGGTGAATCTAAAATCATTTCTGGATCAATTAATAATAATGCATTGCTACTAGCGAACACATCATAGCGAATCATTGCTCCTGCCTCGTCGTACATTACACTAAGCGGTGTATAAGCAGCACAAGTAGATGCAAGTGTAGGTAAAATGATGACTGGTAAACGTAACACTGCTGCTGCCGCTTTACATACATCGGCAATTTTCCCGCCACCAACTGCAATAATTGCATCCATCTTATTCGTTTCCATTATCGCTACCAAACGATCACGTTCCGCGTAGGTAGAACCACCATTATATACTTCAAAAGTAGATGTAACGGTTGATAATACTGGGAATTTATTTTTAGCGACTTCCCAAGAAGCATTTCCGCGAACTACTAACACATTTTTCAAACCGCGGCGTTCTAAGTGAGTAGGTAACGTATCCCACGCGCCTACTTGGCAAAAATACTCTTGCGGAGCTCCGCGAACAATCAATTCTTTATTCAACAAAAATCATCCCTTCTGTCTGGCACGGTCGGATATTCGGCTGCGACATTTATATTTCAAATTGTATAGGAACTTAAACCTACTGTCAAACTAGCTATTGCTTAGCGATTTCGTCATCGCCAAACCATTTTTTGCTAATTTCTTGCATTTTTCCTTCTTTGTATAATTTTTCAAAAGCTTCGTTGATTTTTGTTTGTAGTTCTTTATCGCTTTTGCGCATTCCTACAGCAAAATCTGTTGCATCAAAACCGCCAGTTATAATGTTGTAATCATCTTTATTTTTTTGCTTATCAATGTAATAACGCGCGTAAACCTCATCAATGATTAGACCATCAATACGTTTATTATTTAGATCAATAAAAGCTGTATCAAACGTATCATATAATTCTGGTTCATTATTATTAATAATATCTGTCAGTACTTCTGGCTTGCTCGCCATGTCATCAATCGAACTTGCGCCGTTTTGAGCACCAAGCGTTTTATCTTTCATATCGCTAAATTTGTTGATATTGCTTGATTTCAACGTAACTAGTACTTGTTCATTTTTCATGTAAGGATTACTAAAAGCGACTTGTTTCTTTCTAGCATCCGTCACAGTATAGCCATTCCAAATTAAATCAATCGAGCCATTTTTCAATTCTGACTCTTTCATCGTCCAATCAATCGGCGTGAACTTCGCTTTAATGCCATATCCCGCAAAAACTGCTTTCGCCAAATCAATATCAAAACCAACTAAATTATCGTCTTTATCCCGAAATCCCATTGGGACAAAACTATCATCCAAGCCAATCACGACTTCCTTATCTTTATTAATTCGCTCCCACTGGTCTTCCTTCGATTCACTACTGGAACAAGCCCCCAGCGTTAACATCACAACTGCCATTACTGCTATTAATAGTCCTTTTTTCATCTTAAATTACCTCCTTTTTTAGTGGTTCAACTTCCATCATTTGATCCGCTACTTTTTCTGCAAAAGTGTGATCATGCGTCACGATAATCTGCGTAATACCAACCTTCTTCAAACTTAAAATTAACGCTGCAACGTGATCGCGTAAGTCAGGATCGAGTGCCGATGTTGGTTCATCAAACAGGAGTACTTTTGGGTTCATCGCAAGCGCACGAGCAATAGCTACGCGTTGTTTTTGTCCACCTGATAATTGGAACGGCATGCTATCCGCTTTATCAGCTAAATCAAGCAGCCCTAGTAATCGTGTTGCTTCTTTGATGGCTTCATCTTTTTTTGTTTTCCGAGCAAGCGTTGGTGCCAATATCAAATTATCTAAGACACTTAAATGTGGAAACAAGTGGAATTCTTGGAACACAACGCCAATCGTATTTTCAACATCTTTTCGTGACATTGGGTCAATTTTCTCGCCATCAATGAGAATTTCGCCAGCGTCCATTTTTTCTAGTCCGCTAATACAGCGAAGTAAAGTCGTTTTCCCACCACCAGATGGCCCAACGATAGAAAGTATTTCGCCATCTTGAAGCGTTATGTTCACATTATCTAAAATAGTTTTTTGATCAAATTTTTTCGATAGATTTTTAATTTCCAACATTTCCTTCACCTCATTTATAATAACTAAAACGTTTTTCGAGTTGTTTAAATAGTATGGTCAGGATGGCAGTTAACGCCAAGTAGATTGCCGCCACTAAGACTAGTGGGATTAAGGTTACGTCTCGACTCATGGCAATTTTCCCTGCTCTTAATAAATCGCCAATTCCGAGGATATAGACTAAGGACGAATCTTTCACTAAGTTGATGACTTCATTACCAATTGCTGGCAAGACGCGTTTAACAACTTGTGGTAAGACAATTTTCCGAAGTGTTTGTCCATAAGTAAGCCCAAGCACCTTCGCACTTTCATATTGTCCATTTTCGATAGATAGAAAGCCGCCGCGGAAAATCTCTGCAAAATAAGCAGCATAATTTAAAATAAAAGCAATAAACACCGCGTCCATCCGGTCAAAAACTATGCCAATAATCGGTAAACCATAATAGATAAAAATTAATTGTAAAAGTAATGGCGTTCCTCGCATAATCCAAATGTAAATATTTAAAATAAATTTCAGTGGTGCTATTTTGCTAATATTCCCAACCGCTACGACAGCCCCTAATGGAATCGAACAAACGAGCGTAACTGCAAAAACGAGTAAAGTTGTTTTCGCCCCGTCGAGTAATGCTGGTAAAATTTCCATGATATAATCCATATTTCTTCGCTCCTTTTTTAGCATAAAAAAATCTCGTCACTCTTGGCACAAATTGGCCAAGAGGACGAGAATACTATTCACGTGGTTCCACCTCAATTTACCGATACCTCGCAGTACCAGCCTCTGTTAGTTCAGGACTAACAAGCTATAACGGGCTTACCCCGAGTTCACCTACTCACTTATGCTTCAGCAAACCAGCTCCGAGATGTGTTCGATGACGCTATCTTTATCCTTTCGCACCAACCAAGGACTCTCTTCTAAAGAATCACGCTCTACTTGTTCTACTCAACGCTTTTACTTCTCCTTGCTAATACTCTACCACGATAAAGCGACAGAGTCAACCGTTTTTAATTAAACAAAAAAAGTGGCGCGCGATTGCACACCACTTTTCTATTAATCTTTCGCAATCAGTAAATAATCATCCTTTTGCTCAAAATAGATATTCACTTCTGTTCCTACGCCACTTTGAGATTGAATGCAAATTTCATGGCCTAATTTTTTCGACATTTGTTTAGCAAGGTATAATCCCATCCCCGTTGCTTTTTTCTCTTGACGACCAATGTTACCAGTAAAACCTTGTTCAAATACGCGAGGTAAGTCTTCTTCTTTAATCCCGCGTCCATTGTCCCTAATATGGAGTACTTTCTTTCCGGATTCTTCCGTATCACACCAAATCTTTACTTCGCCGCTGCTTTCTGTGTATTTCAGTGCATTGGACAAAATTTGATCCAAAATAAATCCAAGCCATTTACTATCTGTCCGCACGTCGATATCCACATTTTGCAAATCTAACTTCATTTTCTTACCAATGAAAAGTTTAGAATGACGTTTGACCGATTCGCGCACTACTGCTCCGAGATTTTGTTCTTGAATAAAATAGTCTTTCGAGAACGTATCCAGTCTTGAAAAATAAAGTGCCTGCATAACTAGTTTATCAATCGTCGTTAATTCTTCATCGATTTGTTTGAAAATCGTTTCGGTATCGTTTAAATCTGGATTATTAATTAACATTTTACTAGCAACAACCGGGGTTTTTACTTCATGTACCCAGTATAAAATAAAATCGTGATATTCTTGCTGTTTATCTTGTAACTTGCTAATTGTTCGTAATTCTTCTTTATGCTTTTTCGCCATCAGCTGATTAAAAAATGCTTGTTCGCGAGTCCGCGGTTTTGGCAATAATTCAATGATATTTTCTTCAATCTCCCCGCTAACCAGCTCCTTCATTTCGCGCCAATAACTATATTTAAAGAAATAGCCGAGCACGAGGTATGAAAGTAAGAAGACTAAAACAAAGACATATAAGTAAATGAAATTTCCGAGTGTTAATTTACTATTAGGATCAATCGAAATTAATACGCCTACAAAAAACATAATACTGCAAAAGAACAATAAGAAAAATCGTTTATCTTTAATATAACTCCACCAGTTCATGGCGTACCTCCTCGCTACTAATTAGTTTACTTCATTTGGAATTATTTGAAACGTAGCAAAATCAAACAAGCCTTGGTCGGTTAATTTTAATTCTGGAATAACTGGTAAAGTTAAGAACGACAAGGTTAAAAATGGATCAAAACCTTTGGCGCTACTAATTTGGTTAAAGGCTTTTAATAGCCCAGCTAGGTCCGTTTCTACTTCTTCGTATGGTTTATCGCTCAGAAGCCCTGCAATTGGAAGCGCCAAATCATGAAGTACTTTTCCAGCGCCATCAACGACCGCAATTCCGCCGCCCGTTTGAGTAATATGATCAATTGCCGCTTTCATGGCTTCATCACTGACACCAACAGCGACAATATTGTGGGAATCATGAGCAACAGTCGTAGCAATCGCGCCTTCTGTTAAACCAAATCCTTTTACAATACCAACGCCAACACAACCAGTATCATGATGACGCTCTACAACAGCCATTTTGAGTAAATCGTTTTTCACGTTAGGGACGAATTTCCCATTTTGAATAGTGACTTGTTCGATACGTTTTTCTGTAAATAAACTGTTTGGTTGCATCCCGATTACATAGCAGGTTTCTTTTGTTAAAGGTAACGCTAAATCTTGTAAACGTAAATGATGATTAATGGGCGGCGACACAAATGGTACCTCTGCTTGCTTGTGGAAAGCGGCTTCGTTACGCACGCCATTCTCTACGACTACTTCACCGTTTTTTAAGACTTTGCTGATTTCTACGGTTTCTAAGTCTTTTAGGAAAACGATATCTGCTTGGTATCCCGCGGCAATCGCGCCGAGGTATGGTAAATTATGACAATTGGCGGCATTGATAGTAGCCATTTGGATAGCTGTAATTGGTTCTATGCCGTTATTGATTGCCAGCCTGATATTGTAGTTAATCGAGCCTTCTGTAATTAAATCATTAATCAGTTTATCGTCTGTGCAAAAGCAAAAACGATGGCTATTTTTTTCGGAAACGGCCGGAATCGTTTGGAGTAAATCGCGGCCGACTGTCCCTTCGCGCAACATAACAAACATGCCAGCACGTAAGCGGTCTGTCGCTTCTTTCGCGGTTGTACTCTCGTGATCTGTCCGAATCCCAACTGCCAGATAATTATTCAAATCAGCGCTCGTTAACCCGGCTCCGTGGCCATCGATTCGACCGCCTTCTTTTTTAGCATCGATAATTTTGGTTAAAATATCCGAACTACCTTTTGCTACAGATGGAAAATCCATTACTTCTGCAAGGCCGATTACTTTTTCATGTCGATACAGTGGGTGGAGTTTTTCGGCATGTAGTGTTTCGCCATTATGTTCGCCTTCTGTCGCTGGAACGGAGGAAGGAAGCATAACAAACATGTCTAGCGGCGCCCCTTTGGCATCTTCTAGCATAAATTCAATCCCTTTTTCTCCAGCAACATTGGCGATTTCATGGGGATCCGTTACGATGGTTGTAACACCATTCGGGAGTAACACACGGGCAAACTCGGCTGGCGTTACCATCGCACTTTCTACGTGAACATGGGCATCGATAAAACCAGGCGCAATAAACGCCCCTGCTGCATCGATTACTTTTTCAGAATCCGGAAAATCACCAATGCCGGCGATATAGCCATTTTTAATCGCGATATCCCCTTCCATGATTTCTCCAGAAAAAACATTTATAATTCGTCCGTTTGTAATAACTAAATCCGCTTTTGCGCGACCATCACTGACTGCAACACGCTCTTGCAGTTGTTTTAAATTCTCCACCAAATTTCGCCTCCGTCAATTAAGCTTCAAAGAAACCTTCATCAAGCAAGTAACCTTCTGCACCTTCAAGGGTCGGGAAAACTGCTTCTAAATTGTCTCCTGTATAAATAACCCACATTTTATTTTCATATACGAGCGATAGTTTTTCGCCACTATTGTCTTTGTATTCTTTTGTTAATCCTTCTTTATAGCCATCCTCGTCGCTGTCCATAAATTCTTTTGCTTCAAGTAGCAAAACGCGAATTTCATTTTCAGAGTAGTCTTTTACATTGACATAGCCTTGTTTGTCGAGCGGCTCTACTTCTAAAAATGGTGCGTAGACAAAAGCATTGCCATTTGGGTGAAGATGTTTAACGATAATTTTTTTGTCTCGTTTACTCGCTGGATAGTGCACATTGATGCGCCCCATAGAAATTTCATGTAGTTCAAAACCATCGATTGCTTCTATTAGTGCCTTTTTTTCTTCAAAGTTTAACATAGTGTATTTTTTCCTCCAAAATTAATTTTCTTTTAAAATATCCGTCACTAAAGTCGGTAGCCATTCTTTTAAATCGGTAAAAATGAAACCAGCTTCTTTTGCTTTCGTATTATCTAAGTAATAGGTTTTTTCGAGGCCAAATGGAGAATCATCCACATCGTCAGTTACTGATTCCACTAGCGCAACTTCGCCTGTTTTAGCTTCAAGCATTTTGATGAAGCTATTTAACGCATACGTGCCGTCAGAAGCTGCATTGATTGGTCCAGTTAGATCCGACTCTACGCCAACCCACGCTAAAAAATGCGCGGCTTCATCGGAAGTAATAAAGCCAATTTCGGCTTGGCCATTACTAATCCCAATTTCTTCGTGGTTTTTAATATGGTCGATATGAAAATGCAGCCGCTTCGTATAATCATCAAGTCCAAGTACTATCGGGAAACGAACTGCCACGACTGGAAATGAAGCCTTTTGGAAAAAAACAGCTTCTGCAAGTCGTTTGCCTTCTCCGTAATCAAAATCTTCCTTGTCACCAATAACAATTTCATAATGCGTTGGATTAAAGTCATCTTCTACTAATGCGCGTCCTTTTTGACTGTACACCGAAAGCGATGACGTATATATGTATCGTTTTACTTTTCCTTTGAAGGCATCTACTGCATAGAGCGCTTCTTTTGGAGAGAAACAAATATTATCGTAAATAACGTCCCATTCTTCTTTTGCTAACTGAAATAAATCATCTCTTGATTCCCGGTTTAAAACCACCCGTTTGACAGAATCGCCAAAATTATCTTCTGTTTTTCCTCGCGTACCAATAGTCACATCATGCCCGTTCGAAATGAGTCTTTCCACTAATTTCTTTCCAAAAAAGCGGGTGCCACCAAATACTAAAACTTTCATTTTGACTCCTCCTTAATTTACGAAAAACAGGAAGTTCGCGTTTTTTGGCGCTATCTTCCTGTTTTCTTTCTCATTCAATCATATAACCTTGGCCTTTTTTCGTTTTGATAAATTCACCTAAACCAATTTCGGCTAGTTTTTTACGAATTCGTACGACGTTTACTGTTAGCGTATTATCATCCACAAAACTTTCATCTTCCCAAAGTGCGCGCATAATTTCGTCACGACTTACAATGCTACCTTTTTGTTTCATTAGTTCATATAAAATTAAAAATTCATTTTTTGTTAGCTCAATTTTATCTTCTAAATGTGTGAGAGTATTCGTATCGATGTGAAGGAAGACATTATTGTGCTCCATTACGTTAGCTTCTTCTAAATCTGCATAAGAATAAGTTCGTCTTAACAGTGCGTTAATCCGTGCCATTAGTACATCAAGATCGACTGGCTTCTCAATATAATAATCAGCGCCCATATTCATGCCCATAATTTGATCCATTCGTGAATTACGCGATGATAAAAAGATAATCGGTACATTCGATACTTCGCGAATTTGATTACACCAATAAAAACCATCAAAGAAAGGGAGATTGACATCTAAAATAACCAATTGGGGTTCAAAAGATAAGAACTCTTGTAAAATATTGTTAAAATCCTCTACTACGCCAATCTCAAATCCCCATTTACTTAAATGTTTCCGGATTGTATCACGAATTACTTCATCATCTTCCACGATATATACCTTCACCATTTCTAGTACCTCCTCAGCAGAACTCTCTATTCATTTTAGCTGAATTAGCCGCAAAAGCCAATTACTTTTTATTACCCATCACAATTTTGGTAAAAGAATCAATGCATAAGAAATAATATGCGGTATAACACACAATATAAATGCCTGTTCCAATTAAGACGGGATATTTAATATTATCCATTAAATTAATCGAAATACCCCATAATGCAGCCATGGAATGCGCGATTCCGAAAAATAACGGAATAACAAAAATCGGCCACACTTGTTTGGAAATAATCTTTCGTACCTCTTTTTCTGTTACACCTAACTTAAATAAAATATCAAATTTGGCTTTTTCCGATACAGCATCTGTCACGAGTTTAAAGTAAATTATACTTCCTGTTGCTAAAAAGAATACAATACCAATAAAAATACCAATAAATAATAATGACCCTACCAATGTGGAAATTAAATGATAATTCGTATAATACGAAGAAACATTTTCTGAGAATAACGATGGTTTTCCATCCACGATTGTTTGCACTTTTTTATCCAAACTTTCACTATGATTCGGGTTCGTAATATCAAACATCTCTACGGATTCCGGCTGAAACAGTCGCTCCAATTCATCATAATAGTCATCGGAGACAACGAGTGTTTCATAAGAAATACCTGTATTAAAGATGGAATACTCCCGAAAATCTATCACTTTGATCGGCGGCATGTTTTTAGCAGATGGCTCATTCGACTGAACGACCATTTTACGCGTGAGCCATTTATCTTTAATTTCCGGTCGGGCATAATACGTATTTTTCCCAAGCAAAATGGCATCTCCGTATCCTAATTTTTTAGGCCGTTCAAAGTCAGCCTGCTGCCGTTCGCCAATTCGAATATACTCTGATTCAGAGACAACCGTATGAATCATATTATCCATACGCATTCTATATTTTGGAATATCTTTATACTCAAGGACGGCGCTAACCATTTCCGCCTCCATCAAACTTTTCAGCTTATGATCTTGGTCATCATGGATTGTTTGAATAATCTCCGCTTCTTCTTTAGCAGAAATATCAAGCACCTGATAACTAGAAGGATTCTCGGCTGAAATATCATTGATTGTCCGTACATAAAAACTACTCATCGAGCCAATTATCGTCAGCGTCGTCGCACTCAACACCGCAATCATCGCAATCGTTCCAGCATTTTTCTTCAACCGAAAACGCAGCGAAGTTACCCCGATAATATTCGTCCCTTTATAAAAGAAATGCTTATTATTATATAATTTCCGGATTAAATAAGGCGTACCAAACCTGACCATCAGCCATGTTCCTAAAATAACTGCCCCAATAATCACTAAAATCAAATCAAAAAAATCATACTTTAGCCAAATTGGCGATTCTTCAATATTACTCGTCGCCAAGTAATAACCAAAGATAATTAAAGCTAGCCCGATTAACATAAACAAGAAAGAGCCCTTAGCCACTTTCTCCTCTTTTTCATCATTTTTAAATAGCTGACTTAAATTGTAACGCAATACAATAAAAATCGCATAAATGGATGTAAAGAGCATGATACTAAAGAAGACGAGCATCGTGTCAAGAATCGCTTTAAACGAAATAATAAATTCCGCATCTATCGCTAAGCCGACAATCCAAAATAAAATCATCGCAAATAATTTAGAGGAAAAAATACCAATTAAAACTCCAAACAAAGTCGCCAGCATATAAAGCATCGCATTTTCAAAAAACAATACTAAAACAACTTGTGATTTCCGCAAACCAAGTAATGAATAAAGTCCGATTTCCCGTTTTCGTCTTTTCAGGAAAAAACTATTAGAATAAAAGATAAAAAAGAAAATAAACAATATCAACATAATACTTGCAGAAGAAAACATCGCCGGCCCGAAAAGCTCCCAGCGCTTAAATACTGTTTCAATGAGCGGATTATACGATAACGAAACAAACGTAAAAAATACTAATACACAGACAATAAGCGAAACAAAATAAACAATATATTGATTAAAATTCTTTCGCATATTGGTCAGCGCAACTTTAAATAACATCGTTTTCGCCACCTCCAAGAAGCGCCAACACATCTAACACCTTTTGGAAAAATTGCTTTCTCGAACTTGTGCCGCGGTAGATTTCAGTGAAAATTTCGCCGTCTTTAATAAACATAATTCTTTCGCAGTAACTAGCGGCAAAAGCATCGTGCGTCACCATCATAATCGTAGAATCGCGCACATCTTTTGCTTGAGAAAGCCCTTCTAATAGGTTTGTCGCAGCTTTTGAATCAAGCGCTCCTGTAGGCTCATCCGCAAAAATTAGCGTTGGTTCTGTAATCATGGCGCGACAAACCGCCGTTCGCTGCTTTTGCCCACCAGATATTTCTGTAGGATATTTATTCCGCAGCTCAAAAATTCCAAACTGACGTGCAATAATTTCAAAACGTGCATCTATTTCTGCTTGTTTTACGTGAGCAAGCGCCAGCGGTAAAACAATATTGTCTTTTACTGTCATTGTGTCTAACAAATTATAATCTTGAAAAATGAAACCAAGCTGATCACGTCTAAAAACCGCCAGCTCTTTCCCGTTCATTTGAGAAATTAGTTTCCCGCCAATCTCAATTTCTCCAGATGTTGGTTTATCTATAGAGGACAACACATTTAATAAAGTAGATTTCCCCGCACCAGAAGGACCCATGATGCCAACAAATGAGCCTTTTTGTATTTCTAAACTAATACTTCCAAGCGCAGAAAACAAATTTCCTTTGGAGCCGTATACTTTTCTAACTTTATGCGCCTTTAGCACTGTTTCCATTGTATTCCTCCCGTTACGTTCATTATTTGGTTATTTTACCTTACTTTTAACCAAGATACTATGGGCTATAGTTGTATTTATCAAAAAAATCATCTCCCTATTTTAAATAAAAACAGACAAATGATTTTTCTTCTTATTTCTTTTCCACGAAGATTTCCGTACCAATTGTTTCGTCATCTGTATAAGTTTCTCGCATTGATTGAATGATTTTTTCTAGTTCTTCTAAACTAATGGAAACGTCAGCGGCAACGATATCCCAGGCTATTTCCGCTCTTCCATTAATTGATGTCATAATTTTTAATCTACCTTGCGAAAAAAGCATAATTGCAGGCTTTTTCAATTCGGTTGCTTTTATTTCATTCCATGCTTTGAAATCACCACGGTAAGCAACTCCCCGATCTGTTAATTCTACTGTTGGAGCAATATTAATTAAACGAAGCAATGGACGTAACACGCACAGCCCGATAAACACGAGTAAAATCATTTCTTCTATACCATTAACACCTTTGATATGACTAAAAGCAACGTAAAGCAATAATCCTACTGCTATCCAAAGTAAACAACTGGAAAAAATCAAACGACGATTTACACCAAATTCGATTTTCTCTGTTTTCTCTGCTTGTTCTAGCTCATTTTCTATCATTATTTTCCTCCAGTTTCACAGCTCTATTATTTCTATTGTACTAGAAATATACTACAATGGAAAGGAGGCATAATTTTTTCTGTAGAATAGCTCTCCAAATAATAAATTTCGGTTGACCTTTTTAGCATTTGTGATATAATTTCTTTAATGCTTTTAAGTAGTAAAATGTAATAATTAAATAAAGGAGGAGAACATCATCGATCAAGTTATCTTAATTGGCTTCATGGGAGCTGGAAAAACAACGGTTGGAAATATACTCGCAAACTTAGCTAATTTACCGTACATCGATATTGACGAAGTAATTACGAGCGAACAAGGAATGAGTGTATCGGACATTTTTGCTAAATATGGTGAAAAAGAATTCCGCCGTCTAGAACATGAAAAATTAAAAGAATTAGCTAATACCAAAGCCGTTATAGCAACAGGCGGTGGCATAGTTCTCAATCCTGAAAATAGAGAAGTTTTGAAAAATACATATCCGGTTGTTTATTTAGAAACAGATCCTGAAGTATTTATGAACCGCTTAAAAGGCGACACTACACGGCCACTTGTCCAACAAAAATCAGCCGAAGAAATTCGTGCTATTTTTGAACCAAGGATTGCCCATTACCAAGCCTCCGCAGATTTCATCGTTAACACCGATAATCGCAATCAGCAAGAAGTTGCTACAGCGATTTTGGCTATGTTAGATAAATAAAAAACAGCGCTAACTAATTAGCGCTGTTTTTTTATTCGGTACAATGTCTGCACCACATATCCGGCAACACAGACGTATAGTCTTTTGTAAATGTTAATAAATCATAAAACATACTATCTGCATAACCAGCATCGATGCCTTCGATTTTGTTCAATTCGATTTCGCGATGGAGCGATTCTAGAGCCGCATCACGGAGCGCCGGTAAAACGTAGCCTGTGATTTTGATTTGTGCTAAAGCAGCCGAAACCGTAATTCTATCGGATGTCCGAACATCACTGCCAAACTCAGCTAATAATTGCTGTAAACGCTCTACCCCGTCGTCTTTTGCTGGAACATAATTCGCTTTCTTCACTGTTTCCATCATGTATTTTGGAAAAGCAGCTAAATTAAGTCCTTGGTCACTTTTATCACTAAAATATTCTTCTAAACGACGCAACACATCGAGGCCATCGTCATAGCCAAATGGACCGTAAGTATCTTGTTCATCCAAATAAAAACTGGCTTTAAAGTGCTCGTTGAAATGCGGATGCGTTGTTTCGCTGTTTAATGCGGCATTAGGGTTGTCAATATACATCGTAATCGCCATTCTCATTTCCTCCATTCATGTGAAACTTCATACATTCATCTTACCAAATTCTGGCCTCATTTGAAAGGAGAAAAAAATATGACAATTTTACAACAATTTCATGCTGCTTTTTCGTCGTTTTTGTATTTTAATTAACCTAATTGGGATAAAATAGTTAAAAAACAACCTAAATAGAGACTAAAAGTTAAATTTTCCACCTTTGACCATTTTTTTGTTTCGTGGTTAAATAAAAACTGGACTTGATTTTTATTAATCTCGTCTGTTAATTTATTAGTCAACCACACACACTCGAAAACAAAAACCGCCATTTATCCCATTATGGCGGTTTTTGTATACTTTAATTTAAATCTAAAACAGTGACTGCTTCAATGTGTGTTGTCATTGGGAACATATCCACTGGTTGGACTTTCTTCGCCACGTAGCCACCATCTGTCAATATTTTCATATCGCGAGCTAATGTCCCTGGATTACAAGAAACGTACACGACTTTCTTCGGCTTCATTGCTAGAATTGTTTCAAGTAGTTTCTCATCGCAGCCTTTTCTCGGTGGATCAACCACTAAAACATCTGCCACGATTCCAGCTTTATACCACGCTGGAATGACCTCTTCTGCTTTCCCAGTTTCAAACGTTGTATTTGTGAGTTCGTTTAGTTCTGCATTAGCACGGGCATCTTGAATGGCTTGGTCTACAATTTCAACCCCATAGACGTGCTTGGCTTTTTTTGCAAGACAAAGGGAAATGGAGCCAATGCCGCAGTACGCGTCAATTACAGTTTCTTCCCCAGTTAACTCAGCCGCATCGATTGCTTGTTGATACAAGACCTCGGTTTGCAGTGGATTCACTTGGTAAAACGAACGAGCCGAAATGGCAAAGCGAATACCGTGAATCGTGTCTTCAATAATATCTTTCCCCCAAAGCGTTTTCGTGCGATCGCCAAAAATAACATTCGTTTTATGTGGATTAATATTTTGAACGATTGATGTTAATTCAAGTTGTTCTGTCAAATCGCGCACAATTTCATCTTTAAAAGGTAAACGTTCTTTTGTTGTGACAAATACGAGCATTAACTGCCCTGTAGTATGCGCAAAACGCGTCATAATATGGCGGATATCGCCTTTTCCGGTTTTTTCATCATAGGGCTCTGTGCCATATTTAGCAAGGATTTCTCGTGCTTTTTGGACAGCAAAATCGCCTTGCTCATTGTGAATCAAACAGGTAGACATATCAATAATCTCATGGCTTCTTTTTTGGTAAAAGCCGGCTGTTAGTTTACCATTCACGAAACCGACTGGTACTTGTGATTTGTTGCGGTAACGCCATGGATTTTCCATGCCAAGTGCAGCTGGTACTTCTACGTTTAGTTTACCAATTCGTTTCATGGTTTCTTCTACTTGATTTCGTTTGAATTCAAGTTGCCCTTCGTAGCTTAAATGCTGTAAACTACAACCGCCACATTTCGAATAAACCTCGCACGGTGGCTCCACACGATTAGGGCTAACCGTTTCGATATTTTCCATTCGAGCAAAACCGTAATTTTTGTTTAGTTTAATAATTTTGGCTGTTACTTTTTCGCCAGGTAGCGTGTTTGGAATGAAAAGTGGATAACCGTCGATTTTGCCAACCCCACTGCCATCATGCGTTAAATCTTCAATCGTTAGTTCAATGGATTGGTTCTTCTTTAAAAGGGATGCTTCCAAAGTCCCTTGCCCCTCTCTTTGCTTTACTTAATAATGTATTCGATGCCGATTGGTTCTTGAATCACAGCTTCTTCCTGCTCTTTAAAAACCAGCATCGTATTTTTCTGTAAGGTAAAATCATACACAAATGATTTTGGATAGATTGTCACATTTTTATTTGTAGTAAGTTCTTTTGTATTATCTGTAATGGTCACTTTATCTGGTATACTGCTATTAAAAATACCCGCTGCCACTTCTGCATCATCACTTGAAAAACTAGTTTTTAGTGTGGTTTTTATTTCGTTATCGTCAGTTTCTTCTATTTTTAGAGGTGTTTTGTCTGTTTGGACAGATCGTTCACCACTTGTAATTTCGTAGTTCGCAAATTTTTTCTGAATAGTTGTGGTTGGGTAACGGTATTTTGTGTTTGTGATATACTCGGAAACTTTCTTTGCTTCAATACGAAGGCGATATGCTTTAATATCTTTATACCGGTCATTAGAAGCCGCTAGTTCTTGCAAAATTTCTTCGTTTGTCGTTGCTAGTATTAAATCTCCATTTGCGGCAATCGTTGTTTGTGTGTTTGCTGCAGGGATAGATAGAATTATATTGTCTTGTATCGGAATTTGCATTTGATTATTTATCCATACTTTATTACTTTCAATTAGCTCTGTTTTACTTACTTTTGGAGCTTGTTCTTCTGCATCAACCTGCCAAAAGAAAAAAACAGCCGCTGCGATAGCAATGATAAGAACGATTATTATCATCGTGAATTTTTTAAATAAATGTTCACTTGTCATATCGCATTCACCTCATTTCTTGTCAGACTACTTATTATACTTGTTTTGCGCAAATAAGACAAATAACTAACAAAAATTACATCCTTTTTACTATGTTGCAATTAGGACGTTTAGGCTAAAAGAAAAAAACTACCAAGTTGGGCAGTTTTTAGCTATTTTCTTTTATGAATAAATCGGTTGCAGGGATATCATCCACACTTGCGAAAAACTCGATATGTTGTTTTAAATTGTGGAATGCCATCGGAGTTTCTCCGCCAAGCTCGCCGTCAAGATTAATCAACATTTTATCTTCTGAATGAACAATTACTTTTTCAGATTTCACATAAATCACATTTGGTTCTTTAATATGATCGCCTCTAAGTGCTAATGTGACTAAGCGGATAAATTCTGCTAAGTTGACTTTTTTTACGATAATAAGCGAAAATTTACCATCATCTAGCTTAGCATCTGGAGCAATTTTTTCAAAGCCGCCGATAGAATTCGTTAATCCTAATAGGAAAAACATTACTTCGCCTTCAAAAATGCCTTGATCATATTCTACTTTTACTTTGGTTGCTTTTAAGGACGGTAGCATTTCGATTCCTTTTAAATAATAAGCAAGTTGTCCAAGCATTGTTTTTAATCGGCTAGGAACGTCGTAAGTTAGTTCTGTCAGCCGACCGCCACCACCAATATTAATAAAATAAGTTTCATTTGCTTTACCTATATCCATTGCTACACTTTGACCAGCTGCTATAATCTTCGTTGCTTTTATCACGTCTCTAGGAACATGTAAGGCTCTTGCAAAATCATTGGTTGTCCCGGTTGGTATAATCCCTACTTTGGGGCGATATTCTTTTTCTGCAATCCCGTTAATGACTTCATTAATGGTTCCATCTCCACCAGCTGCTACGACTAAATCAAATCGATCTCTTACAGCTTCTTCGGCTGCGCGTTTGGCGTCATCTGGTTCTGCAGTAGTTGCGTGTGCAGACGTTACATAGCCCGCTTCCTCTAATATCGAAAGGACATCTGCAAGGTTTTTCTTAATGATTTCTCTTCCAGATGTGGGATTATAAATAACTCGAGCGTGTTTTTGCATTATGTTCGTCCTCTCCTTCACTCAAACAGCGTTGTTCAAAAGAAAAGCGCGTTTTGACACATGATAGTAATATTATAGCAAATTTCGCCATAAATTCCTAATAAATACAAGCAGTGAGGCGAAATACCCCACTGCTTGTTTTTTTAGCGTTTGTTCATTTCTTCTAATAATAGTTTGTTCGCCATTGGTGGATTTGCTTGGCCTTTTGTTGCTTTCATTACTTGACCAATTAAGAATCCAACTGCACGATCTTTACCATTTTTAAAGTCGACAATGGATTGTTCATTGTTATCTAAAATTTCACCAATGATTGTGCGTAAAGCTCCTTCATCAGAAATTTGAACAAGTCCTTTGTCTTTAACAACTTGCTCTGCGTCGCCACCATTTTGCGCTAATTCACGGAAAACTTTTTTGGCGATTTTAGAGGAAATTGTGCCGGCTTCGATTAATTTAATCATACCAGCTAGATTTTCAGGTGTTAGGCCTGTTTCGTGAAGTTCTTTTTGTTCTGCATTTAAGTATGCGGAAACTTCACCCATTAGCCAGTTAGACGCTTGTTTAGCATCCGCTCCAGCTGCAAGAGTTGCTTCAAAGAAATCAGACATTTCTTTTGTTAGCGTGAGAACCATCGCATCGTATGCTGGTAAGCCGAGATCGTTAATATAACGGATTTGGCGTTTGTCTGGAAGTTCAGGGATTTCCGCACGAATGCGTTCTTTCCAAGCATCATCAATAAATAAATCTACTAAATCTGGCTCTGGGAAATAACGATAGTCGTCGGATCCTTCTTTGATACGCATCAAGGAAGTTTTTCCAGTTGCTTCTTCAAAACGACGTGTTTCTTGTTCGATAATGCCGCCAGAAAGAAGCACTTCTGCTTGGCGTTTTTCTTCGTATTCAATACCTTTACGCACGTTGTTGAATGAGTTTAGGTTTTTAAGTTCTGTTTTTACGCCAAATTCTTCACGGCCGACTGGACGAATAGAAATGTTGGCATCACAACGCATTGAACCTTCTTCCATTTTCACATCTGATACGCCGGTGTATTGGATGATTGATTTTAATTTTTCCAAGTAGGCATAAGCTTCTTCTGCAGAGCGAATGTCTGGTTCGGAAACGATTTCGATTAGCGGTGTTCCTTGACGGTTAATATCCACTAAGGAATAACCATGCGATGTATGCGTGTTTTTACCAGCATCTTCTTCTAAATGAAGACGAGTGATACCGATTTTTTTCTTTTTACCGCCAACTTCGATTTCAATCCAGCCATGTTCGCCGATTGGTTTATCGAATTGGGAAATTTGGTATGCTTTGGGATTATCTGGATAGAAATAGTTTTTGCGGTCGAATTTTGTATGTTCCGCAATTTCACAGTTGATTGCCATCGCTGCTTTCATACCGAATTCTACAGCACGTTTATTTAAAACTGGTAAAACACCTGGCATACCTAAGTCTACCACGGTTGTATTTGTATTTGGTTCTGCTCCAAAATGAGCTGGCGCAGAAGAAAATATTTTTGAATTGGTTTTTAACTCTACGTGAACCTCAAGTCCAATAACTGTTTCAAAATTCATTGCTACGCCTCCTATAAGTTTGGTTTTTCTTTATGGAATGTTGTTTCTTGTTCAAATGCATGTGCTACTTTGTATAATAATGATTCTTCAAAGTAGTTACCGATAATTTGTAAGCCTACTGGTAAGCCATCTGAGAATCCACAAGGAACAGAAATAGCTGGTACGCCGGCTAAGTTAATCGGAACAGTTAAAATATCATTGGAATACATTGTAATTGGATCATTGATCATACCGTCAATTTTGAAAGCTGTTGTCGGAGAACTTGGTCCGATAATTACATCGTAGTTTTCAAATACGTTAACGAAATCTTGTTTAATTAATGTACGTGCTTGTTGCGCTTTTTTGTAGTATGCATCGTAATAACCAGAGCTTAACGCATATGTTCCAAGCATAATACGACGTTTTACTTCATCGCCAAATCCTTCAGAACGTGTTTTAGTATAAAGTTCTTCTAAAGTAGTCGCGTTTGGAGAACGGTATCCGTAACGAACGCCGTCAAAGCGAGAAAGGTTAGAAGATGCTTCACTAGATGCTAAAATATAGTAACTTGCCACACCATATTCAGAATGAGGTAAGGAAACTTCATCCCAAGTAGCGCCAAGTTTTTCTAGAGTTTTAAGGGCATCTAATACAGCTTGTTTAACACCAGGGTCAACGCCTTCAGCAAGATATTCTTTTGGAACACCGATGCGTAAGCCTTTGATGTCGCCAGTTAAACTATCTGAGAAACGTTCTACTGGTTGGTTAATGGACGTAGAATCGTTTGCATCTAGACCAGAAATTGCTTCTAGTAAATACGCGTTATCTTCTACATTTTTAGTAATTGGGCCGATTTGGTCTAAAGAAGACGCAAAGGCAATTAAACCAAAACGAGATACGCGGCCATATGTAGGTTTCATTCCGACTACCCCACAAAAAGCTGCTGGCTGTCGAATCGATCCACCAGTGTCACTACCAAGTGAGAACAATACTTCTCCGGCTGCAACTGCGGATGCACTACCACCTGAAGAACCACCAGGAACTCTAGATAAATCCCATGGGTTAAATGTTTTGTGGAAATACGATGTTTCTGTAGAGGAACCCATCGCGAATTCATCCATGTTTAATTTTCCGATATTGATTGTTTGCGCACTTTTCAATTTAGAAACAACTGTTGCATCGTAAATTGGATCGAAGTTTTCTAAAATTTTACTTGCTGCTGTTGTGCGCAAGCTTTTTGTGACGATATTATCTTTAATCCCGATTGGAAGTCCTGCAAGCATATTGTTAGGATCTATGCCAGCATCTCCAAGCTCTTCCGCTACACCAAATGCTGCTTCTTTATTTAAAGTAATAAAGGAGCCCACTTTGTCCTCTACGGATTCAATTCGGTTGAATGATTCTGATACTAAATCAAAAGGTGTAATTTCTTTTTTTACTAATTTATCGTGTAGTTCTTTTACTGAAAAATCAAATAAACCCAAAATAATTTCCCTCCTTAGCTACTTTTATTGTTCCATAATTGTTGGTACTTTGAACATGCCGTCTTGCTCATCTGGCGCATTTTTTAGTACTTCTCTACGGTCAAGCCCTTTTGTTGCCACATCTTCTCGTAATACATTGGATACTTCAATTGCATGGCTGGTAGGTTCTACATTCGTTGTATCTAAAGTATTTAATTGCTCTACTAGCTCAATAATTTTACCAAGTTGACCAGCAAAAGCTGTTGCTTCTGTTTCTGATACTTCTAATTTGGCAAGATTTGCTACTTTTTCTACGGTTTCTTTTGATATATTTGACAAAATGCCATCCTCCTTTTTAGTGGTACTTTCTACGCGGTAGTACTTCCCGCCTGTTAAAAATGGGAAGAACTGTCCTCTCCTGCATAATTATACAACAGGAAAGAACAATTCGCATTGTTTTTTATTAATCGTAAATGTGGGCGGTTGCTGCATCTTCATTTGCTTTTCTTGTAATTAAAGCAGCCGGACCATCCGAAGTCGAGATATTGACTTGTAAATCAGCTGTTTTCGAAAGATGCTGACCTACTAAATCTGTTACGTACTGCGTGAAGCCAATGATTTCTGCTTCGCCGTAAAATTGTAGTGGAATATCAATACTTAATGCTGCCAATTGGCCATCTTCGTAACGAGCACGTCCAACTACACCTGTGAAGTTTGGATAATAATCTTCAATCGATTTTTTGAAATTAAGGAAGTTATCATTATCTGTTTTGTGATCTTTGGCAGATTCAGCAGATGGTAACACATAGTTTTTTTCCTCTACATCTTTCCAGCTCGAAAGACTATCGCCATTTGCTGTTGCATAAGCAATGAAATTACCTGGAGCGACAGCATCACGCGCGCCTTGTTTGTAAATAGCTATCGTTACAGGAACATTTTCTAATCCTTTTGTTTGGCGAATGCGGTTTAAGACTGTAACAGACATTTCTTTTCCTTGTGCTAAAAGGTCGCTATCGCTAATCGCTTGTTCATAAGTGTCTCCGTATTGTTCTTTTTGGTAGTAATCAACGGAATTCATCGCAAGCGCAATCGAAATTCCACCAAGTGCTACCGTGTCTTTATCTGTTTGTTTTAAATAATCTTGTTCTAAAATGTGTGCAAGATAAATCGGATTGCGGTCTTTTCCGTCACCATTACTCTCTGGATTTAAACCGTTGGGATTTTTCTCGCTTTTTCTATCTAACCATTTTTGTAACGTTTCTTTATCCAAGTATTGTCCTTCTTGGAAAAGATAATTATCTGGCGAGTATTTATTTTGAGAAACACGCATTAAACCAGATTCTAATTCGTTGATATCGTATCTTGAATAAATATTCGATACGACAAGTCCACGGGATTTACTTGCTTTGTATGGTAGTACTGTTTTGTAGTAATTGGATGAGATTTGGTTTTTTGTCATGATGCCGGTTTCTGCTTTTGTATCGTCTTTTTGTACCACTTTATCGTTTGAGTCGAGTTTGGGGGCACAGCCAGAGAGAACAAGCGTTAAACCGAGCGCTGCAATTATGAGTTTTTTCATTCGTTTAATCCACCTTCGTCTGGTAAGTACTCTATTAAGTCTTCTTCGGACCAAATAGGAATTGCTAGTTCTTCAGCTTTGGCTAGTTTAGAACCAGCATCACTGCCAGCTACAACAACATCCGTTTTCTTACTGACGCTTCCAGAAACATTTCCTCCGAGGGATTCGATTAATGCTTTTGCATCATTACGCGTTAACTTCTCTAGTTTCCCAGTTAAGACAACGGTTTTTCCTGCGAAAACAAGTTCTTCCTCGGACATATCTTCTAGTTTTGGCCCTGTATAGGTCATATTGACGCCAGCCCTTTTTAGTTCTTCTAATAAATCATGTACTTCTTCATTCGCAAAATAGGTCACAATACTATCGGCCATTTTTTCACCAATGTCGTTAATACTTGTCAGTGTTTCTTTATCTGCTATTTTAAGTTCATCCATTGTGTCGAAATGAACCGCAAGCGATTTGGCTGCTTTGGCACCAACATGGCGAATTCCTAAACCAAATAGCAATTTTTCAAGCGAATTTTGTTTACTTGCTTCGATGGATGCTAGTAAATTAGTTACTGATTTCTCACCCATTCTTTCTAATTCTAACAGTTTCTCCTTCGAAAGGAAAAACAAATCTGCTACATCTTTGATTAAATGCTGGGAAAATAGCTGGATAATCACTTTTTCACCAAGGCCATCAATGTTCATCGCATTTCGGGAAACAAAGTGAATCAGGCCTTCTTTAATTTGAGCTGGACACTTAGGATTAATACATCTAAGCGCCACTTCTTGTTCTAAACGAACTAGTTCGCTATCACACGTTGGACAGGTTTTAGGCATATGGAAAGGCACTTCATCGCCGCTCCGTTCCTCGGTGATACTTTTAATAACTTCTGGAATGATATCACCCGCTTTTTTGATTAAAACGGTGTCGCCAATCCGGATATCTTTTTCTGTGATTAGGTCTTCGTTATGAAGAGATGCTCGGCTCACGGTAGTTCCAGCAACTCTGACCGGTTCTAACACAGCGGTGGGAGTTATTACGCCAGTTCTGCCGACGTTTAATTCGATATCGAGTAGCTTGGTTGGTACTTCTTCGGCTGGGAATTTATACGCAATCGACCAACGTGGCGATTTAACAGTGGTTCCCATTTGGCGTTGTTGTTCTAAATCATTTAATTTTAAAACAATGCCATCGATATCGTATGCTAAGCCAGCTCGTTTCTCTGTCCACTCTTCAATATAAGCATAAACTTCTTCTAAATTGTTACAAAGTCGGCGCTCTTTATTGACTTTAAGCCCTAGTGTTTCAAGCATATCTAGGCCTTCACTATGGGTGGTAACGCCCATTTCGCCAAAATCAGCTACGGCATAAAGGAAGATATCGAGGTTTCTTGATGCGGCGATTTTTGTATCTAATTGGCGAAGTGACCCAGCCGCTGCATTTCGCGGATTCGCAAATAGCATCTGGCCTTCTTCTTCGCGGATTTCATTTAATTTTTGGAAAGAACGTTTTGGCATGAAAGCTTCACCGCGAACTTCAATGGAATAATCTTTGTGAAGTTTCATTGGGATGGAGCGAATCGTACGCAAGTTAGCCGTAATGTCTTCGCCAATAGTTCCGTCACCACGGGTAGCCCCTTGTTTGTATTTACCTTTTTCGTATTGAAGGGATACTGCTAGTCCGTCAATTTTCAGTTCGCACATATAAGCAATATCATCGCCAACTTTATCGCGAATTCGGCGGTCAAAATCAGCCAAATCTTCTCGGTTAAAAGCATTGCCAAGACTTAACATCGGCGTGTCATGTGCTACTTTAGTAAAGCCATCTAAAACTTCTCCACCTACTCGTTTCGACGGAGACTCAGGTGTAACCCATTCGGGATGCGCTTCTTCTATTTTAAGTAATTCTTGCATCTTTTGATCGTATTCGGCATCTTCTACTGTTGGATTATCAATTACATAATAATCATAGCTGTATTGATCAAGTATGTTGATTAGTTCTTCATACCGTTTTTTATCAGCCATCATTCTTCACCTGCTTTTTCCAAATTTATACTTTTTCAATTGGCGCAAATTCTGCGAGCAATCGTTTGACGCCAGTTGGGCTTGGGAATGCAATATCAAGTTCCATTCCGCTACCTTCACCTTTGACGCTTACGACTGTTCCTACGCCCCATTTTTTATGACTCGCTTTATCGCCAACTGTCCAGCCAAGCGTTTCTGCTCCTGAGGATTTATATGCAGTAGTTGCTTTTTGCGGCATCCGTGGTCTGGCATAAGGTTTGTCTGCTTTTATTTTATTTTCGTTTCCTAATTCTAGTAAGTCGCGTGGGATTTCTCCGATAAAACGAGATTCTTGGTTGGATGACGGGCGACCGTAAAGCATCCGTGAATATGCGCTCGTTAGGAAAAGTTCTTCTTCCGCTCTCGTGATGCCAACATAGGCAAGACGGCGTTCCTCTTCCATTTCGTCCTCTTCATAAATCGCTCTGGAATGTGGGAAAATCCCTTCTTCCATCCCAACTAAAAAGACAACCGGAAATTCTAGTCCTTTGGCAGAGTGAAGTGTCATCAGTGTGACAGCCCCGTTTTGTTCTTCATTATCTTCTTCTAGTTTATCTACGTCCGCAACAAGTGCTAAGTCTGTTAAAAAGGCAATCAACGTTTTATCGTCGTTTTCCTTTTCAAAGTTTTGCGTTACGGATAAAAACTCATCGATATTTTCTAGACGTGTTTGCGCTTCGATGGTACGCTCATTTTTCAACATCGCACGGTAGCCTGTTTTTTCAAGGATTTCTTCTACGAGTTCCGTTACAGATAAGAAATCTTGCATTTGCGTGAAACCACGAACCAAATCATGAAACGCAACTAAATCCTTGCTTATTTTAGGGGAAATGCCCGCTAATTCGATACGGTTAAGCACTTCAAATAAGCTCAAATCATACGTTGTGGCAACATTATTTAACTTGTCTAATGTGCCTGGTCCAACGCCGCGTTTTGGTACGTTAATGATACGTGTCAAACTAATATCATCTTCGTTATTACTAATCAAACGTAAATACGCTAAAATGTCTTTAATTTCTTTTCTGTCATAGAACTTCGTGCCGCCGACCATCGTGTAAGCCATATTCGACTTCATGAAATATTCTTCCATTACACGAGACTGGGCGTTAGTTCTATAAAGAATCGCAAAGTCAGAAAGTGGACGACTAGAATTATTTACTTCTTCTTGAATTTTCATAACAACGTAAGCCGCTTCTTCTTTTTCCGTAAGTGCTTTATGGTAAAAAATCTTTTTACCTTCTGCATTGCTAGTCCAAAGATTTTTTGGTTTACGATTACCATTGTTTTCGATAACACGGTTCGCCGCTTCTAAAATACGTTTGGTCGAACGGTAATTCTCTTCCAGTAAAATCGTTTTGGCATTTGGGTAATCTTTTTCGAAGGACATAATATTACTAATGTCCGCCCCGCGCCAACCATAAATAGATTGATCCGAGTCACCTACGACACATAAATTTTTAAATCGAGAGGCAAGTTGTTTTACAAGTAAATATTGCGCGTGGTTGGTATCTTGGTACTCATCCACGTGAATGTACTGAAACTTGCGCTGATAATATTCTAAAACATCTGGTACACGTTCAAATAATTGAATCGTCACCATGATTAAATCGTCAAAATCGAGCGCTTGGTTCTTTTTGAGTTTCTTTTCATATTTTTCATAGACTTCGCCGACCATTTTGTCATAGAAACCACTTGCTTCTTTGATGTATTCACTCGCAGAAATAAGTTCGTTCTTGGCATTACTAATCGAAGCCAAAATACCTCGTGGCTCAAACTTCTTCGGATCGACATTTTTTTCTTTAAGAATGCCTTTAATAACCGATAATTGATCGCCGCCATCTAAAATGGTGAAATTACGTTCATAACCAATCCGGTCAATATCACGACGTAAAATCCTTACGCACATCGAGTGGAATGTGGAAATCCAGATAGATTCCGCTTCTCCGCCCATTAAATTGCCAATCCGTGACTTCATTTCACGAGCTGCTTTGTTCGTAAACGTAATCGCTAAAATATTATAAGGATTCACGCCACGTTCTCGCACTAAATAAGCTATCCGGTGCGTTAAAACACGTGTTTTCCCACTCCCGGCGCCAGCCATAATTAATAAAGGTCCTTCTGTACTTTCTACTGCTCTACGTTGTTCTGGATTTAATCCGTCAACTAATTCTTTTGCATTCAATTGCATTCTCCTATACACCACCATACAAACATTTGTTCTTATTTTATCATACTACACTTTATAATCAAACCGTTTTCTTTGTAAAAATACTGGCGGTTTCGAGTGCTTTTTCTAAATCTTCATAAATAATGTTGCCGACAATAATCGTATCCGCGTATTTCGCCATTTCAGCTGCTTGTTCTTTGGAACGAATTCCGCCGCCATACCAAAATTTTGTATCGCCTAAGACTGCACTTACTTTCCTTGCGACTTCCGGATCCCCGTACATGCCGCTATATTCAACATAAAAAATCGGCAGACGAAATATATTCTCTGCTAAACGCGCATATGCAACAATATCTTCATCGGTTAAATCCGTCTTAGCTTCCGTTAAATGGGCCACTTTGGCGTCTTTATTTAAAATAACATAACCTTCTGATGTGACTCTCTTCCAAGGAATAAAATCGCCTACTTCTTTGATTAGCTCCTTGTGTAAGCCGTGTGTCCACTGACTATTTTCCGTATTTAACACAACAGGAATTAAAAAATGTTCTGCTTCAGGTAAAATCATGACTTCATCACTTACTTCGAGAAAAATCGGTAAGTCCGTTTCTGCTAATAATTCATACAGGTTTTGGACTGCTTCGATTTGCACATTATCTGTCCCACCAATGATAAATCCATCGGTTCCAGAATGGATGAGCTTCGTGAGGTCATTCGTCGGTAAATTCTTTGCTGGGTCTAACTTGAATAAATGCTTCATTTGCTCCTCCAAGTCTCTATAATGGGATATCTTATTATAGCATTAGTTACATTTCATCGCACCCTTACGACCAAAATTTTTAACTTTTTTTAAGCTTTTTTTAGCAGTTGTTGTTGGGATAGCTTTTATTTTATGGTATGATGGGGAAAATTTGATTTTATGTTAACTTCTGAGTACTTACAGAGAAAAAAGGAAATGGGGATATTATGCAAGAAAACAGAGAAGAATGGGGCTCAAAAATCGGATTTATTTTAGCATCCGCTGGGTCCGCAATAGGAATTGGTGCGATTTGGAAACTGCCTTATGTGGCTGCAACTGCGGGAGGTGGCGCATTTTTCTTATTGTTTTTAATTTTAACACTTGTTGTTGTGATGCCACTTTTAATTGCAGAATTTGTAATTGGTCGAGGTTCTGGCGGCGATGCGGTTCAATCATATAAAACACTCGCTCCCGGAACAAAATGGAATTTACTTGGAAAATTAGGCGTAGTTGGCGCGAGTATTTTGTTTTCATTTTACAGCGTAGTTGGTGGTTGGATTATCACTTATTTAATAAAAACGCTTGTTGGTGGAATTGCTGGGGAAAATCAAGCGAGTTTGCTTCATGATTTCCAAGTGACGACTGCTAATCCATGGATATCAGTGGGCGCGACGATTTTCTTTATTTTGCTGAACGTCCTAGTTATTAGTCGTGGGGTTGTTAGTGGGATAGAAAAAATGAGCAAGTTTATGATGCCAGCCCTATTTATTTTATTTATTGTTTTAATCATCAGGTCCTTGACGCTTCCTGGTGCGATGGAAGGCGTCACATTTTTCTTACGACCAGATTTTAGTCATTTTACTGCTCAAACAGTTCTGATTACGCTTGGTCAGGCGTTTTTCTCACTTAGTGTTGGGATTTCAGTGATGGTGACGTATAGTTCTTATTTGAATCGTTCGGTTAGTTTACCGCAGTCCGCGATTTCCGTTTCGCTTATGAATGTGTTTGTTTCACTTCTTGCTGGCTTAGCAATTTTCCCAGCTGCGTTTTCGTTTCATATTACGCCGGATGCGGGACCTGGGTTGCTGTTTGTTATTTTACCATCGATTTTTAATCAGTTACCATTTGGGATATTATTCTTTATTATTTTCTTGATTTTGTTTTTATTCGCTGCATTAACATCTAGTTTCTCGATGCTAGAAGCGACTGTTGCGCCGCTGATGAATGCGGGTATGAGTCGTAAAAAAGCGAGTTTTTGGATGGGGCTTGTCATTGTTATCCTAGCGATTCCGAGTGCGCTAAGTTTCGGCGTTTGGAGCGATGTTCAGATTTTCGGATTAAGCATTTTTGATGCCGCAGACTTTCTTGTATCGAATATTATTTTACCAGTTGGTGCTTTGTTTATCGCCATTTTTGTTGGTTACCGGCTACCACGTGAATTATTGTTAAAAGAATTTACAGCGAGCAGCCATTTTGGCAAAAAGGCATTTATTATTTGGCTCTTTCTTATTAAATATATTGCGCCAATCGCGATTATTTTTGTCTTTCTTTCAGCAACTGGTTTAATCAAGTTCCTCTTTTAACGAAAAAAGCAATCCGCTAAATTTCAGCGAATTGCTTTTTTTATATTGCCATCAAGACAATGCTTGTTACACAAATCAAAATTCCACTGAGGCCAATTGCCGTACCAATCGCTCGTTTTTCTTTTACGTTTACCAGTGTCGTAAAAATAAAACAAATGATAAAGATCCAGTGCCAAAGTAAAGAAAAATCAAGCCCGGTGCCAGTGGAAATCATATTAATCACAAAGTAAATAACTGCAAGTGCAAGAATAGAAATGATCACAATCTGATAGGTTTTACTATTAAATTTTTTCAACTTCCATCCCTACCAATCTTATTCCGGCTTTGTCATTCTTGAAAATACAACATCATACATATCATTGCCGTAATGAAGCGAACGTTTTACACGTGAAATGGTTGCTGTACTTGCACCAGTTTCTGATTCAATCACATTGTATGTTTTTCCATCATGAAGCATTTTTGCTACTTGGAAACGTTGAGCCATGGACTGTATTTCATTCACTGTACATACATCATCAAAAAAAGCATAACATTCTTCTAAATTCTCGAGCGTTAAAATCCCTTGGAAGAATTCATCCAATCCTTGTCCACGCAACTTCTCTATTTGCATATCTTTACCTCCAAATAATCTCATATATCCTACTTTCATATTTTAACGTACCAACGCGTAAAACACAAACGTTTCTCTTCACTAAATGAACAAAAAAAGTACCATCTCCGCATTTTATCCAGAGATAGTACTTTTTTATTATTCTGCTTTTGTGCCAATATCCATTCGATAAAAGAAGTTCGGATTATCTAGTTTTTGCATTTCTGGGTAAAGTAACGTGCGCGCGTCACTCATCGTTTCCGCCTCTTTTGCGAGTAGTAAAACGCGGCCGCCATTCGAAACAAATTCTCCCGCTTCATCTTGTTTAGTTCCAGCATGATAAACAGCTACATCGTCCACAATATCATTCAGCCCAGTTAACTTATTCCCTTTATCATAATGTGCTGGATAGCCGGTGCTTGCTAAGACAACACCGAGCGTAATTCCCGCTTTTTTAAAACGGACATCGGGTTTTTCGTTATGAAGTAAAGCTGCAATCAAGGCTGCAAAATCACTTTCTAAACGCGGTAAGACCACCTGCGTTTCTGGATCACCGAATCGTGCGTTAAATTCAATTACTTTTGGTCCCTCTTCGGTTAAGATAAGTCCTGCGTAAAGAATACCGCGGAAATAACGACCTTCGTCCACCATTCCTTTAGCAGCCGGGCGAAGAATTGTTTGGACAGCTTCCTCCACAACTGCTTCAGAAATATGTGGTACCGGTGAATAAGCACCCATCCCACCAGTATTCGGTCCTTTATCACCCTCGTATGCACGTTTGTGATCTTGCGCAATCGCCATTGGGTAAACTTCTTCCCCGTTTACAAAAGCCATCAAGGAAAACTCTTCTCCTGCTAAAAAGTCCTCGATAACAACTTTAAGAGAAGCATCACCGAATTTTTCTTCGAGTAGCATATCTTTTAACGCAAGAACTGCTTCTTCCATTTCTAGTGCTACTGTAACACCTTTTCCAGCTGCTAGCCCATCTGCTTTAATCACAATCGGCACACCGCGCTTATCCAAATATGCTTTAGCTTCATCATAATCAGTGAACGTTTTCGATGCCGCAGTTGGAATCGCATATTTCTCCATGAATTGTTTCGCGAAATCTTTGCTACCTTCAATGAGCGCAGCGCTAGCTTTTGGCCCGAACGCTTTGATTCCAGCTTCTTCTAGAGCATCAACCACACCTTCTAAAAGTGGTATTTCTGGTCCAACAATTACAAAATCGATGTCTGCTTTTTTAGCAAAATCAATTAAGCCAGCTTTATCCGTTTCAGAAATAGCAACTAATTGAATACCGTCTAGACGCATTCCGTCATTTCCCGGAGCGCAATATACGTTTTCAACCTCGTTTGATTCTAATAATTTTTTGCTAATGGCGTGTTCTCTACCACCGCCGCCAACTACTAATAAGTTCATTTAATTACACGTCCTTTTTATGAGGATTAATGTTTGAAGTGTCGTACATGCGTTAGAACCATCGAAATACCATACTTATCGGCCATCGCAATTGATTCTTTGTCTTTGATCGAGCCACCTGGTTGAATAATCGCTGTAATTCCTGCTTTTGCAGCAGCCTCGACCGTATCATCCATTGGGAAAAAGGCATCTGATGCAAGGACTGCGCCTTTCGCTTTTTCACCAGCTTGTTCGATGGCAATTAAAGCCGAACCAATTCGATTCATTTGTCCAGCACCAATTCCAAGTGTCTGTTTATCCGAACCAACCACAATTGCATTCGATTTTACATGCTTCACAATTTTCCACTGTGCAAGAAGTGCTTTCATTTCAGCTTCGGTTGGCTGTTTCTCGGTTACTACTTCATAGCTTGCCGTATCTTCTACAACCGAATCGTTCGCTTGGATAAGCAGCCCACCATTAACAGACGTTTTCTCAAACCCTGAAACAGCACCAGCAAATGGAACGGTTAACAAGCGAATATTTTTCTTTTTCGCTAAAATGGCAAAAGCTTCTTCAGAAAAACTTGGTGCAATGATAATCTCTAAGAAAATTTTGCTCATATGCTCGGCTGTTTTCGCGTCAACTTCTTTATTTAAAGCAACAATACCGCCAAAAATGGACGTTTCATCTGCTTCATAAGCTTTCAAATAAGCTTCTTCTATATTTTCGCCAACACCAACACCGCATGGATTCATATGTTTTACTGCAACTGCAACGGGCTCTGTAAACTCACTTGCGATTTTAAGTGCCGCATCTGCATCGCGAATATTGTTGTAGGATAACTCTTTACCATGCAACTGTTTAGCAGCACTAATCGAGTTTTCCACGGCGCGAGGTTCTGTATAAAAAGCTGCATCTTGATGAGGATTCTCACCGTAACGCAAGACTTGTTTTCGATTGTAAGTGAACGTTACTTTTTCTGGGAAAGCTTCTCCAGTAATGCCCGTTAAGTATTCAGCTATTAACGCATCATATGCCGCTGTGTGCCGAAATACTTTTGCTGCAAGGCGTTGTCTCGTTTCAAAAGTAGTTGCGCCGTGTTCTTTTAACTCTGTCAAAATGGTATCGTAATCCGCCGTATCAACCACAACAGTCACAGCCGCGTAATTTTTCGCAGCCGAACGCAACATCGAAGGTCCGCCAATATCAATATTTTCAATCGCTTCTTCTAAAGTAACACCAGGTTTCTGAATCGTTTCTTGGAAAGGATACAAATTAACAATCACTAAATCAATCGGCTGGATGTCATGTTCGGCAATAGCTTCCATATGTTCCGCTGTATCACGTCTCGCAAGCAATCCGCCATGAATCGCTGGATGAAGTGTTTTCACTCGGCCATCAAGCATTTCAGGAAATTCAGTTACAGCTTCAATCCCCGTCACTGGTACACCAGCTTGTTCAAATGCCGCTTTTGTTCCACCAGTTGAAATAATTTCTACACCAAGTTCTACTAATTGTTCTGCAAATGGCACGATGCCCTTTTTATCTGACACACTAATAAGCGCTCTTTTCATGATAATTAATCGTTCCCTCCATTTTGAATTAATCCTCGAATCACTTTTGGATAAAAAATATGTTCTACTTGATGAATTTTTTCAGCTAAAGTTTCTACAGTTTCTGTTGTTTCAATCGCTACTTTCACCTGATCAATCATCGGCCCGGTGTCCATTCCAGCATCCACAAAATGCGCGGTAACTCCCGTTTCAGAAACATTCGCCTGAATCGCCTGTCCAATCGCATCTTTCCCTTTAAAATCGGGTAGTAACGACGGATGCAAGTTAACGATTTGCTCTGGAAATTCTGCAAGTAACGTTGGCCCAATCAAGCGCATATACCCCGCTAGCACTAATAAATCAATTTCCAAGCCACGCAGCTCTAATAAAATTTCCGTTTCAAAAGCTTCCTTATCCGAATAATTTTTCGCTTCAAAAAGGAAAACCGGAATTTGATGATTGTTCGCACGTTCTAAAACATACGCATTAGCTTTATCACACACAAGTAATTTCACGTGTGGCTTAATGATCTCGTCATCTACTAAAGCCTGAAAATTCGAACCGTTACCAGAAGCAAAAATGGCTATGTTCATCCTTTTTGGCCTCCCGCGAAAATAACCGCTTCGCTTTCACGTGTCGTAACTTCACCAATAACGTAAGCCGCTTCGCCGTTTTGGACGAGTACTTCCAAGGTTTTTTCGACATCCGCTTTCGCAACTGCGAGCACCATGCCAATACCCATATTGAAAATTTCATACATTTCAAGTTCCTGTAATTGACCATATTTCTTCATAACATCAAAAATCGGCAACACCGGCCATGATCCAAGCTCCACTTTCACAGCTAAATCTTCTGTTAACATCCGTGGCAAGTTCTCGACAAACCCACCACCAGTCACATGCGTAATCCCATGAACGTCAACTTGCTTTAGTACTTCTAAAACAGGTTTCACATAAATGCGTGTCGGTTTAAGCAACTCTTCTGCAAGTGGCACTTCTAATTCAGCCAGTTCCGCATCTAAAGCAAAATCGTTATCTTTAAAGAAAATTTTCCGAACGAGCGAATAACCATTACTATGAATCCCGCTGGAAGGAATGCCGATTAGCGTATCCCCTGCTTTAACCGCGCCTTCTGTAATCAGTTTTTGTTTCTCAACAGCACCTACAGTAAAACCAGCTAAGTCATAATCATCCGCGCCGTACATATCTGGCATTTCCGCTGTTTCGCCACCAATTAAAGCCGCGCCAGCTTGTTCACAACCATCAGCCACACCTTTCACAATTTGTTCCATTTTAACAGGATCTGTCTTCCCTGTTGCAATATAATCTAAGAAAAATAATGGTTCGGCACCTTGAGCTAAAATGTCATTCACGCACATTGCCACGCAGTCAATCCCGATAGTATCATGCTTATCTGCTTCAATAGCCAAAAGTAATTTCGTCCCAACACCATCTGTACCAGAAACAAGGACAGGCTCTTTTAATTTCAAGCTACTTAAATCAAACATTCCGCCAAAAGAACCAAGCGCTCCCATCGCGCCCATTCGTTCTGTTCTAGCCACATGTTTTTTGATGCGTTCCACTACTTGATAGCCAGCTTCTACATCTACGCCTGCTTTACTATATGCATTTTCTGCCATTCGATTTGTCACTCCTCATTATTTTTCTGCTTCTAAGCTCGCTAAATATTCCGCTTCATAATCGTATAAAGGGGTTGGATAATCGCCATTGAAATATGCCATACAAAGTCCCCCATAAGGTTCATTCGGATATGGTCTACCAATCGAATCCACCAAGCCTTCTTCACTCAAATACTCTAAAGAATCAGCGCCAATAATCCGGCAAATTTCATCGACAGAATAATTAGATGCGATTAATTCATTTCGCGTTTGAATATCGATACCGTAAAAACAAGGGTATGCAAGGGGTGGTGAAGCAATTCTCACATGAACTTCCGCTGCTCCCGCTTCCCGCAAAAGTTGCACAATCCGTTTACTCGTCGTCCCGCGCACAATCGAATCATCAATCATGACAACCCGCTTGCCTTCCACAACCCCACGCACCGCAGAAAGCTTCATTCTAACACCTTGCTCCCGGAGCTCCTGTGATGGTTGAATAAAAGTTCTTGCCACATATCTATTTTTGATGAGGCCAAGTTCGTAAGGAAGTCCCGCTTCTTCCGCATAACCAATCGCCGCAGAAATACTCGAATCTGGCACACCTGTAACAACATCGGCATCAATAAATGCTTCTTTCGCCAGCCTTTTCCCAGAACGTTTTCTAGCTGAGTGAACGTTAATCCCAGCAATATTAGAGTCTGGTCTAGCAAAATAAATATATTCCATACTGCAAATCGAATGCTTCACATTTTCCGTGAATTTTTCAATTCGAAGTCCATCATTATTAATAATAATCAGTTCGCCTGGTTCCACATCACGGACAAATTCAGCGCCGACCGTTTCAAAAGCACACGTTTCCGAAGCGACTACATAAGAGTCACCAATCCGACCAATCGAAAGTGGTCTAAAACCATTCGGATCAAGCGCCGCGTACATCGTATCTTCCGTCAAAAGCATGTACGCAAAGCCACCTTTGACCTTATTTAAAGCCACTTTTAAATCCTCAACAAAATCATCCGTGTGGCTACGTTTAATTAAATGCGCCAATACTTCCGTGTCTGAACTCGTTTGAAAAATAGCGCCTTCTTCTTCTAATTCACGGCGTAAACTTTTCGCATTAACCAAATTCCCGTTATGCGCAAGTGCCAAAGAAGAACTATGAAAGTGAAATAAAAATGGTTGTACATTGCCTAAGTTTTTTTGACCAGCTGTCGCATAACGAACATGGCCAATTGCTGCTTTACCTTTTAAATCGTCTAGTTCACCGTGCTTAAATACATCTGCTAAAAGTCCAAGATTCCGGTGACCTTTTAGCGTTTCTCCGTCTGTTGAAACAATTCCGGCCCCTTCTTGACCGCGATGTTGTAAACTATGCAACCCATAATAGGTGATTTCCGCTGCATTAGGATGATCCCAAATACCAAAAATACCACATTCTTCATTAAGTCCTTTTACTTCAGCAAGCATGGAATAGCCCCTTCCCAAATGGATCGTAATTCCGTTGTTTTCGCTGTTACTATTTCTTCTTTATGTTTCACACGAATCTCGTCATCCGCAGTTACTACGCCAAGTCGATATACTTTTTCTAGTTCCATTAATTGCGCAAAAGCTGCTTCATTTTCTGGTTTTACCGATACTAAGAAACGCGATTGTGACTCACTGAAAAGCTGATTTAAAGCAAATGGTACTTCTACATCTGCACCAAGTCCCACTTTAAAAGTCGCTTCCGCAAGTGCAACACCAAATCCACCTTCTGCTAAATCGTGACTAGAAGCAACTAAACCTTCGCGAATCGCTGTCAAAAGTAATTGTTGGTATTTTTTCTCTGTCGCCAAATCTAATTCTGGTGCGCGTCCGCTAATTTTTCCTTGTTGAATTTTCTGCAATTCCGAACCACTATATTCGGCTTTTGTTTCACCAATTAAGAAAATCACGTCACCGCTAGCTTTAAAATCTTGCGTAGTAATGTGCGCCAAGTCTTCTACTAAACCAACCATCCCTATAACAGGTGTTGGATAAATTCCCGTACCATCTGTTTCATTATAAAGCGACACATTTCCAGAAATGACAGGCGTATCAAGCTCTAAACATGCTGCGCTAATCCCATCTGCCGCTTTTTCAATTTCCCAAAAGATTTCTGGCTTTTCTGGATTGCCAAAATTAAGTCCATCTGTAATCGCCAGTGGTTTCCCGCCAGAACATACGATATTGCGCGCCGCTTCCGCAACCGCTATCGATCCGCCCACTTCTGGATCAAGATACAAATAGCGCGAGTTACAATCTGTCGTCATCGCAATCGCTTTCTCCGTTCCGCGCACACGCACAATCGCCGCATCCGAGCCAGGCACAACCGCTGTATCCGTCCGCACTTGGTAATCATATTGCTCATAAATATGTCGTTTACTAGCAATTGTCGGCTGAGCAAGCAGTTCCTTCCAAACCTCGACCACATCCTCCATAACTGGTACAAAAGCTTCCTCTTCTTGGAAAGCCTGATAACGAGCTGGCTCTTTCGAAGGTTTATGATAAACCGGCGCATCTTCCGCAAGCGCGTCAACAGGAACGTTCGCCACTACTTCCCCGTGATGAATAATTTTGTACATTTTATCATCTGTTACTTGACCAATCACAACAGCCTCTAAACCATAACGTTCAAATAGCGCTTGGATTTCTTCCACATGTCCTTTTTTCACGCATAAAAGCATCCGTTCTTGAGATTCGGAAAGTAGCATTTCATACGGTGTCATATTTAATTCACGCTGCGGCACATCATCCATAATTAATTCTAGTCCAGCACCAGCTTTTGACGCCATTTCCGAACTCGAGCTTACGAGACCAGCAGCCCCCATATCTTGAATCCCAACTAAAATATCCGAATGATCACGAATCACATCTAAACAAGCTTCAAGCAACAATTTCTCCATAAAAGGATCGCCCACTTGCACGGCAGAACGCTGTTGTTCCCCTTCTTCGCTAAACTCTACAGAAGCAAAAGTGGCACCATGAATCCCGTCACGACCAGTTTTAGCACCAACGTACATCACCGGGTTGCCAATTCCTTTCGCTTGTCCTTTTTGAATATCTTTTGCTTCAATTAAACCAACGCACATCGCATTGACTAACGGATTTTTCGTATAACAAGGATCAAATTGGATTTCGCCGCCAACTGTTGGAATCCCAATCGAATTACCATATCCAGCAATCCCAGCAACTACTTCGCTCACCAAGTATTTCGCATGAGGTGTATCTAGCTCACCAAAACGAAGCGAATTAAGCATTGCAATCGGTCTAGCCCCCATCGAAAACACGTCGCGAATAATTCCGCCAACCCCAGTTGCTGCTCCTTGATAAGGCTCTACGTAGGATGGATGATTATGACTTTCGACTTTAAAAGCAACACCTAAACCATCGCCAATATCAACAATCCCAGCACCTTCACCCGGACCTTGCAATACTTGCTTTCCTTCAGTAGGAAATTTTCGAAGCACTGGTTTAGAATTTTTATAACTACAATGTTCGGACCACATAACGGAGAAAAGTCCTGTTTCTGTATAATTAGGCTCGCGTCCAAGAATCGAACAAACAAGCTCATATTCACTATCAGTTAAACCCATTTCTTGATAAATCTTTTGTTCTTTAATTTGTTGTGTCGTTGGCTCCATGTTAGGCATTTACTTGTTCCTCCTTCCAAGCTTTTACAACCGACTCAAAAAGTCTTAATCCATCTGTCCCGCCAATAATTTCTTCAACAGCGCGTTCCGGATGGGGCATCATTCCAAGCACATTCCCACGTTCATTCACAATACCAGCAATATCCGCACGACTTCCATTTGGATTTACACTATCATATGTAAAAACAATTTGATTCTTTTCTTGCAAGCTCAAAAGTGTTTCGTCATCACAGTAATAATTACCTTCCCCATGAGCGACCGGTACTTGGATAATTTCGCCTTCTTCATAAAGCCCTGTAAACATCGTATCCGCATTCGCCACCCGAAGCGGCACCGTTTTACAAATAAAATGCAAATTATTATTTCTAATTAAAGCACCTGGCAGCAAACCAATTTCCGTTAAAATTTGGAATCCGTTACACACACCAAGCACTGGTTTTCCAATTTCAGCAAAACGCAAAACTTCTGGCATAATACTTGAAAATTTCGCAATCGCACCAGTTCGCAAGTAATCTCCGTAAGAAAATCCACCTGGAAGTAATACTGCGTCAAAGCCTGCAAGACTTGTCTCCGCATGCCATACATATTCCGCCTCCTCGCCAAGAGAATCGCGAATCGCATGTAGCATATCAAGATCACAATTAGAACCTGGGAACTGAATGACAGCAAATTTCATCGTTTACGCCTCCTCAATTTCATATCGGTAATCTTCCATCACCGGATTTGTTAACAGTTTGTCGCACATTTCATTTAATACTTCATGAATATCTCTTTCTGATTTCACTACCTTAAGTTCCATAAACTTACCAATACGAACATCTTCTACTTCTTCGTAACCCATGCTTTTCGCTGCATCTTTTACTGCAACCCCTTGTGGATCTAATACGCTTTTCTTTAAAGTGACATAAACTTTGACATTATACATTTTGTGGCCTCCTAGTTTTGAACTTGCTTTAATCTATTCAATACTTCTGTATACACATCTGTTAAATTGCCAATATTCCGACGAAAGACATCCTTATCGAGCTTCTGATTTGTTTCTTTGTCCCAAAGTCTGCATGTATCTGGAGAAATTTCATCCGCCAGCAAAATGGATCCAACCGCATCACGACCAAATTCTAATTTAAAATCAATCAGGGTAATATTCATTTGATTAAATAATTTTTTCAATACCTCATTAATCAAACGAGCTGCATCACGAATTTTTTCCATCTCACTTGTTGTCGCAATATCTAAATAAAGCACGTGGTCATCATTAATAAACGGATCATCTAACGCATCATCTTTATAATAGAATTCCACAATCGCACGCGGAATTACTTCACCCTCCTCTTTTCCAAGGCGTTTCGCAAGACTCCCAGCCATCACATTCCGAACAACCACTTCAAGCGGAATAATTGATACCTCTTTCACCAATTGCTCCGTTTCCGAAATCGCCCGAATAAAATGACTCCGGATCCCTTCTTCCGCCAAACGAGAAAAAATAAGCGATGTAATTTGGTTATTAAGCTCACCCTTACCAGAAAAAGATTCCTTTCGTACTCCATTTAGCGCAGTCGCATCATCTTTATAAGCGACACGAAGGACCCCATTTTCTTCTGTTTTAAAAAGTCGTTTTGCCTTACCTTCATAAACCAGTTCATTAGTCACGATAATTTATCTCCTTATAAAGTACTTAACCTCTTTGAAAAAATAAATATCAAAGAGGTTAGGTTGTATTCTGCCCGTAATTATAATCCTAAACGATCAAAAATTAAGTCGACATTCTTCAGGTGATAGTTGTAATCAAAGCAATCTGCAATTTCTTCCGCAGATAGATTTTCAGTTATAGTTGCATCTTGTTCTACTAATTCACGGAATGGCACTTGGTTTTCCCAAGCTTCCATCGCTCTTGGTTGCACAACATCATACGCCGCCTCACGAGCTAAACCTTTATCAATAAGCGCAAGTAACACACGCTGTGAATAAATAAGTCCCAGTGTTCTGTCCATATTGCGTTTCATATTTTCCGGGAATACCGTCAAGTTTTTCACAATATTACCAAAACGATTCAAAATATAATCAAGTAAAATAGTCGAATCTGGTAAAATAATTCGTTCCGCTGAACTATGAGAAATATCACGTTCATGCCAAAGCGGCACATTTTCATAAGCTGTAACCATGTGTCCGCGAATAACACGCGCAAGTCCAGTAACATTTTCCGAACCAATTGGATTACGTTTGTGCGGCATAGCAGAAGAACCTTTTTGCCCTTTTGCAAAGAATTCTTCTACTTCGCGTACTTCACTTTTTTGCAGAGCGCGCACTTCTACCGCAAATTTTTCTACAGAAGTTGCAATTAAAGCAAGCGTTGCAAGGTATTCCGCATGACGGTCCCGTTGCAATGTTTGCGTAGAAATCGGTGCTGGAGTTGTCCCTAATTTTTCACATACATAGGCTTCTACAAAAGGATCAATGTTCGCATAAGTCCCAACCGCACCAGAAATTTTCCCGAATTCCACGCCGTCAGCCGCAAAATTAAAGCGCTCTAAGTTACGTTTCATTTCCTCATACCATAAAGCCAATTTCAGACCAAAAGTAGTAGGCTCCGCATGAACCCCGTGCGTACGTCCCATCGTTACCGTATATTTATGTTCTTTCGCTTTTTCGCCAATAATCGCAATGAAATTTTCCAAATCTTTCCGTAAAATCTCATTGGCTTGTTTTAGTAAATAAGAATTAGCTGTATCCACTACGTCTGTTGAAGTTAGGCCATAATGAACCCATTTACGTTCCGCACCAAGCGATTCAGAAACCGAACGTGTAAACGCCACAACATCATGTCTTGTTTCTAATTCAATCTCATGAATACGATCCACATCAAACTTCGCATTAGCACGAATTTTCGCAACGTCCTCTTTCGGAATATCACCAAGCTCAGCCCATGCTTCACAAGCCAAAATTTCCACTTCTAGCCAAGCCTGGTAACGATTTTGTTCTGTCCAAATGTTGCCCATCTCTTTACGCGTATAACGTTCTAACATCCTTTTAAATTCCTCCAGTTACTTCCAAATTTGCGTTTCTTCTAAATCTTCTAATACCGCAGTCGGATTATTCGTCAAAACAGTAACATGACCCATTTTGCGATTAATTTTCGCTTCTTTTTTACCATAATAATGTACGAACCATTTAGGATAATCAGCCATTTGCTCATTCACAGCATCCACATGTTGGCCTAAAATATTAATCATCACAGCTGGTTTCAATAGTTCGGGTTTCACTAATGGCAAACCAACAATCGCCCGAATATGCTGCGTAAACTGCGAAATCGAACATGCTTCAATCGTAAAGTGTCCGGAATTGTGTGGTCTTGGAGCAAGCTCATTGACATAAATCGCACCAGAGCTTGTCACAAACATTTCTACTGCTAGAACGCCACATAATTGAAGGACATCCGCTAATTTTCTCGCAATTTCTTCCGCTTCTTCATGTACATCTTCCGCAACATTTGCCGGAGCTGTCGATGTATGCAAGATATTATTAACATGCACATTTTCAGCAACCGGAAAAGTTTCAATTTGCCCATCTAAATTACGAGCAACAACCACAGAAATCTCTTTTTCAAATGGAATCCAAGCTTCTAATACACAAGAACCATAGCGCAACAATCTCGCTGCATTTTCAATATCACTTGCATCATGAAGGACAACCTGCCCTTTCCCATCATAGCCACCTTGTGCCGTTTTTAAAACCGCAGGATAACCAATACTTTTAATTTCACTTTCGATCTCTTCTTGCTCAACAATCACCGCATATGGTGCAATATTAATATTGGCAGATTCCAAATACGCTTTTTCTAAAATTCTATCCTGTGTAATCGAAAGTAATTCCGATCCTTGCGGGACAGAGACTAAGTTTTGCGTCATTTTTAAAGCTTCATAGTCAATATTTTCAAATTCATATGTCACTACATCCGCTTTTTCGGAAAGTTCGCGTAAAGCCACTTTATCATCATAGTCAGCGATAATTTGCTCATCACTTACTTGAGCTGCTGGACAATCTGCGGTAGGATCAAGAACAACAATACGATACCCCATCGCTTTCGCTGCAAGAGCAAGCATCCGTCCAAGTTGACCACCACCAATGATACCAATCGTACTATTTGTCAGTAAAAATTTTTTATCCAAGAGAATCACTACTTTCTAGAACAGTTTCTTCTAGTGTAGCACGTCTTTTTTGTAATCTGTTAGTAATTGCATCGTCCGTTATCGATAAAATTTGTGCGGCTAGAAGTCCAGCATTCACTGCGCCACTTTCACCAATCGCAACTGTCGCTACCGGAACACCACCGGGCATCTGCACAATGGATAACAAAGAATCCATTCCATTCAACGCTTTTGATTTAATTGGCACACCAATAACAGGCAAAGTCGTCTTTGCTGCAACCATACCTGGCAAATGTGCCGCGCCCCCTGCACCGGCAATAATAATTTTCAAACCACGTTCCCGCGCTTGTTCTGCATATTGAAACATTAAATCTGGTGTACGATGAGCCGAAACTACTTTTTTCTCATAAGCTATTTCTAATTCATCTAACACATCACATGCTTTTTTCATTGTATCCCAATCTGAGGTACTCCCCATAATGACACCAATTACAGCAGGCATTACGTGATCAACTCCTTAATAATCTCTTTTCGACTCCTTCATTCTAACAAGAGGCAGGATAAATGTCAACGAAAAATCGAACATTTAATTGTTACGTTTTATTAACGTTCGTGTTTAGCTCATATTTGTTGTATTTAGTAGCTTTATGTACTCATTTTCACTAAATAAATAAAAAAAGAAGCTACCATTATAGGTAAGCTTCTCTTTATTTCCGAACTTGTTTAACCCAAAAACCGCCGTGAATTTGCTTAGGCTCTGACGAAACAATAAATGCGCCATTATCAATTTCAATAATTTGTTTATATAATTTCCGCTCATTCTTCCTTTGCGTCAAAATTTCCAGCATCATTCGCTCGCCATCCCGACCACTTGCAAGCCAACTAGTGACACCATACCCTAAATCACGAATTTGATTAGGCAAATCTAAGTTGTACTCTTTCGTAATAACATTCACCGTAATATAACCTAAAGCGATTCTTTCTTCAATTTTCATACCAACAATAATCCCTACACCAAATCCAACCGCATACGCTAAAACATTGGCAATATTATTGAGATTATCTAAAACCAAACTAAGAGCCACCACATAAATAATCATTTCAAAGACACTAGAAAGCGCAGCTAAATAGCGATACCCTTTCATCGTCAATAATAATCTTACCGTATAAATCGTTACATACAAAATATTTACAACAAAAATAGTAGCTACTATAAAAATACCATTATCCACTAAATAACCCCTCCAGTTTAAAACAACAATATACTTCTAATTAAGAGTCTTTCCCTAATATAACATTCAATAAGATAGCTGACAAAAGAAACACTTCAACAAAAAAAGCCCTAAATAACTAGGACTTTTTCAAATTGCCCGGCAGCGACCTACTCTCGCAGGGGGAAGCCCCCAACTACCATTGGCGCGGAGAAGC
>NZ_JAASWB010000009.1:0-67299 GCF_014227425.1 Listeria marthii
GAAGAAGGCGAGCTGTTAAAAGCCACACTAGAATCACTGAAGCAAAATAAAGATCCGATAACTGGTCAAGAAATAAGTAAGGCGCAGAGTTTTGGGATTTTAACCTCACTTGTTTTTTACTATAAAGCTGGAAGGTACAGAGGGAAAAAATTGATAATTTCTAACAGAGAACTAGAAGTGTGGAATAACAAGAATAGGTTTATAAAGATTCCAAAACTTCGATGGAAAGGTAAAAATTTTTCGGAAATAGGAGCAACTTATACTCCAGTTGAATTCATTACACAATTAGAACATCAAGGATGGATAAAAGTAATTGAGAAAGGTGGAAGTAAAAGCGGACCTGCAACGATTTTGACTAATCCTATTTCGGGCGAAAAAGTAAGGATTCATGCGTTGCCTTCAAATGAAAAACCTTATTTTCGAGTTCAAAATAAAGGTGGCAATTACTTAGATGATACGGGTCAATTTCCATCTAATGCAACAAAGCAAGAGTTACGCGATTTAACACATTTTTATTTTAACTAAATGAGGAGGGATAGTTTTGGGATTTAGTGATAGAGTAGTAAAAATTCAAGATACATTCTATGATATTGATTTAACAGATAGTATTATAGACAATCTTACTTTTGAACAGCTAACGGATTTTAAAATAACAATTGACTATTATTATACTGAGGAAGAGGAAGAACAGATTGTTTTATTATTCAAGAATTGTACAGTTGTTGATTATAGCTTAGATAACGATATGTATAAAATAAATAATTATGAGCTAAATTATAGTCAATTCACAATAACTAAAGTAATAATAGAAGAAGTAGATAAACAAATCTGTGCTAAGATATTTACGGTAAGTAATGAAAATGTATTTTTAAAAATAATTTGTCAGGATATAATCATTTAGGAAAAAGATTTTATAATAATAAAAAATATGTAGAAAACACCTTCTAAGAGTTTTTTTGTAATAGTAGAGGGTGTTTTTGTGTATCTTACCTTATTTTCTCTTAACTTGATCATTTCTTTCTCTTTTATTTACAATCTTCTGCTAAACTATAATTAAAGAACTAAAGAGAGGACGAGCTAGATGATACGCCTTAGAAAAATTTTTCTTATTTTAATCGTAATTGGATTTATATATTTGTTAATTGTAGCGGCATTTATGTTTAGTGGAACGAGGGCAAAACCGAATGAAAATACGGATACTGTGCTTATTTTAGGTGCGCGAGTGAACGGGGATCCGGCAGAACCGTCGTCAGTACTAAAGGAAAGATTGGATACTGCTGTGACTTATTTAAATGAAAATCCTACGTTGAAAGTTATTGTTAGCGGCGGGCAAGGCGAGGATGAAAGTGCCTCGGAAGCGTCGGTCATGGAAGAATATTTAGTTAATCAAGGAATTGCTAGAAGTCGGATTAATGTGGAAGATAAATCGACAAGAACGGAAGAAAATCTTAAATATAGTAAGGGGAAATTTAATTTAGCGAAAACGGTGATTGTAACGAGTGATTATCATATGTACCGTGCGTTAATGTTAGCGAAGCGCCAAGGTGTTGACGCGTCAGGGCTTCCAGCGAAATCACAATCAGCCGGCAAATATAAGAAAATGATGCGGGAAACTTTATCCATCACGTATGCATGGGTTTTTGATCGATAAGAAGGCGGGGGTTTTGGGATGAAATTAGAGCGGATTTTAGCGATATTAGTCATGATTTTGGAGCGAAAAGTGCTGGCAAGTGAGCTGGCTGAGAAATTTGAAGTAAGTACGCGAACGATTTACCGCGATATGGATACACTTTTATACGCGGGATTTCCAGTCGTTTCTTTGCCGGGCAAAAATGGCGGGTTTACGATGCTTGATACGTATAAATTAGCGACATTTACTTTTTCGGAGGCAGAAAAACAGATTTTGCTTGAAGCGTTAGAGGCGCGGTCGGAATTTATGTTGAATGATAGCCAAGAAACTTTGCGAGAAAAAATCACCTTGTTGCAAACAGAAAAACCGGCAAGTAACCATATTTTCTTTGATTCTGCGACGCAACATCGCCGCCAAATCGAAGCAGAAGTGAAACGGAAAATCGCCTACATCCAAAAAGCTTTTACAACTAATAAACAACTAGAAATTAGTTATATCGCCATGGATGGGGCAGAAACAGAGCGCGAAATTTCACCGCAGAAGCTAAATTTAATGGATGGCAGTTGGTATTTAGAAGCTTATTGCCACAAAAGAGCAGCGATGCGCCATTTTAAACTAACCCGGATAACTGCTTTGAAAGAAAACGATAAAGCGATTATGGAAATTGCAGAAACAAAGTATGGGCCTGGGGAAATGGAACGGATTATCTTAGAATTCCCGAAAAATCAGCTCGGGAAATTATTGGATTATTTTTTGTGGGAAGAAATGGAAATTGAGGAAGATTTTGTACGTGTGACTTTTCTCTATGATTTGGAGCGGCAGATAATTCCATTTTTATTGATGTTTGGAAGTGCTGTGAAAATTATAGAACCGGCATCGCTTCAAAAAGAATATAAAGCGGAAGTAGAAAAACTTTATTTTAATTTGAATTGTTGACAGATAGTTGTCAGGTTTTGTTCGCTATAATGATTTTAAAGGAGGCGGCAAATAATGATTTTAGAAGAGAATAAAGAAATTTTTGGGAAAAAGATACGTGCAAATAATGAGAATTTTAGTCCGATTGCAGAGCTTTGGGGTGAAGTGATGGTAGATAAGCCTGCTGGAGATATTTTTGCGGTGTATAGTAATTATGCAAGTGATTATAAGGGTGACTATGATTTATTGGTTGGGACAAAAGACTGGAATAAAGAGAACAGCGCGGTAATCGCAGCAGGGGAGTACTTGGTGTTTGAGGTCGATAATGCCAATCATAAAGGTGTGGAGGAAGCTTGGCAGGAGATTTGGTCGCGGGATAGTGAATTAAAGCGTGCGTATAGAACGGATTTTGAGTGGTATCATACTAATGGGAAGATAGAGGTATACATTTCGATATAAAAAATCCCCTCGCAAGGAGGAGATTTCGTTGTTATTTTAGGTTTTCAGCTGCTTTAGCGGGAACTTCTTTTTCTGGGACTTCTTCAAATGAAGTTACGCCTTTGTCTTCTTTAATGTAAAGTTTTAAATAAGCGCCTTTGCGTAAATTTTTGTCTGCAGAAAGGGTCACTTCTGTTTCTTTACCAGTTTCATCATATGCCGGAAGTGTATAGGAATAGTTGAAGCTTACTTTTTTGCCCATTTCACCGTCTTTGGTAATTTTTACATAGGAAACATCTGCTCCTAGGCGGTTGGCATTTTTAAAGTAATATGCTCCGAATCCGATTCCAGCAAGTATTAATAAGCTCATAATAATTATAACGGTTTTTTTCATGTCCATCATCCTTTGCTGAGTGTTATCTTTCATTTTATAGGGAAATGGTGTTTTAATCCCTCGTGTAAGGCGACGAAATGAGTATTTAAACTTACATATTTGTTAGAAAGGGGTCATGTTTTGATGGTTAGACCAAAGAATAAAGCGGAATTGCTTCAACAAAGTACAGAAAAATATCAACAGTTGAATGATTTAATTGACTCTATCCCAACGGAATCCCAGCAGCTCGCGTTTCCTTTTGAGGACCGGGATAAAAATATTCGTGATGTTTTAGTACATCTGCATGAATGGCATAGGATGGCGCTTGGTTGGTACCGGATTGGCATGAGCGGCGAGAAGCCATTTATGCCGGCAGAAGGTTATACGTGGAAAACGACACCGGAACTGAATTTGGTTATTTGGCAGAAGTACCAAACGACGGATTTGGCGCGTTCGCGAGAATTGCTGGATGAAACGCATAATAAAGAAATGATTTTAATTGCTGGCCATTCGGACGAGGAATTATTTACAAAGAAATATTATAAATGGACGAATACAACTTCGCTTGGAGCTATTTTTATTTCAAGCACATCGAGCCATTATGATTGGGCTATGAAAAAAATACGGAAATTTAAAAAAGCCACTGGAATCAAATGAATTCCAACGGCTTTTTTTGTAATTATTTTAAAGCGGATTCGTCTAAATAAGCAATTTCCCATAGATGGTTGTCTAAATCAAGAAAACTTCTACTATACATGAAGTCGTAGTCTTGTGTTTCGCCTGCTTGTTTGGCGCCAATTTCAAAAGCACGGTCAACGAGTTTGTCGACGGCTTGGCGGCTATCTTGGGTGATGGTGATGAGGACTTCGCGTGCTTTTGTTGTGTCAGCGATGCCTTCTTTATGGAAAGTCTGGAAGAAATCTTCTTTCAAGAGCATGGCGAAAATATTGTCTCCGATGAGCATTTGGGTAGCATTTTCGTCTGTGAATTGCGGATTAAATTCGTAGCCAAGTTCTGTGAAAAAAGCGACGGTTGCTTGTAAATCTTTTACAGGCAAATTAATAAAAATTTGTTCCGAGCGTGTTGCCATAATTTATCACCTCCAGCCAAAAATAGCATGCAGAAAACTACATGTCAATGAATAAGTTATGGTAAAGTAGGGAAGATATAAAGTAATCTAAAATTGAATATCAAAAAACCACTTGTAATCGGTTTCTTTTTGTACTATAATGTTAGAGAAAAGCATAGGATTGTTACTGCTAAGGCAGGCAAAACCTGAATTAATTCAAGTGCTATTTTGGTATCAATAGCGTTGGAATTAGTTTGGGTTTTTTTCTTTTGAAAGAGGTGAAAATGCATGATTATCAAAAAAATACTGAATAACAATGTTGTAATCGCCGAGGGTAAAAGTGGCAAGGAGTCTGTCGTGATGGGCCGTGGTCTTGCTTTTCAAAAGAAGATTGGCGATGAGGTGGAGGTAGCCAATATTGAGAAAACATTCGTAATGGAAACACATGAACTTTCAGAAAAGCTCTCTGAATTACTTAGCGAGATACCACTGAAACATTTACGTGTTGCGGATGATGTTGTCCAGTATGCGCAAGAAACGCTGGAAACAGATTTAAGTGACAATATTTATTTGACTCTCACGGACCATATTAACTTCGCAGTGTCACGGTATAATCAAGGTATTAATTTGAAAAACGCACTATTATGGGAAATAAAACGATTTTATCATGCGGAATATTTAGTTGGCATGAAGGCATTAGATTTTATCGAACAAGAAGTTGGCATTCGCTTGGATGAAGATGAGGCAGGTTTTATCGCACTTCACATTGTAAATGCTAGACAAGATGGACAACAAATGCACATGACAGTAGCAATGACCCAAATTGTTCAAGATATTTTAAGTATCGTCACTTATCACTATGGCATGGTTTTAGATGAAACTTCACTGAACTATACACGCTTTATTACACATTTACAGTATTTCGCTCAACGTTTACTTCGAAAAGAAATTGTCGATTCCGGCGATGACTTTTTATACGAACAAGTGCAAATTAAATACCCAGAAGCTTTTAAATGCACGAAAAAAATTGATGCTTATTTAATTAATACGCATCATACCGAATTAACGAGAGACGAACGTGTCTATCTTACAATTCATATTTATCGCGTCACAGAACGTAATACGATAATTAAAAAGGAAGACTAAATTTTTTTGGACTTATATGTAATGGATTACAGAAAAGTACTGCCTAGAGCGGTGCTTTTTTTATTGTAATTTTTTCTCAACTAAAATGACGGAAAATAGCACGGCGAAAATACTTGTAGTTAATAAAACAGAGCTGCGTACAAAGGCGTGCATTGGGATAAAAGCTAACACGAGCGATAGAACTAGAAGTAAAATACCAATAATTATCCAGAATTTCCCGAGCAATTGATGTGCTTTTTGCCAAGAAGTTTCATTTTTTAAAGAAGCTTTCGTTCGGTAACTAAAGCGACTTTCTTTATTTTTAGGCGGATTGACCCGGTAGATAATACCAAGAATAATGAGCAAAAGTGGAAAAATTAAATCAAACATAACGAACCTCCTTTTAGGTACCATCGTAGTATAACAAATTATTGTGAAAAATTGAACGGTTTGGCCCTTTGGTTTAAGGGTATTGGTGAGTGAAGATGATCAGCTATTTAAAAGGAGGAAGAAAGATGCTTTATAGTGAAAACGACAAGCGAAAACATGAAAGTTATCGAATCCCGCTCTTTGGATCTGAGGAAGAAAGTACTAGTATTCCGAAATATGTATTGAAAAAGGAACCAATGGAACCGCGAATTGCTTATCAACTTGTGAAAGATCAGCTGATGGATGAAGGAAATGCGCGGCAGAACTTGGCGACTTTTTGCCAGACGTATATGGAAAAAGAAGCAGAAATACTGATGTCGGAAACACTTGCGAAAAATGCGATTGATAAATCCGAGTATCCGCAAACGGCAGAACTGGAAAATCGCTGTGTCAATATTTTAGCGGATTTATGGAATGCGCCAAAAGATATGTCTTATCTAGGAACTTCCACAGTGGGTTCATCGGAAGCGTGTATGCTTGGCGGTTTGGCGATGAAGTTTCGCTGGCGTAATAATGCGGAAAAACGCGGATTAGATATTCAGGCAAAACGGCCTAACTTAATTATTTCCTCGGGCTACCAAGTGTGCTGGGAAAAGTTTTGCGTATACTGGGATGTAGATATGCGTGTTGTACCAATGGATAAAGAGCATCTTAGCATCGATGTGGACAAGGTGTTTGATTTTGTTGACGAGTACACAATTGGGATAGTTGGGATTTTAGGCATTACTTATACTGGCAAATTTGACGATATTGCTTTGTTAGACGAAAAAGTAGAAATTTATAATGAAACAAATGAGCATCAGTTAGTTATTCATATTGACGGAGCGAGTGGCGCGATGTTTACGCCATTTGTAAATCCAGAACTACCTTGGGATTTCCGACTTAAAAATGTAGTTTCGATAAACACTTCGGGTCATAAATATGGTTTAGTCTATCCCGGTGTTGGCTGGATTTTATGGAAAGATAAGGAATATTTACCAAAAGAGCTTATTTTCGAAGTGAGTTATTTAGGTGGTTCGATGCCGACGATGGCAATTAACTTTTCCCGTAGTGCGAGCCAAATTATCGGTCAATATTATAATTTCTTGCGTTATGGCTTTGAAGGCTACCGAGAAATTCACGAAAAAACAAAGAAAACGGCGCTTTACCTCACAAAAACAGTAGAAAAAAGTGGCTATTTTGAAATTATAAATGATGGCGCTAATTTGCCGATTGTTTGTTATAAGATGAAGGACGACCTTGATGTGGAGTGGACTTTGTACGATCTTGCTGACCAGCTTTTGATGAAAGGATGGCAAGTTCCGGCGTATCCACTACCGGCTGATTTAAGTGATACCATTATTCAACGTTTTGTTTGTCGGGCGGATTTGGGGCATAATGTAGCGGAAGAATTTGCCGCTGATTTCAGAGATGCGCTTCATAATTTAGAGCATGCCAGAGTGCTTTATCATGACAAAGGACGCAATGATTCTTACGGATTTACGCATTAAAAAAGAAGACTTGGATGCGTGTCCAAGTCTTCTTTCTATTAAAGTGGGAGCCAATCAATAATTTCTTTGATGCTCTTATCCCAAAATTCCCAATCATGGTCGCCGGGGCCTTCGCGGTATTCTAGCGGCGCATTTCTCTCAAGGGCGAAATCGCGGAAACGAATATTATCTTCATAAAGGAAATCCTCTGTGCCGCAATTTTGGAAAAGGGCTGGTAATTCGATTTGGTTGTTTAGGTTGGTTTCTAATAAATGAAAGAGATCGTTTTCCGTACCAGTTTGGCTGGTCATTTCGCCGGTGATGGCGCGCGTGCTGAAATTTTCGAAGCAGTCTTCTTTAATGATATAATTAATATCCATGACCCCGGACATACTTGCCGCGGCTTGGAAATTTTCTGGGAAAGTAAGTGCAACTTTGAACGCACCGTACCCTCCCATTGAATGCCCAGCGATGAAAGTGTCTTCCCGTTTATCGGAAATGGGTAGCCAGTTTTTCATTACATGTGGAAGCTCTGTGCTAACAAACTCAAAAAAGTCGCGGCCGTGAACCATGTTAGAATAGAAACTATGGTCTGCTGCGGGCATGATGACAGCGAGTCCTTTTTCCGTAGCATAGCGCTCGATATTTGTATTACGTACATAAGTTGTGTGGTTATTAGATAAGCCGTGAAGAATATATAATGTTTTATATTTAGAAATCGAGCCATGGTAAAGTGTTTCTGTTTCGGGCAAAATCACCGTTACACTTGTTTGCATAGCTAAACATTCTGATTTGAAATTTAGTTCTAAAATAGCCAATGTAGGAGCCTCCTGACGTGTCTTTTTTTCTAGTATACATGATTTTTAAGCGAAATAAAATAAATATAACTTATCTTATGAGTTAACTCGGAATTAAACGCAAAATAAAGAACCTGCGCGAACAGGTCCTCGTTATTTTTTAATACTTGGTTTCTTTTTATCAACGATGTTTAAAATTTCTTCGAGCTTGCGATTCTTTTCGAGAATGGCTGCTTCTTTGAATTGTTCTGTTGTGACTGGGGGCATAGTTTCTTTGCAATTTTCATGCGATAGATTAGGAAAAAGATTGTCGGTCATTTTTCATCGCCTCCTTAAGTTAATTATAAAGTATCGGCTGGAAAATATCGACTATTTGGACATAGATGAAAATAATTCTCAATTAGGGGTTCGTCTTTTTGAATATCGTGTTATAATTTAGTAAAATGAAAAGGACAGTATTGTGGAGGGGAATTATGAAGAAAATTACTATATTGACGTTAAGTATAACAGCCGCACTACTCCTTGCTTCGTGTGGAAATGATACTGCAACGGATACAAATAATGAAACGACCAAAAACGAAACAAAAGCGAAAGCGGCTCTATCGATAACAGATATGACTGGTCGCGATGTTTCTTTTGATAAAAAACCAGAACGAATTATTGCGCTGACGAATGCCGATATGAATATTATCTATGCATTAGGTGGAACGGTGGTTGGTCGCCAAACGACGGACGCAAGCGGTGTTCCTGATGGTGCGAAAAAGGCTACAGAAGTGGGCAATACCCATGATTTAAACTTAGAAAAAATTGCCGCTCTTGGTGCAGATGCGATTGTAGCAAGTTCCGAGCAAAATTTAAAAGATGTTCCCGCGATGGAAGGCGTCGGCCCGAAAGTCGTATTAACTGGAGCAAACTCAATTGACGAAATTAAAAAACAAACAGCCGTACTTGGCGAACTTTTAGGCAAAGAAACGAAAGCCAAAGAGTTAGAAGCGAGTATTGATCAAAAGGTAGCAGAAGTGAAGCAAAAGCAACAAGGTAAAAAAGTACGCGCGCTTCTTGTTCTTGGAGCTCCCGGAAGTAATTACGCCGCACTTCCATCTTCGTTAAGCGGAAATGTGTTAGAAATTGCTGGTGGAGAAAACGTCGCGAAAGATTTTAAAGGCGTGGAAAACTTTCCGCAATATGCTTCTATAAATGTGGAAAAAATTGTTGCAGCTGACCCAGAAGTGATTTTCTTAATGATTCACGGCGGGGACGAAAAAGAAACAGAAGCCGCATTTAAGAAAGAAATGAAACAAAACCAAGCTTGGAACTCAACAAGCGCCGTTAAAAATGATCATATTGTCGTACTTCCGGCCGAACTTTTCGGAACAAATCCTGGTATAAAAATTGATCAAGCATTGGATTATATGACAGATGAAATAAATAAGGTGGATAACTAATGACAACTGTGAAGGCGCACGATCCGCGGCGAAAACGTAGACGGATAACTTTTATTGTAGTAATTGTTTTACTTATTTTAGCTTTTTTCTACGGACTGACAACTGGGTCCGTGAAAGTTACATATAGTGACGCTTGGCAAACTTTGACTGGTGGCGGAAGTGATTTAGCTAATCAATTGATTTGGAATTTGCGTTTGCCTCGGTTATTAATTGCTTTCTTAGTAGGGGCGGCGCTGGCGATTGCTGGTTGCTTGCTGCAAGGTGTCATGCGAAATCCGTTAGCTGACCCGGGTGTAATTGGGGTTTCAGCGGGCGGTGGATTTGTAGCGATTTTGATGACGCTAGCATTTCCAGCATTAGCTTCTTTTGTTCCAATTGGGGCGTTTTTAGGAGCATTTGGTACGGCGATTTTGATTTATTTACTAGCGTGGGATCGCGGTGTTTCGCCGTTACGTGTCATTTTGTCCGGTGTGGCGATTAATGCCTTTATTGGGGCGATGACGTCTGGCGTAATGGTGCTTTATAGTAATCGGGTCCAAAGTGTTATTTCATGGATGACGGGGACGCTTTCTGGAAAAAGTTGGTATCATTTGGATATGATTTGGCCGTATATGTTGGTTGGATTTGTTTTAAGTGGTTTTGCGATTCGTTCTTCTAATGTGTTGTTACTTGGGGACGATGCAGCGAAATTGCTTGGCTTTTCTGTAGAACGACATCGCTTTTTCATTATTATGTTAGCGGCTTTTCTAAGTGGGGTTGCGGTCAGCGTAGCCGGGTTGATTGGCTTTGTTGGACTAGTAGTGCCGCATATTTTCCGTCTGATTATCGGTAATGACTACAAGTATTTACTGCCACTATCGGCACTCGGCGGGGCGTTGTTAGTTGGTTTTGCTGACACAGCGGCGAGAAGTTGGTTTGGTTCGATTGAGCTGCCAGTGGGAATCTTGCTAGCGATGATTGGCGCACCATTCTTCTTATTCTTACTTCAAAGAGGGAGGGTTGCTTCATGAAACCAGCATTAGAACTGAAAAATGTCTCTTTCGCACGTAAACGAGATTTTGAAATGAAAGATGTAAGTGCTCGCATTCCAGAAGGTAAAATAACCACACTTATCGGTCCAAATGGCTCGGGGAAATCGACTATGCTTCGTTTAATGATGCACCTTTTGAAACCAGATAGTGGAGAAGTTTTACTGGATGAAAAAAATATTACTGAGATACCTTCCAAAGACTTAGCGAAGAAAATGACGATGCTATCACAGGCGCCAGAAGGTTTAGTCGATGTGATGGTGCATGATTTGGTTGCTTACGGTCGCTTGCCACACCGGAGTTGGTTGTCCACTTTGCAAGAAGAGGATGAGGCTGTAATTCAGTGGGCAATTAAGGTGTGTAATTTAGAAGAGCTGGCTTATCGACCGCTACATTCATTGTCAGGCGGGGAACGTCAACGCGCTTGGCTAGCAATGGCGCTCGCACAAAAAACACCAATTTTGCTACTAGATGAACCAACTACTTACTTGGATATTGCGCACCAACTGGAATTGTTAGACTTACTCGTGCATTTAAATAAAGAATATAATTTAACTATCGTGCTCGTTTTACATGATTTAAATCAAGCGGCGATTTACAGTGATTATGTTTTTGTGTGTGAAAATGGACAATTAGTCAAAAATGGGAGGCCTAGAGAGGTTTTCACTACCGAACTGCTTCGTGATGTTTTCCATATTACTGCGGATATTACCGAAAAAGACGGTAAACAGCATATTCATCCGCTTGCTTCGACCCGATTTGAATATTAAAGAAAACAGAAAGAAGATTAGAATTTGGTGAAAAAGCTTCCTATCCAAGGTAAACTTTATTATAATAGATGAAGGCTGTTGCTCTTTTTAAGAATAGCAGCCTCTTTACATTTAAATTTAAACATAAAAGGGCGGAAAACAATGGCTAGAAATAGAAAAAAGGCGGTTCGAGTAGATTATTCGATTATATTTTTAATGATGTTGCTTTGTGTCATTGGTCTTGTAGCGATTTATGTTGCGGGGTTAGTAAACGACCAATATACAAATAATTTCTTATTGCAACAGTCTATTTGGATTGTTATTTCTACTGGAGTAGTTGTTGTTATTGTACTTTTTTTCGACTATGATAAGCTGCAATGGGCGGCGTACTATCTTTATGGAATTGGTAACTTACTGCTTGTACTTGTACTAATTGTTGGTGACGAGCGAAAAGGTTCTAAGAGTTGGATCAGTATCGGATCGCTTGGAAGTCTGCAACCATCAGAATTAATGAAAAGTTTTTTGATTTTAGCACTTGCAAAAGTAATTTGGGACCATAATAAAAAATATAAATTACATACCGTAAGTTTAGATATGCAATTACTTTTAAAAATAGGTATTGTTTCTATTCTTCCGCTTGGTCTTGTAGCACTTCAACCGGACCTTGGAACAATTTTAGTTTTTATTGCGATTATTGTTGGTATGGTATTTATCAGTGGTGTGACTTGGAAAATATTATTACCAGTTTTTAGTTCTATTGCTGTTATTGGCGGAACTTTAATCTATTTAGTTATGTACAACCCTGGATTCTTACAAAAATTAGGCTTCAAACCGTACCAATTTAAACGTATCACTTCTTGGTTAAGGCCGGAAGAGGATCCGCTTGGTGATGGGATGCAGCTGCTGCGTTCGATGCAAGCGATTGGTTCGGGGCAACTGCAAGGGAATGGGATTGGTAATCAGGCGATTGCGATTCCGGAAAACCATAATGACTTTATTTTCTCCATTGTTGGTGGGAATTTCGGTTTCATTGGTGGCTGTGTACTTATTATGTTATACTTTTTACTGATTTACCAAATAATTCGAGTGGCTTTAGATATAAATATTCCTTTTTACTCGTATATTTGTACGGGTGTTAGCTCGATGATTTTATTTCACGTTTTAGAAAATATCGGGATGACGATTGGTCTTCTTCCAATCACCGGTATTCCACTACTTTTTGTCAGTTATGGGGGAAGCTCACTTCTTGGCGCGTTTATGGCACTTGGGCTCGTGTTATCGGCGAGATATAATGCTCCAGAAGTTAACTTAGGGAAAGTAAATCGTTTTATGTGATTTTCTTTTTTAAACTGTTTGGGAGAAAGAGTTAGTTTTGTTTATCAAACCAACCAGTAAGGAGTAATTAAATAATGAATCAACAAAATAAACTAGCTGGACGCATTGATTACGGGATTGTTTTATCGATGATGTTACTTATGATAATCAGTTTGGTGTCCATTTATAGTGCGCAATTAACAAATAATCAATACGACGCAAACTTTGTTGTTAAGCAAGGTATGTGGTTCGTGGTTTCGACCTTTGCGATTATTGTCGTGATGCAACTAGATTATGACCGGCTTACGAAATGGGCTTATTACTTTTATGGACTAGGTCTATTTTTACTTGTATTTGTGTTGCTTTTTGGGAAGGAAGTAAAAGGTGCGAAAAGCTGGATTGTTATTCCGTTTTTAGGGAACATTCAGCCATCTGAGGTTGTAAAAGTTATCTTGATTGTCGTTTTAGCGAAAGTTATTTGGGATCATAACCGGACGTATAAGGTTCATAATTTTAAATTGGATGCTTGGTTACTAACAAAAATCGGCGTGTTTACACTGGTTCCACTTATTCTTATTATGTTGCAACCCGATTTAGGGACGGCGCTCGTGTTTATTGCAATTATGTCGGGAATGATACTTATTTCTGGGATTACTTGGAAAATTATCGTGCCGCTGTTTGGTTCGATTGCGGCGATTGGGACGGCGCTGATTTGGATGGTTATTTATCATCAAAATTGGCTGACGAGTCTTGGTTTCAAACCGTATCAATTTGAGCGGATTACGACGTGGATCAATCCGGAAAATGACCCTCAAGGCGGGGGCTATCAGGTGCTGCGAGCGATGACGGCAATTGGTTCCGGACAGATTTCTGGAAACGGTGCGGGATATGACGCAATCGCTATCCCGGAAAACCACAATGACTTTATTTTCACGATTGTAGCCGGCGATTATGGCTTTATTGGCGCTAGTATTTTACTGGCAATTTATTTCTTGCTCATTTACCAAATTATTCGTGTCGCACTCGATGTCGCTGTACCATTTTATTCTTATATTTGTACGGGTGTTGTTATGATGCTGATGTTTCACGTACTGGAAAATGTTGGGATGAATATTGGCTTGCTTCCGATTACTGGTATTCCACTTCCATTTATTAGTTACGGTGGTAGTGCCCTGCTCGGGAATATGATGGCAGTCGGGCTCGTGCTCGGGATAAGGTTTAACTTTAAGAAATCAATGTTCGAAGTGAAACAAGAAAATCAAGTATCATAGAAGTAAAAATACAGAAGTCGAAAATGGCTTTTGTATTTTTTGAAAGTCAAATGAATGCGCTTCCAAGTCATCTGGTTTTTTCTAAGTGTTGCTATTTGTACTTTCCGAAAAAATGCACTATGATAGTAATAGAATGCAATCGGAGGGAGAGACAAAATGATTAATTTTTATTGGTATCCAAAATGTAGCACCTGCAAGAAAGCAAAAGCATGGCTTGAGAATGAACATGTTGATTTTAAAGAAGTAGACATTAAAACAGAAACCCCGACTGCCAAGGAATTACAACAATGGCATGAAGCTAGCGGCCTTCCAATCCGTCGTTTCTTTAATACAAGTGGGATTAAATATCGTGAACTTGGCTTGAAAGATAAACTCGATACACTTTCGCCGGAAGAAGCTTATGAATTGCTTGCTTCAGATGGTATGCTAATCAAACGACCACTAACAACGAATGGCAAAGAAGTGACGCTTGGTTTTAAAGAAGAAGATTTTGAAGCAACTTGGAAATAGTCAATATAGATAATCGCACGAAAAAGGAGGAGTTTTGAGAATGAGTTTACCAAAAGACTTATTGTACACAGAAGAACATGAATGGGTGAAAGCGGACGATGGTAGTTATGTTATTGGGATTACTGACTTTGCTCAAGATCAATTAGGGGATATCGTGTTTGTTGAATTGCCAGAAGTTGGCGATACTGTAGCAAAAGGCGACTCGATTGGGAGCATTGAATCTGTAAAAACAGTATCTGATTTTTACGCACCAGTAACTGGTAAAGTAGTTGCTGTTAATGAAACGTTAGAAGATGAGCCAGAATTAATTAATAGCAATCCATACGACACAGGCTGGATTTTAAAACTTGAGGAAGTAGAAGAAGCTGACGTAACGGCTCTTTTATCAAGTGATGATTACGAAAAAGTATTAGATTAATTTTTAGGAGGCCGGCTTGGGATAACCGAAGCTGGCCTTTTTTGATAGGAGGCGTTCTTTCTGGAAATTTGGGAAAAAGAAACTTTGAGAACAGCGCAAAAAAATGGCGCGGACTTTGTCGTTTTCTTTTTTACGCCGATGTGTGGCAGCTGCCAGATAGCAAGTCGGTTGGTGGACGTAGTTTTGGAGGCAGATGGGATAAATTATGAAGTCGCAAAAGTTGATTTAAATTACGTGCCTGATATTGCGCAAACCCTTGAAATCACTTCTGTCCCGGCGCTGGTCAAATTCAAGAACGGTCAGCCAGCAGATTTGAGCTATCAATTGCACGATGCAACTGCTATTTTTGAATTCCTGTATAGCAAGTAATACAGGAATTTTTTCTGTGTTAAAATTTGCCCTTACGCAAAAAAGTTTCGCAACCGATATAGACCTGTATTTAGCTAAAAACATTGCTATAGACACAATTCTGCTGCTTGTGGTAAGATGTTCAAGTTGTTAAATTACGTGTTTTATAAAGAGAGATTTTTAGTGAAACATAATATATCGGAGGCTTTTTCTATGAACCATTCTAATCTTACTATTTTATCTGTGTGTAGTAATTTTGTTATTGTTGTACTTAAACTGATTGTCGGCTTTTTCACGGGTTCAGTGGCAGTGATTTCTGAGGGGATTCACTCGTCCATGGACTTATTTGCGTCAATCATTACTTTCTTCTCCATCCGGATTTCTAATCAACCGGCTGATGAAGATCATCCATATGGACATGGAAAAGCAGAAAATATTGCGGGGACAATTGAAACTTTACTGATTTTCGTGGCGGGTATTTGGATTATTATTGAATCCGTTAATAAACTAGTAAATCCACACGAAATTCGTTTTCCGGCGCTTGGTATTATGGTGATGCTATTTGGTGCTATTATTAATATTATTGTGTCACGTGTGATTAAAAAAGCTGCGGATGAAGCGAATTCGGTTGCGATGAAATCCAATGCGCTACATTTATATACTGATGTTTTTACATCGCTTGGTATTGCGATTAGTTTATTCCTTGTATACATAACTGGCTGGCTCTGGATAGATCCGGTCATTGCGATTTTAACGGCGTTTTACATTATGTACGAGGCGTATAAACTGTTAAAAGAGTCTTTCCCGCCATTAATGGATAAACGCTTATCTGTGGACGAAGAAGAAGCTATTAAGCAGATTATTTTAGCGCATAAAACAAAATTTATTGAATTTCATGATTTTCGCTCAAGACGGGCAGGAGCAGAGGAATATATTGATTTTCATTTAGTCGTATCTTCCACGATGACAATCGAAAGTGCGCATTCGCTTTGTGATGAAATTGAGGCAGAGATTATGGATTTTTATGCGAAAGCGGAGGTTCTTATCCACCTAGAGCCAGAAGAAGAACGCGTTTTTACTAGAGTTTGATACAAGCTCTTTCTATTCGATTTGTTGCTAAAGTGTTACAATAGGTAGAAATAAGAATGGAAAGGACAATGAGTATGACAACTTCTATTTTAATTGCGGATGATGATAAAGAAATTGTTGATTTAGTGAAATTATATTTACAAAATGAAGGATATACGATTTATCAAGCGTACGATGGTGCGGAAGTATGGCGTTTAGTGCAAGAAAAACAGCCAACTTTAGTGATATTAGATATAATGATGCCTGAAATGAACGGCTTAGAAGTATGCCGATTAATGAGAGATAATGGGATTTTAACGCCCATTTTAATGCTGAGTGCCAAAGCAGAAGACAACGATAAAATTATGGGGCTATTAACAGGAGCGGATGATTATATGGTCAAACCGTTCAACCCATTAGAGCTTTCTGTACGCGTAAAAGCGATTCTAAGACGAATGCAGCAAATGAGCCAAGTGGAGCCAGTTAGCCAAGATAAAGTCATTATCGGACCTATTGTGGTTGATCGTGGCCTACATGTGGTAACCGTTAGCGGAAAAGAACTACATTTGACGACTTCGGAATTTGATATTTTATTTTTACTAGCAAGTGAACCTGGTCGCGTCTTTAGTTCGGAATATATCTTTGAGAAAATTTGGCAAGAAAAAGCACTTGGGGCAAGTAAAACGGTCATGGTTCATATCAGTAATTTGCGCGATAAATTGCGAGAGGCGATGGGCGGCGAAAATGTGATTAAGACCATTTGGGGAGTAGGGTACAAAATTGAAATCTAAACTGGAAATGTTGTTTACGAAAATTAGCCATGTGATGAATATTTGGCAGGCGACTTTTTTTGCAGTTATTTCTTGGGTTTTGGCTTTGCTTACTATCCAAACTATCTACTTATGGAGCATTTCCATCCGTGATGATTCACTTTTTTTACGGGAAGTATCACAAGCAATCGTGCAATTATTTGGAACGAATAAATATACGCGAATCATGCAATCTTTTTGGATGCTATCGCTGAAATTTTTGATTATCTTTTTAATTGCTTGTTTGTTCTTTTCCTTTTTCTATCGTTTCATGCGTCAAAGAATCTTGAAAAAACAATTACGGACAATCAATTTTGCACTAAATGACGGAAAACCGGTCGATACCGAGAGCTTTGTGCCGGAAATCCAAGAACTTGAACGCAACATTGAAAATATGCGAGAACGCCAGAAAAAATTAATGCAGCAAGAAGAGCAAGCTCAGCAAGCTAGGAATGACTTAATTACGAATGTTTCCCATGATTTGCGGACGCCGCTTACTTCGATTTTAGGCTATTTAAGTTATATTCATGAAGATCGTTATCGTGATGAAATTGAGCTGCGTTATTATACAGAACTTGTTTACGGAAAAGCGCGCCATTTGCATAAATTGATTGATGATTTATTTTCTTATACGCGGCTTGATAGCGTGGAATACCGATTGAAGAAAGATGAGTTGGATATTGTTGAATTACTCAGACAGTTAGTGGCGGAATACGATGGTCGAGCAGCAGAACGGAATATGCAGATTGTCGAACATTTTGATGCCAACAAATTAATTATCGGCGGCGATGGCAACCAAATCATGCGCTTATTTGAGAACTTATTTTCGAATGCCCTTAGATACGGAGAAGGCAATAAGCAAATTGATGTAAGTGCCAAAAAAGAAGATAATATGGCGGTTATTCGCGTGACGAACTACGGCGAAGAAATACCGAATGTTGATTTACCATACTTGTTCGAACGTTTTTATAAAGTAGATAAAAACCGGACCACAACTGGCACGGGCTTAGGGCTTGCGATTGCTAAGTCTATCGTCGAAAAACATGGTGGGATTGTTACTGCAGAAAGTAAACACCGCAAAACCAGTTTTATCGTCAAATTGCCACTGATTTAATCTTTAACAATTCTTAAATGTTTCTTTCCTCGTGATTTATGTTCTTTCGGTAGAATATAAATCACGGAGGAGAGGAAAATGAAAAAACATATTGTTTTAATTGTTGTTGCTTGCATCACGGTGATTGCGGTATTTATGTACATAGTTCAAGTGAATAATAGCGAATTAAAATATCAAAATAGAGCCCAAATCAAAATAGCCTCTCAAATGGCTAGTGAAGATGAATTGGGAAATAGTTGTATAGTTAGTGAAATAACTTACAAATAAATCAATATAAGTAAAAAAGTTATTGACAAAGTTTACTAGACAAGGTAATATGAAAAAACAAGAAACGTCACTATAGTCACAAATGAAGTGATTTAATAATATGTAGAAATCTTATCCAGAGTGGTGGAGGGAAATGCCCTATGAAACCCAGCAACCTAAACAGTAATTCATTATGTGTTTAAGGTGCTAAGTCATGCAGAACAGCGAGTTGTTCTGAAAGATGAGAAGGAAGCTAGTCCATTTGAAAAAATGCTGCCTTTCTGCTCATCAGCAGAGAGGCTTTTTTGTATATCAGAATGTAGAAAAGGTGATAGAGATGATTACGTTACAGAACGTTGTAAAAGAATATGCGTCTAGAAACAACAAAGTTCTCGCAGTCGACCATGTCGATTTAGAAATTGAACAAGGCGAGATTTTTGGTGTAGTTGGTTATTCCGGAGCGGGAAAAAGTACGCTTATTCGGATGTTTAATGGGCTGGAACTACCGACAGAAGGAACGGTCGAAGTCGACAATCTACTGATTAGCCAAATTCGCGGCGGAAAGCTAAGAAAAGCTCGTCAACAAATCGGGATGATTTTCCAACATTTTAATTTATTATGGTCACGAACCGTTGCAGAAAATATTGCTTTTCCACTAGAAATCGCAGGTGTGCGCGGTGAAAAAAGACGTTTCCGTGTAAATGAACTCATCCGTCTTGTTGGCTTGGAAGGTAAAGAAAACGCCTATCCAGCGGAACTAAGCGGTGGTCAAAAACAACGGGTCGGCATTGCAAGAGCACTTGCCAATAACCCAAAAGTGTTGCTTTGTGATGAAGCAACGTCCGCACTCGATCCACAAACAACCGATGAAGTGTTAGAACTCCTCCTAGATATCAATAAACGCCTCAACTTAACAATCATCGTTATCACCCATGAAATGCATGTGATCCGAAAAATTTGTAATCGCGTCGCAGTAATGGAAAACGGAAAAGTTGTCGAACTTGGCGACGTATTAGATGTTTTCCGCCACCCTCAAGAAAAAGTAACGCAGCGCTTCGTTCGCCAAGTTACTGACTCAGACGAAACCGAAGAACTCATCCACTTACTCCTAGATAATTACTCCGAAGGCAAAATCGTCAAACTACTCTTTATGAGCGAAAATGCCACCCAACCAGTCATATCCCAAGTAGCAAAAGAAAATGATGTGTTGCTAAATGTCCTTCACGGCAACTTAACGCAAACGCAAAACGGCGCATACGGAACGCTTTACGTACAGATTTTAGGTACAGATGATGCGATAAATGCGAGTCTAACACAGCTACGTCAACTTAAAGTAGAAACGGAAGTGTTAGAACGATGAGCAAATTACAAGAATTATTTCCAAATGTTGATTTTCAAATGATGTGGGTCGCAACCCAAGAAACGCTTTATATGACGCTAACTTCATTGTTTGCAGTTTTCTTACTAGGGATTGTATTAGGTTTACTGCTATTTTTAACAAACAACAAAAAACATGCCGGAGCGCGCATTCTTTATTGGGTAACAGCAATATTAGTCAATGTGTTCCGCTCAATCCCTTTTATTATTTTAATCGTACTACTTTTACCGATGACAAAATCGCTTGTCGGAACGGTAATCGGGCCAAAAGCAGCACTACCAGCTTTGATTATCTCGGCTGCTCCGTTCTATGGTCGGATGGTAGAAATCGCCTTTCGTGAAGTAGATAAAGGGGTTATCGAGGCAGCAAAATCGATGGGTGCAAACATGTTTACCATTATCGGTAAAGTGCTTATCCCAGAAGCTTTGCCAGCAATTATTTCTGGTATTACAGTGACAGCAATTTCGCTCGTTGGTTTCACAGCCATGGCAGGTGTCATTGGTGCTGGTGGTCTCGGAAATGCGGCGTATCTAGAAGGCTTCCAACGTGGCCAACCTGATGTAACCGTACTTGCGACCATTATTATCTTAATTATCGTCTTTATTTTCCAGTTTATCGGCGACTTCCTGACAAAACGAACCGACAAACGCTAACTAATGTATATGAAGAAATTTATATAAAAAAACGCGGAATCCCCGCAAAAAAGGAGAGAATTTCATGAAAAAGGTTCTTGGTTTCATTTTCACATTAAGTTTAGTTTTAGTACTTACAGCTTGCGGCAGCTCCTCAGATAAAGCTTCATCTAGCAAAGAAGACGATAACAAATTGGTAGTGGGAGCTTCGAATACACCACATGCCCAAATTTTAGAACAAGCAAAACCGATTTTGAAAGAAAAAGGAATTGACTTGAAAATTGTTAAATATACAGACTACGTTATGCCTAATAAAGCCCTAGACGAAGGCGATTTAGATGCTAACTACTTCCAACATAAACCATATCTTGAACTAGAAGAAAAAGAAAAAGGTTACAAATTTGCTGATGTTGGAGCAATTCACATCGAACCAATGGGCCTTTATTCTAAAAAAGTAAAAAATATTAAAGATCTAAAAGACGGCGCGCAAGTATTGCTTTCTAACTCGAAATCTGACTGGCCTCGTGTAATTGGAATTTTTGTGGATAACGGACTTTTAACACTGAAAGATGGCGTGAAACCACAAGATGCGACATTTGATGATATTAAAGACAATCCGAAAAATCTGAAATTCAAATACGATTTTGACCCAGCTTACTTGATGACTGCTTATAATAACGAAGAAGGCGATGTTGTAGCTATTAACTCGAACTTTGTTGTAGACCAAGGCTTAAACCCTTCTAAAGATGCTATTGCAATCGAAAGCAAAGACTCTCCATACGCGAATATCGTTGTAACTACTGAGAAGAAAAAAGATGATAAAAACATTAAAGAGCTAGTGAAAGTACTACACTCGAAAGAAATTCAAGATTATATTACGAAAGAATGGGACGGCGCTGTTGTTCCTGTTGATAAATAAAATAGAAAAAAACCATTTACCGAGTTGGTAAATGGTTTTTTTTATTGTGCGCTACTTAAATATAATTTTAGGCCATCTGAAATGGCTTTATCTAGTTCTTTTTTGGAAACAATGTCTTTTCCTTCTGGCATTGGAGGAACTTTTTCGTAGTCGAGCATATCAACCGTTGTGGTGAAGTTCATTAAGTCTTTTGTTTTAGTATCTTCAAATTTAGTGGTGATAGTCGCTTTACTAAAGCCTTTTTTGCTGTCAGGCGTTAATGTTAAATTGAAATCTAATGTTTGTGCTTTGTTGTCTGTTAGTTCTTTTAAGGATGTTTGAATGCTTTTTTGTGCCGCATTCCATTTTTTCTGTGCTGCTTTTTGCGTGCTGCCATTAATTTCTGAAATTAGTGCGACAATATTTCCGTTATCATTAAGCTCTGAGAAAACGGCATTGATTAAGTCGCTGATTTCATTTTTAGATAATTTTAGAACAACATCGCCGTTATCTTTAGAAGTGAAATGCTGATCGTCTAGGTCATTTAAGTAAGTATAAATCGCAATGCCGGCATCTTCTTCAATTTTCTTCAATTCTTTTGCTTGGCGGTCTACTGTTTCGGTATCAATTGTTTGATTGGAAAAGTTTTGAATCGTTTCGAATAAATTTAAGTATTTTGGTTTTAAGTCTTTGTTTTGTTCAAGCACTTGATTGAAAATTTTCGCTGCGGAGTCTGGTAGCAAATTCGATACGCTATCAGAATCGTCATAGATATCCGCTACTGGAATATATGCTTTACCGTCATCGCTGTTTTGCAATGCGTGTACAGTTAAGTCAAGAGGCTGTTCGCCTTTCCAGTGGAGCGTGTATGCACTATATGAAGAGGCGGAATCGCTATCAACGGAAATTTTATATTGAATGTTTGATTTTTTAAGTTGGTTTAAGTCGATTTTAGGTCCAAGTTGTTCTACGTAATCCTCAGAAAGGTCGTTCACTTGGAATGTTACGTTCGTTGTATATTGTCGATTTTCAGCTGTTTTTTGTAAGGCAGCAGTGAAGTCGGACTTAGGGGAGCTACACCCAGATAAAGTGGCTAAAAGCAATACAAAGATGGTCGCAGCCATTATTGCTTTCTTCATATTTTAAATTCTCCTTCAATAATTAATCGTTTATTACAAAAAAGTTATTATGTTTCAATTTTGTTACGTTACAACAATACCATATATAAATAAGATATACAATCCCTTTTTTATGGTGAAAAAGGCCTGTCTTATATTGCTGTTATGCGATGTAACTTTTTTGTTATCGATTCTCAAATAAAATAGAAATAATGATAATGCGAGAAAACTGGAAAAAAACCCTTATTAATAGTAGAATGAAGGGGAGAATGCGAAGAAGACTGGTTTTTATAGTTGTAATCAGATTAGAATTATACTAAACTAGGATTATGCAAATTTTACACTAGGGAGGACTTTTTTTATGGCAACTTTAAAGATTCAAGATTTACACGTTGAAATAGAAGGGAAAGAAATTTTGAAGGGCGTTAACCTTGAAATTTCAACTGGCGAAATCCATGCTATCATGGGACCAAATGGAACAGGTAAATCTACGTTGTCCTCAGCTATTATGGGGCATCCAAAATATGAAGTAACACAAGGAACAATCACGCTTGATGGGGAAGATGTACTCGAAATGGAAGTAGACGAACGCGCTCGTGCTGGTCTTTTCTTAGCGATGCAATATCCAAGTGAAATTAGCGGTGTTACAAACGCTGAATTCATTCGTGCAGCAATCAACAGCCGTCGCGAAGAAGGCGACGAAATTCCAGTTATGCAATTTATTCGTAAATTAGATGCAAAAATGGAAATTTTAGATATGGCTGAAGAAATGGCAGAACGTTATTTAAATGAAGGATTTTCAGGCGGAGAGAAAAAACGTAATGAAATCTTGCAATTATTAATGATTGAGCCAAAATTAGCGATTTTAGATGAAATTGACTCTGGTCTTGATATCGATGCGCTTAAAGTTGTTTCTAAAGGTGTAAATGAAATGCGCGGTGAAGGATTCGGCTGCTTAATCATAACCCATTACCAACGTTTACTGAACTACATTACGCCTGACTTTGTTCACGTAATGATGCAAGGTAAAGTAGTTAAAGAAGGTGGACCTGAGCTTGCGAAACGTTTAGAAGCAGAAGGTTACGACTGGATTAAGCAAGAGCTTGGTATTGAACTTGAGGAAGAAGAAGCAGTAGACCAACAATAAGGAAGTGAGGTTAAAATCATGGCACAAAATATGACAATTAAAGATGATTTTATCCACGCTTTTTCAAGTAATGCGAACGAACCGGATTGGTTTTTAGAAATCCGTCGCAATGCTTTTAAAGCTTACGGGGAACTGGACTTGCCTTTTGTGGATAAAACAAAAATTACTCGCTGGAATTTCACGAAGTTTGAGACATTTATACCTTTTAAAGAGGGCGTAACGAATGAAACTTTACCGGAAAAAGTAGCGAATTTAGTTGATTTAGATAATAAAGAAGCCAATTTTTACGTTCAAATGGATGAAAGACCTGCGAGACTTCAGTTGCAGAAAGAACTAGTCGACCAAGGCGTTATTTTTACAGATATTATTTCGGCTGTGAAAAACCATCCTGAACTTGTGAAAAAATACTTCATGAAAGATGCAGTACAAGTGAACGAACACAAATTGACTGCTTTTCATGCGGCTTTAGTGAACGGCGGGATTTTCCTTTACGTTCCTAAAAATGTTGAAGTGAAAGCACCAATTCAAGCTGTTTTCGTTCAAGACAAAGCAGAATCTCCACTAGTTAATCACGTGTTGCTTGTGGCGGATGACAATAGTGCAGTCACTTATGTGGAAAACTATGTCACTGTTAATAACGAGCCTAAAGGGATTGTTAGCATTGTCGAAGAAGTCATTGCTGAGAAAAATGCGCGGATTACTTTTGGTGGTGTGGATAATCTTGCAAGTGAAGTTACTGCTTATGTGAATCGTCGTGGACACATTGGAACAGATAGCCAAATTGAATGGGCGCTTGGTCTAATGAACGATGGCGATACAATTAATGAGAACGTAACAAACCTAATGGGAGATGGCTCTTCTGCCGATGTGAAAACGGTGACTGTTGGTCGCGGTAAGCAAACGCAAAATGTAACAACGCGCGTGACACATTACGGTAAAGCTTCAAACGGTACAATTTTATCTCATGGTGTTATGAAAGAAAGAGCGACAACTATTTTTAACGGAATTGGCCACATTAAACATGGCGCTTCTAAGTCTGATGCACAACAAGAATCACGTGTACTCATGCTTAGCCCAGAAGCGCGCGGTGATGCGAACCCAATTTTATTAATTGATGAAAATGACGTAGTAGCAGGACATGCGGCTTCTGTTGGACGTGTTGATCCGTTACAATTATTCTATTTGATGAGTCGCGGGATTTCTCAAAAAGAAGCAGAAAGACTAGTTATTCATGGCTTCTTAGATCCTGTTGTTCGTCAGTTACCAATCGAAAGCGTAAAAACGATGCTTCGTGAAGTAATCGAAGGGAAAGTGCGTTAAATGATTGATATCCAAAAAATTCGGGCGGATTTTCCAATTTTAGATCAAGAAATAAATGAAAAACCGCTAGCTTATTTAGATAATGCTGCCACTTCACAAAAGCCAAAACAAGTTATCGAAGCTTTAACACATTACTATCAGTTTGATAATGCTAATGTTCACCGCGGTGTGCATACACTTGCGGCTAGAGCGACAGATGCTTATGAATCAGCTCGTTCTAAAGTAGCCAAGTTTATTCATGCGCGTGAAGTAGCGGAAATTATTTTCACAAGAGGTACTACTTCGGCGATTAATTTAGTTGCAGACAGTTACGGTGAAGCAAATATTGAAGCTGGCGATGAGATTGTTATTTCTTATTTAGAGCATCATTCTAATTTGATTCCGTGGCAGCAACTAGCTAAACGCAAAGGCGCGGTTTTGAAATATATCGAGCTAGAAGAAGATGGAACGATTTCTGTTGATCAAGCGAAAAAAGCGATTGGCGAGAAAACGAAAATCGTTGCGCTAGCACATGTTTCTAATGTTCTAGGGACAATCACGCCAATTAAGGAAATCGCAGCACTGGCTCATAAATTTGGAGCAGTGATTCTCGTTGACGGCGCGCAAGCTGTGCCGCACATGGAAGTAAATGTGGTAGATTTAGATGCTGACTTTTATGCTTTTTCAGGGCATAAAATGATGGCTCCTACTGGCATTGGCGCTTTGTATGGCAAACGTGAATTGCTTGATGCGATGGAACCTACCGAATTTGGCGGAGAAATGATTGATTTTGTTGAATTATACGATTCGACTTGGAAAGAACTACCTTGGAAATTTGAAGCCGGAACACCGATTATTGGCGGAGCAATTGCGCTAGGTGCGGCTATTGATTACTTGGCAGAAGTCGGACTCGAAAACATTCATGCACATGAACAAGCATTAGCCAGCTACGCGATAGAAGAAATGAGCAAAATCGAAGGCATTACCATTTACGGGCCGAAAGATGCGAGTAAACGTTGTGGTTTGGTGACTTTTAATTTAGAAGGCGCTCACCCACACGATATTGCGACTATTTTGGACGAAGACGGTGTTGCGATTCGAGCTGGTCATCACTGTGCACAACCGTTGATGAAATGGCTTGATGTTTCTTCCACAGCTCGCGCAAGCTTTTATATTTATAATACAAAAGAAGAAATTGATGCGCTTATAGATGGCCTCAAGTTAACAAAGGAGTATTTTGGATTATGACAAGCCGGAAATTAGATCAGCTTTATAGACAAGTCATTATGGATCACTATAAAAATCCGCGCAATAATGGAGAGCTCTCAGATAGCGATGTAACAATCGACCTCAACAACCCGACATGTGGTGATCAAATTCATCTTCATTTAAAAATGGATGGTGACAAAATCGTTGCGGCAAAATTCACTGGTAGCGGCTGTTCGATTTCGATGGCCTCTGCTTCGATGATGACGCAAAGCATTATCGGGAAAACCGAGAAAGAAGCACTAAAAATGTCCCGCGAATTTTCAGAAATGGTTCAAGGTCACGACCATGAAACAATTGATGAACACGGCGACGTCGAGGCACTTGCCGGAGTTGCAAAATTCCCAGCAAGAATCAAATGTGCGACTCTTTCTTGGAAAGCAATGGAGAGAGCGATTTTTGAAAAAGAAGGAACAAAATAAGTAGCGAAAAGGAGGATACGACATGACTGAAATTCCAGAAATTGGCGAATACCAATATGGATTCCATGACAAAGATACCTCTGTGTTCCGTACAGAACGCGGATTAACAGAAAAAGTAGTAAGAGAAATTTCGAATATTAAAGAAGAACCAGAATGGATGCTAGAATTCCGTTTGAAGTCTTTAGAGCAATTTTATAAAATGCCAATGCCGACTTGGGGTGGCGACCTGTCAGAACTGAAGTTTGAAGACATCACTTACTACGTGAAACCGTCCGAACAAACCGTACGTTCTTGGGATGAAGTTCCAGAAGAAATTAAGCGTACTTTTGACAAACTGGGTATCCCTGAAGCTGAACAAAAATATTTAGCTGGGGCATCTGCGCAGTATGAATCCGAAGTTGTTTATCACAATATGAAGCAAGACCTAGAAGATTTAGGAATTGTCTTCAAAGATACCGATTCAGCTTTAAAAGAAAACGAAGATATTTTCAAAGAATACTTCGCAAAAGTAATTCCACCAAGCGACAACAAATTCGCAGCGCTAAACTCAGCTGTTTGGTCTGGTGGATCATTCATCTACGTACCACCAGGTATCAAAGTCGATACGCCGCTTCAAGCCTATTTCCGCATTAACTCGGAAAACATGGGGCAATTTGAACGGACATTAATTATCGTCGACGAAAATGCCAGCGTCAACTACGTGGAAGGCTGTACGGCTCCCGTTTATACAACGAATTCCCTTCACTCAGCTGTCGTGGAAATCATTGTAAAACCAGGCGCTTACTGCCGTTACACAACCATCCAAAACTGGGCAAATAACGTTTATAACCTAGTAACAAAACGTACTTTCTGTGAAGAAAATGCGACTATGGAATGGATTGATGGTAACATTGGTTCGAAATTAACGATGAAATACCCAGCAGTACATTTACGAGGCGAAGGAGCACGCGGAACAACGCTTTCTATCGCGATTGCTGGTAAAGGTCAACGTCAAGATGCCGGAGCAAAAATGATGCACTATGCGCCGAATACGTCCTCTACGATTGTATCGAAGTCGATTTCGAAACAAGGCGGAAACGTAACGTACCGCGGAATTGTTCATTTTGGCCGTAATGCAGACGGTGCACGTTCGAATATCGAATGTGATACGCTAATTATGGATAACCTTTCCACATCTGACACAATCCCGTACAACGAAATTCTAAACAGCAATATCTCATTAGAACACGAAGCTAAGGTTTCCAAAGTATCCGAGGAACAACTTTTCTATCTAATGAGCCGTGGTTTAAGCGAAGAAGAAGCGACAGAAATGATCGTTATGGGCTTCATTGAACCATTTACGAAAGAATTACCAATGGAATATGCCGTTGAGATGAACCGTTTGATTAAGTTTGAAATGGAAGGCTCGATTGGTTAAATAAAGCAGAAGACGAACTTTTTTAGTTCGTCTTTTTTTGATGAAATCCAAAAATGGCAGGGAACAAATCTGGCTTGTATTTTTATGAACGAAATGATATATTTTCCTTAACAACTTAGTAAAGGACTGATAACCATGGCAGAATTTAAATATTTAGAGGGAATGTATCAAGATCCATTCTTTCCACCGTTTCTAGTAGATAAAATTAAGCAACTTATTTTAGATAAGGTTCAATTTTTAGGAGAAGGTAATCATGATACAGAAGCAATTCAAGCTAAATTTGATGAAATGACTTTAGCGATTAATGCGTTGCAAGATGAGTTTTATGAAAACGAGAGTGAATTAGAAACAGGAGCAAGAGACTCAATTGCTGAAACAATCATCCCGATTTTAGCTCATTATAAGGTAGATATCGATATTGAAGAACTACTTAGAGAGCGCGAGTGGTAATTATGATAGAAACTTCAACTGCTAGACGGTTGAAGTTTTTTTGTTATATCCAAGCCAAAACGAGGACCAAATTAAAGGCTTCTCCCACCTTTTTGCGTTATAATAAACATAAATCATAACGATAGAGAGGGTGGCGGTTGATGGTTACAATCGGGTTAACTGGGTGGAGTGATCATGATTCTTTGTTGCAAACGAAAAAATTAACTTTGGCTGATTATGCGGCACATTTTCCTGTGGTGGAGGTTGATACGAGTTTTTATGCGATTCCTTCTCCGCGAACAACAGCGAACTGGGCGGCGCAAACTCCGGATGATTTTCGGTTTGTGATTAAGGCTTTTTCGGCGATGACGAAACACAAGGAATGGTCGCAGTATTTTGATAGTGAAAATGGAATGTATACGGCTTATATGGATATGATTGCGCCGATAAGTGAAACGGGTAAACTACAGGCGATTTTATTTCAATTTCCGCCGTATTTTAATTGTACGAAAGAAAATGTGACTTATTTAAGATATATTTCGTCGAAAATGGGCGATTTGCCACTAGCGGTTGAGTTTCGCCATAATTCTTGGTACAACGAGCAAAATACCGAAAAGACGCTGGATTTGTTGCGCGAATTAGGCTTTATTCATACAGTTGTCGATGAGCCGCAAGTCGGGGCGGGCAGTGTGCCGATTGTGCTTCGCGAGACGAATAGTGATATGACATTAGTAAGGCTTCACGGTCGAAATCAGTATGGCTGGATGAAAGCTAACAGTCCTGAGTGGCGCGAGGTTCGCACGCTTTACCGTTACAATGAAGAGGAAATTAACGAATGGGTTAAATACGTGGAACATTTGCAAAAGTTGTCCAAAGAAGTTGTCGTGATTTTTAATAATAACAGCGGCGGGGATGCGGCTGATAATGCGAAACATTTACAAAAGGCACTCCAAGTCGAGTTTCAAGGCTTGGCTCCGATGCAAATGGATTTATTTGCGGAATAAAAAAAGATGGCGCCAGCGAAGCGCCATCTTTTTTATGCTTTTATCCCAATGAAAAAGCTGATAACTAAAATAATCAATACAATCCCAGTTATCCCAACGTACAAGTAATCTTTTTCCTTCAAAAAAGTAAATAACGATACAACGACACGAAGGACGGGCGTTAAAATTAAGCAAAAGAGGCCAAACATCATAATCGCATATGGTTTAAGCGTCCCTAGCCCGCTGAAAATCGCCGTAAGTGAAGTCGGGTAAGTTTCCCCCGGATAGCCACTTTCGCCGGTGATAAATAGCATAACGAGTCCGAAAACGATAATGATTGCACTGAGGACAACGCCAATTCGTAACAGCGCGCTAACAATTAGCTCCACGCGGTACATTTCTTCTTTTTTCTCGGCCATTTAAATCCACCCCAATCCTTCTAAAATCATTTGGAAGGCAACATATAAGATGACGGGAATAAAAATAATCCGAATGACTTTGCTTTTTAAACGTTGCATGATGCGTGTTCCAAGTGTTGCACCGACAAGAACGCCAATCGCAACTGGAGCAGCAATTGCAGGTTGAATGTCACCTTGGAAAAGATAAACAGTCGCACTGGCCGCCGCGGTTACACCCATCATTAAATTACTCGTCGCACTACTCACTTTAAGCGGCATTTTCATAAAGACGTCAAGAGCCATGACTTTAAAAGCACCACTACCGATGCCAAGTAAGCCGCTCGCGATTCCGGCGCCATACATCACACCAAAACCAGCCGGGACGTTTGCAACTTGATAGTCAACATTTTGCCGTAAAGATTTATCGTAATAAGAATCATGTAAGTTTAGTTTTGTAGCGAGCGGGTCTGGTTTCACATTGGTAGGAAATTCTGTACCGACCTTTTTAATCATGTTGAACGCAGAATAAAGAAGTAAAAGTCCGAAGATGATGTAGAGTGCCGTGGCCGAGAGCAGTCCGCTGACGAAAGCCCCGGTGATTGCACCGATTGTTGTGGCGATTTCGAGAAACATACCAACGCGTAGGTTCGTAATGCCGTCTTTGATATAAGCAATTGCGGAGCCACTACTTGTTGCGATAACCGAAATAATACTCGCACCAATCGCATACTGAATATCAATCCCGAAAATAAGTGTCAAGGCAGGTGTCACGATAATTCCGCCACCAAGACCGAGCAAAGAGCCTACAACCCCTGCAAAAACAGAGATTAGAAGAATTTCGACTGTTTGCGTAATATCCAAAAAAATCACATCCCTTTTAAAACAATATATCCTATCATAACATAAAATGAAAAGGGAACAATTCATCCAGTCCTAGTGCGTGTAAAAAAAGTTATTTTAAGCTACAATAGTTATAAGTGAGGAGTGGATGGATTAATGAAACATTTAACTTTATGGCATACGAATGATGTTCATAGTCACTTGGAACATTGGCCACGTATTTTTAATTTCTTAAAAGAGAAAAGGACGACTGCAGAGAAAGAAAATAAGTCGGCGCTCTTTTTTGATATTGGTGATTTTATGGACCGGGTTCATCCGCTTACTGAAGGAACGAACGGGCTTGCGAATACGGACTTACTCAACCAGTTGCCGTATGATGCGGTGACTTTTGGTAATAATGAAGGAACGACTTTGGCACATGAAGATTTGGAAAATTTATATAAGCATGCGGCGTTTCCGGTGGTTTGCTGTAATTTTTATGCGGATAAAGAACGAACAAAGCAGCCAGACTGGGTGAAGTCGATTGTTTATAAAGAAATAGATCAAATTAAAATTGCTATTATTGGTGCGACGGCGCCATTTCGGGAATATTATGAGGCAATGGGCTGGGGTGTTGAAGAACCAATCAGCTCGATAAAAAAACAAATGGCTGGTTTGGAAGCAGATACGAACTTGGTCATTTTGCTTAGCCATCTCGGTTTGCCGACGGATGAACGAATTGCACTTGAGATCCCTGAAATTGATGTGATTTTGGGCGGACATACGCATCATTTACTTGAAACTGGGAAAGTGGAGGGGAACGCGTTACTTGCTGCGGCGGGAAGATGGGGCGAACATATCGGGCAAATTGATATTGAGCTAGATGACAATAATCAGTTTATCTCAAAAACGGCAACCACATTTAAAACAGAAGATTTGCCTGCTGCTCCGAATGAAGCTAGTGAAATTCAAGGTTTCTTTGATAAAGGGCGCGCCGAACTCTCTGAAAAAGTAGTTGCGATTCCCGGGAAGTTAGCGCATAATTGGTTTGATGACTCCGAAATTGCGCACATTTTGAACGAGGCTGTTTGTGAATGGACTGGTTCGGGAACGTTTGTGATGAACGCGGGCATTTTTATGACAGATTTTGAAGCGGGAATTGTAACGGATTTTGATATTCACCAAATGTTACCTCATCCGCTCAACGCGATTGCTTTAACGATGACTGGCGAGGAGCTCGAGATACTTATTGACGGCATTTACCGAAAAAAAGCGGAACTGCAAGATATTCCGCTTAGAGGATTCGGCTTCCGCGGCGAGTATTTTGGTACCGTTTTGATGGACCGAGCTGGTTTTGACGCGGAAAATCAAGTGGCTCTTTTTGATAATAAACCGATTGATAAAACACGGGAATACCGAATTGCGACGCATGATACGTTTGTATTCGCGCCATTTTTTCCGATAGTGAAGCAAATTAAACGAAAAGAAGTATATACACCGGAATTACTCCGAGATATTTTAAAATGGAAACTCAAAAAAATGTACGGACAGGAGGAAGACAAGTGACGATTACGATTCAAGATTTAAACTACGAGATTATCACCAATTATCGCGATGCTTTTGACGAGGAAAAGTTAAACGAACGGTTTAGCGATATTCTTGGGCGCTATGATTATATAGTGGGCGACTGGGGTTACGATCAACTTCGGCTGAAAGGTTTTTTCGAAGACGACAATCGCAAAGCCGCATACGATAACAAGATTAGCACGTTAAAAGAATATATTTATGAATACTGCAATTTTGGTTGTGCTTATTTTGTTATTAAAAAAGTAAAATAGTAAATGAGGTAGTTTGGAATTGAAGAATTATAAAGCGTATTTAATTGATTTAGATGGCACGATGTATCGCGGGGCAGAAGTTATTCCTGAGGCGATCATTTTTATCGAAAACTTAAAACGTGCGGGGCTTCCGTATTTATTTGTAACAAACAATTCAACAAAAACACCTGGGCAAGTAGCAGAACATTTAACTGGCATGGGAATTCAAGCTGTAAGTGACGATGTTTTCACGACTTCCCAAGCAACCGTACAATTTATGTTAGAACAAAAACGCGAAAAATCGGTTTACGTTATCGGTGAACGTGGAATAAAACAAGAACTAACGGATAATGGATTTGAAATAACTTCTAGTAATCCGGCGTTTGTTGTTGTGGGACTTGACCGAGAAGTTGATTATGAGAAATTTTCGAAGGCAGCACTTGCGGTTCGTGGTGGCGCAATGTTTATTTCGACGAATGGTGATGCAGCCATTCCAACTGAACGCGGTTTGCTTCCGGGAAATGGTTCGATTACATCGGTTGTTTCCGTGGCCACAGAAACCGCACCAATTTTTATTGGGAAGCCTGAATCGATCATTATGGAGCAGGCACTTGCGAAACTCGGTGTCCAAAAAGACGAAGCAATCATGGTTGGCGACAACTACGAAACGGATATTATGGCGGGAATCAATTATGGCATGGACACATTAATCGTCCACACCGGCTTTACCTCCAAAGAAGCACTACTTACAAAAGAAATCCAGCCTACATATGCTGTAACAAAGCTAACAGATTGGAAATTTAACTAGAAGAGCGGAATTTTTCTGCTCTTTTTTTAATAAGTGGGAGGTTAGGAAATGGTCTCAATTCAAAAAGTAACCAAAGACAATTTTCACGAAACGGCGAAATTACAAGTGCATCCGCATCAAAAAACATTTGTCGCAGAAAACTGGTATTCCATTATTGAAGCAAGTTTTGAAGAAACGTATCATTCGCTTGTTATTTATGCGGACAATACGCCCGTAGGTTATGCGATGTACGGAAAAGATACGGAAGACGGCGAGTTTTGGCTGGTGCGTTTTATGACTGGCAAAGAGCATCAAGGTAAGTGCTACGGCGGGGATGCGTTAGAGCAAATTATCGAGATGGTGAAAAACTTACCAGAAAAGCCAGCGCGACTGCGTTTATCGTATGAGCCAGATAACCATGTTGCGGAGAAATTTTATGCGAAATATGGTTTTGAGAAAACAGATGAAATTATCGACGGGGAGGCAGTTGCCGACTTGTGGTTCAAACGCTAAAAACGGGTATAGAATGAGGACAAGGAGGATGCAGAATGGACGTATTTAATGATTTTTTTGTGATATTCTTAATTGCAGCGACGGCGTTTTTTGTGGCAAGTGAATTTGCTATTGTCGCAATTCGGAAACCTACTGTCCTCCAGCTAGTAGCCTCAGAGGACCCGCGAGCGAAATATGTAAAAAAAGTTACTTCTAATATGAATGATTATTTGGCTGCCTGTCAGTTAGGGAATACACTCGCCGCGCTTGCTATGGGGTGGGTTGGTGAGGCAACGATGCGTGGTTGGTTGGAGCCATTATTTTTAATGTTGCCAGTGCCAGAATCAGTTGAAAAGCCGATTTCGATTTTTGTTTCATTCATTTTAATTACTTTTTTAAATGTCGTTCTCGGGGAACTTGCGCCAAAAACTTTTACAATTCAAAGCACGGAAAAAGTAGCGCTGTTTATCGCACGTCCGCTTGTTTATTGGTACCGTCTGACTTTTCCGCTCAATTGGCTGTTAAATAACTCGGCGAATTTAATTACGCGGATGTTTGGGGTAAAGCAAACGATTGATGCGGACCAAATGACACCGACTGAACTTAAAATCATTTTTGAAGATAGCTATAGACAAGGGCTTTTAAATCCACAAGAATTTCGCTATATGAAAAATATTTTTAAACTTGGCGATGTGCCGGCGAAAGAAGTGATGATACCGCGAATGTCGGTGATTGCGATTGACCAAACGGCGACAGTGCGAGATTTGTTGAAATTAACGTCTGAGCATACATATCATATTTTTCCAGTAACTGAAGATGAAGACAAGGATCATATTATTGGGATGCTCCGGGTCAGCGCAGTGATGGCTGGGCTTGGTAAAGATGAAGCGATTGTCACGCAGTCGATTAAACCTTTTATTACGCCAGTTTTAGAGGTATTTGAAGGGACGATTTTAGAAGAATTACTTGTGAAAATGCAGCAAGAAAGTGAGCCGTTTGTTGTTTTGACGGATGAATATGGCGGGACTTCCGGGATTGTAACGCTGGAAGATGTGATGGAAGTGATTGTTGGTGATATGGAAGAAGCAAAAGGGCCAAAAGGGATTCGCAAAGTCGCTTTAAATCATTTTATTATTGAAGGGTCTGAGCCGCTCCTTGAAGTGGAGGAAGCGCTTGGGGTTCCGATTGAAGGGCCGGGTGTTCATACGTTATCGGGGTGGATGTTGCTCGGACGGTTTGATCTAGAGGCGGGCGACGAGATTGAGCATGAAGGATATCGCTTTATTGTACGCTCGATGAATAAAAACTCGATTCGCCAAGTGGAAGTGAAATTAAGCAAACAAAAACCAGTAAAATCGGAGGAATGACCTCTAGTTTTACTGGTTTTTGTTTAATTTACGATGTCGTCGTGATAACTATGAGCGAGACGACTTGCGGCAGCCGCAGCGATGGCGCCGACAATGTCATCAAGGAATGTGTGAACGGCGATACCATCGTGTTCATTTAGTTTTGCGAGAATTCCAGGTTTTACTTTATCGATATAGCCGTAGTTGGTAAATCCAATCGAGCCATATACATTGACGATGGAAAGTGCGAGAATCTCATCGACTCCGTACAGACCTTCATCGGCGCTAATGATATTTTGCAGTGGTTGGACGAGTTCGCCTTTTTCGGCCATGACATCAAGCTGTATACCGGTTAAAACAGCATTTTGAACTTCCCGTTTGCGAAGCACATGCTCGACATTTTGACGGCAGATTTCTAATTCTAACCCGGGATGGTATTTTTGTTGTAAAAATAATACGAGTTCGGCGATATCGTCAATTTCTACGCCACGTTCGATGAGCCAACTGCGCGCTTTTGATTCCAAAGCACTTTGTTTTTCTACCATTTTTCTTACCTCCTTAAAACTGTATGTATATTGTATGATAGACGTTTACAGGATTTCTAAACCTTTTTATACAAAAATAGCGACCGATAGTTTGGCCGCCAAAATATTTGTTTTAAAAAACCTGAACAACTTCTTTAAAGCCGATGATTTTTTCTGCTAAAGTTAATTCAATTCCCATTTTTAAAGTCATATCAGAACTGGGGCAAGTTTCGCATGCACCAAGTAGTTTAATTTTTACGATACCATCTTGCGTGACTTCTACAAGTTCATAGTCCCCGCCATCACGAACTAAAAATGGACGGAACTTTTTTAAAGCTTTATCAACTTCGGCGTAACTAATTTCTTCCATGGGGTATAGTTCTCCTTTCGTGAGGCATTGTTATATTTTCTATTATAACAGGATATGGGGAAATTTAAAGGAATTAAATTGGGTTTTTCTAAGGTCGAAAGAAGTCCAATATGAAGTAATTACCAAACAAAAACTCTCTTATTCAATTAATAAGAGAGTTTTCGCTGTTTATTTTAGCTGTTTTTCTTAGAGATAGAGTAAATTCCTAAGAGAACGAAACATGTACCAACTAATCCGAACAATATATTATCTTGTTGATTATCGCCGGTTTTCGGTAATTTTGTTTGTTTTTTGATTGTAGTTACTTTATTTGCTGTTGGTTTGTTTTCGCTAATTTTAATAGGTGTTTTATCCTCTTTTTTAGGATCGTTTTCTTGTTTAACATATACAAAGGTGACTGTTTGAGCATCCGTTGTAAATACACCATTAGCGTTGGCTGGTGTGGCTGTTAGCTTCCAACCACTCAAGTTTTTAGCTGTTGCCGCGTAAGATGTATCTAGTTTACCGTTCAATGTATCTGGAGTAGCTAATTCGTTGCCGTCCGCGTCGACATATTTTACGGTAACGGGAGCGCCATCCGCTTTTTCGTAAACATAAGTGACTGTTTGATTAGTGTTCGTAAATACGCCATTAGCGTTGGCAGGAGTAGTTTTGACTACCCAACCAGAAAGACTTTTAGCTGTAGATTGGTAAGGTGCGTCAATTTTGCCGTTCAGTGTGTCAGAAGTAGCTAGTTCGTTGCCATCGCCGTCAAGATATTTCACAGTAACGGGAGCGCCATCTGCTTTTTCGTATACATAAGTGACTGTTTGGTTAGTGTCTGTAAATACGCCATTAGCATTGGCAGGAGTAGTTTTGACTGTCCAACCAGAAAGACTTTTGGCTGTAGATTGGTAAGGAGCATCGATTTTACCGTTCAATGTATCAGGAGTAGCTAATTCGTTGCCATCACCATCGACATATTTCACAGTAACGGGAGCGCCGTCTGCTTTTTCATAAACGTAAGTGACTGTTTGATTAGCGTTTGTAAATACGCCAGTAGCGTTGGTAGGTGTAGTATTAACTGCCCAACCAGTGATACTTTTAGCTGTAGATTGGTAAGGAGCATCGATTTTGCCGTTCAGTGTGTCAGAAGTAGCTAGTTCGTTGCCATTGCCATCGACATATTTCACGGTAACGGGTGCACCATCCGCTTTTTCGTAAACGTAAGTGACTGCTGTATCACTATCGCCAAATTGTCCTGAAGGTGGGCCTTCAATTTCTTTTAATTTGTAGTTAGTAATTGTTTTTTCTGTTGTTTGATAATTTTCTCCGGATTTACCAGAAATTGTTTCGCTTGTAGCTATTTCATTGCCATTTTCATCTTTGTAAAATACGTTTACAGATGAATTGGTTTTTTCGGATACCGTAATTGGTTGTGATACTTTAAGAGAGTAACTAAGCGGTACTCCTTTAGCGGAAGTAGCTGTGAATGTCGCATTGTAAGTCACAGTCTTCGTTCCAATTGGTAAGTTAGAGAAAGAGACTGTTTTATTATCAGCCGATACTGTTCCACCGTCAGAAATACTAGAAACAGGCATTTTTTTGCCATCAATATCTAAAGTAGGGTTATTTGAAATAGCTGTTGCCCCTTCTTTAATATTAATAGTTGGAAGTGTGATAGTTTGGCTATTAACTTGTAAACCTTTATAATCTCCAACGACATCCATGCCTTCAAAAAAATCTTTTAACTTACTTAAATCAGTAATGTTATTATTATCAGCGTAAGCAATAGATAATCCTCTTAGTGTATTTAACGAATCAATTGAAGTAAGGTTGTTATTGTTTAAATAAAGGACTTTAAGTTTTTTCATCGTAGCAATTGGAGCTACATTAGTGAACTTGTTGTAACTTAGATTTAAGTTTGTAATGTGATCATTTGCAGTTAATGCTGCTAAATCGCTAATATTATTCCAAGTTACATCTAATTTCTCAAGTGATTTGAGGTTTGCAAATTTTGTGAATTCTTCATTATTGATTTGGTGATATGCTGGATCTAACCAAGCATACGAGTTATAAGAAAATGATTTTAAGTTTTCTTTTTCAAGTAAGGGAGTGAAATCAGTGATATAATCCCCGCCTAGTTCTACTTCCTCGAGTGCTGGCATTTCGCCAAGAGCTTTAATGTCATTCAATCCAGTAGTAACACCAACGATTTTTTTCAGATTAGGTAAGTTTTTAATCTGATTTAAATTGGTGATTTCTGTTTGGTTTGAAAAATATAAATTGGTCATGTTGACTGCTTTTTCGAGTCCAGTTAAATCTCTAATTAATCCAGTGACAGGATACCCAGGTGAACTATACATATAGGAAATATCCGCTATAGTAATCGTCTCAAGGTTTGCTTCAGTCAATTCTGTTAAGAACGGATTTCCTACGATATTTTTAAGACCTTCTTTTAAATATGAATCCGGGATATTTACTACATCAGTTGATGCTGCTCGTACATTACTAAAAGGTAAAAATACGGTTGTGATTAAAAATAAAACTAACATTATTTTTATTGCTTTTTGCATATGTCTAATTTCCTCCTTTTTTTTGAATGTATTCGTAATTAGTTATTCGTTAAAACGGACTATTTCAGCAACAAAAATTAGTTGGGAAATGTAGTTTGAAACGAATACATCTCTAAACAACGTTATAATATCATGTGGGTTCTCGAGAAATCATGGGTTTTTTAAAAGAAATTTATTGGAAATAGAGTGAAGTTCAAAAATTGGACATATTTGTTTTTGAGGGTTTTTTAGGGTGGGAATGTAGGCGGGAGAGAGGGTTTGGTTTTGATGAGCGGTGTGGAGAGGGGGTTTTTGAATATATAGAGCATATAAATTAGTTGTTAGGTTTTAAAATTTTTTGAAAATATTGAAAGGTGAGTTTTTTTGTATGTATATTTGGGATGTAATTCGCTTTGCTTCGAACGGGCGAATGGGGATGTGGGTTTTCGGTAGGTGGTGGATGGATTGTGATGGAGGATGATAGTTTGTGTGGTGGGCGCAGTTTACTGGAAGGATTACATGATCGCTGCGCTCGCATGCATATTTGGGCCGTAACTCGTTATACTTCGAACGGGCGAATGGGAATGCGGATTTTCGATTGATGGTGGATGGATTGTGATGGGGGAGTTCTGTTTGTGTGGAGGGCGCACTTTACAGGAAGGATTACATGATCGCTGCGCTCGCATGCATATTTGGGCCGTAACTCGTTGCACTTCGAACGGCCCAAATAAAAACACGTTCCTAAGGCTCAGAAAGGAACGTGCTCTTTCAACTGGTAAGGTTGAAAGACAATCGGGTTGCGCGCCCGATTGTTAAAGGGAGTGTTACTTATATGTTGACCGTGAAATCACGGGTACAACCAATAGATGGTTTATCATGTTAATACACTACTGCTTTAAAGATTTGCAATGTATTGGAAATATTATAATATATCTTGAAATTTGTGTCAATTCATATCTTTATAAAAATTCATAAAGTTTAATAGTTATACTAAATGAAACAGCTTAGTCGCTTTTTGGAGGAGGGTTTTGTACAATGATAGTGAGGTGAAGCGTGATGGTAAATGAAGCGAAATTATATGTGTATGGTTCAACGACAATTTGTGCTAGTTGTGTCGGAGCGCCATCCTCGAAGGAAACAGAGGAATGGCTTCGAGCTGCGATTGGTCGGAAGTTTTCTGGGCAGCCGTTTGTGGTGGAGTATGTCGATATTTTTAATCCGCCGAATGAAGTAGCTTTAGCGGATATGGCAAATAAAATTGTCGATGAAGATTATATGTATCCAGTGATTGTGGTTGACGGTGAAATTATCGCTGAAGGCAATCCTCGGTTGAAAGATATTTATCAAGTAATGACCGACCGTGGTTACTTGGCAACAATGTAACAGTCTAGGAGGCAAGGGGAAATGAATCCGATTGTGGAATTTTGCGTGAATAATTTGGCGAGTGGGGCAGATGCTGCGTTTGCGAAATTAGATGCGGATGATAATTTAGACGTGATTGAATATGATTGTCTGACATATTGTGATTTATGCGCGACGAGTTTGTTTGCTTTAGTGGACGGGGAAGTGGTTCGCGGGGAAACGGCGGAGGAATTGGTTGCGAATATATATACATTTTTGGAAGAAAATCCGTTTTAATATAGAAAAAAGCGATGAGCTCAAAATTGGGCTCATCGCTTTTTATTAGTTAAAAAATTGCTTGATTGGTGTGTCGCCACTTTCGATAGTATAGGTTTTGTAGAAACTAGCTTTTTCCGTTAAAACTTCACTGATAAAATTGGCAACGTCAGCTCGCGGGATGTTTGTCTTAGGTTTTCCGGAGACTTCGGCGATTTTGCCAGTGGCTGGGTCATCAGAAAGGCCGACTGGGCGGATGATTGTGTAATCAAGGCCGCTTTGTTTCAATGCTTCATCGGCTGCTTGTTTGGCTTTTAAATAATGGACGAGTGATTCGGGGCCATTTTCTGGGTTGTCGGCGCCATATGAACTAACAATGATAAAACGGCGCACACCCTTTTCTTTGGCGGTTTCAATTGCTTTAATCGCGCCATTTTGGTCAATGTTAATAGTTTCGGAAGCGGGCGTGTGACCACCAGAGCCAGCTGTGAAAATGACGGCTTCAATTTCATCATAAGCATAATGGAAATCTTTTTTTAAATCGGCGATAATCGGTTTTGCGCCAAGTTTTTCAAGCTCGCTTACTTGTTCAGCTTTTCTAACCATTGCTCGGACGAAGAAGCCTTTTTCCATTGCAAGTTTTTCGACTAAAAGACGGCCGATTTTGCCATTTGCGCCAATTACGAGTACATTCATTGCTAATCTCCTCCTAAAAAATATCTACAAAGAACTTTTCCCGGTGAGTAAAAAATAAAACCACAAGTCGCCTCGTGGTTTCGGTTGTTATTCGAATAAAGATGTGGAGTGCATTGGTTGCACGCGTGTTTTTGGATCAATGAAATTCATCGCATTATTGACGGCAGTTGGAGCTTCACCAAAACCGGTTGCAATTAGTTTTACTTTACCCTCGTAAGTGCAAATATCACCCGCACAGTAAATACCCGGGATACTCGTTTCCATTTTCGAATTAACGATAATCGAGTTGCGCTCTAGCTCTAAGCCCCAATTTTTAATCGGGCCAAGTGAAGAAACAAAACCGTAGTTAATGATGAAATCGTCAATCTCGAGCGTTTCCGTGGTATCGCCTTTGACTTCTTGCAATGTAATATGCGTTAATTTATCGCCGTTACCGAGCACTTCGGTTGGGATAAATGGTGTTTTAATCGCAATAGATGATTTTTCTAAATTGTTCACGCTATGCTCGTGCGCACGGAAAGCACTACGACGGTGAACGATTGCGACAGAACTTGCCACTTTTTCAAGCATGAGCGCCCAGTCGACCGCAGAATCTCCACCACCACAAACAGCAACGCGGCGACCAGAAAAGCGGCTAAGGTCATTAATGAAGTAATGAATATTCTTGCCTTCGTATTGTTCTGCTTCTGGCAGATCCAGACGTCTTGGTTCAAATGCGCCGTTCCCAGCAGTAATAATAATCGCCTTACTATAATGTGTATCTTTCTTCGTGATGATTTCAAATGTGCCGTCGACCTGTTTTTCCACGCTTTGGACAGCTTCTCCTAGTGCAATTGTTGGGTCAAATGGTTTCATTTGCTGAATCAAATTGTTAACAAGTTCCTGTGCGCGAACAGAAGGATAGCCTGGAATATCATAAATATATTTCTCAGGATAAAGCGTAGAAAGTTGTCCACCCAATTGCGGTAAACTTTCTATTATTTTCACACTCGCATTGCGCATTCCGGCATAAAAAGCAGCAAATAGCCCAACCGGTCCACCACCAATGATCGTGATATCATAAATTTTTGTTTTTTCATCCAAAATACATCACCCCCTAGTTCCTAATTCCCCTATGAAATCGCTAAAGTTGCAATAAGCATATTTTAGCATATATTGTTGAAAAAGAATGTTTACGGGATTGCGGGAATGAAAAAATCAGAAAAATGAACTAGACCAATTGCTAATGAAATAACAGATTTTTGCGAAAGCCAAGTCATCTCAGAGCTTTATTGTGAAAAAAATCGTATACCACTCGAACCATGCTCCAAAGAAGCTTAAACCCTTGAGTTCGCTTCCTTGAAAATGAAAGTTAAAAAGTCTATGATATAGTTTGTAAGCAGTGAAATAGGGAATATATTGGTACTTACCAGTTTCGCTTTTTTATTGGTTACGGTAGATTTTTAGCGCAATCTACATAGGTGCAGTAAGAAATTCTTAATGCAATTTTTTTTGTGAAGAAAAATATAAGGGAAAGTAGATGTGATAACAGATGAGTAAACCAAAAATTGTCATTCTCGGAGCAGGATACGGGGGACTAAAAACATTACGCAAGCTACAACAAAGAAACTTGGAAGCCGAAATCGTTCTAGTGAATAAGAATGACTATCACCACGAAACGACTTGGTTACATGAAGCAGCAGCTGGAACAATTGAACCAGAAAAATTAATGTATCCATTAGACAAAGTCGTTAACGATACGAAAACGACATTTATCCAAGATACAGTAGTAAAAATTAATAAAGATGAAAAAACAGTCACACTAGATGCAAATGGCGATATCAGCTATGATTATTTATTAATTGGACTTGGATCAGAAGCAGAAACATTTGGCATCAGTGGTTTGAAAGAATATGCCTTCACTATTACAAGTGTAGAATCCGTCAAAAAAATCCGTGCGCACATTGAAGCGCAATTTGCTAAATGGAAAACAGATCCACGCGATGAATTACTAACAATTATCGTTGGTGGCGCTGGTTTTACTGGAATTGAGTTTCTTGGGGAATTAACTAATCGCATTCCAGAACTAGTGAAACAATATGATGTACCACGCGAAAAAGTTCGCATTTACTGCATGGAAGCTGCTCCAAAAGTATTACCACAATTTGATGCTAAATTAGTTGATTATGGTGTGGGTGTACTGGAAGATCGCGGCGTAGAATTCCATGTTGGTAAACCAGTCAAAGAAGCTACAGCTGACGGCGTAAAATATGCCGAAAGTGAAAATGAAGTTCGCGAAATCAAAGCGGCAACGATTATTTGGGCTGCTGGTGTTCGCGGAAATAGCGTTATCGAAGCGTCTGGTTTTGAAGCTGGCCGTGGTCGTGTGAAAGTAAACAACAATTTAACCGTTCCAGGTAACGAAGAAATTTTAATTGTTGGTGACTGCTCACTTATCATCAACCCAGCAAACGACCGTCCATTCCCGCCAACTGCCCAAATCGCCATGCAACAAGCCGATGTGGCTGCAGTGAACTTAGCTAAATTAGTTCAAGGCGAAACAGACCTACAAGACTTTGTTTATCATGAAAAAGGAACTGTATGCTCTCTAGGAGATAACGACGCAATTGGTGTTGTTTTCGGTAAAAATCTTAAAGGCTATCCAGCTTCCGTCATGAAAAAAGTCATTGATGACCGCGCGCTACTACTTATTGGTGGTTCAGGCGTTCTGGCAAGTAAAGGTAAGTTTAAATTTTATAAATAAGGTTTCTAAAAGCAATATCTGTGAATGCAGATATTGCTTTTTTGTTATGTTATAATGAAGAAAAACTGAAAGAAGGTACGTCCATGAAACAACTTTTTGAGATACTTCCTAATGAATGGGCAGAGAAGTTTTTAAATACAATGAAAGAACGTATTGAGTTGAGCTTTACAAATGAAGACGCAATCTCTTTAGTGCAAAGTAAAGCTGGTGGACGTGGCTATTTGCCGAAAGAACAGGGCTATCCAGTGAATGAAGAAGGCAAGGCACTCTCCTTTTTAGCACAAATAAATTTTGCGGAAATGCCAAAAATGGAACATTATCCAGAGTCTGGCTTGCTCGCTTTTTATGTTAATTATCAAAATGACTTATATGGTCTTAATTTTGATAATCAAGCAGAACAAAATGGTTTCCGTGTATTTTTCTTTGAGGATTTAGAAAAAGAGAGCATGACTGCGGAAGAGCAAGATGTTTATTTTGAAGGTATTGATAAATCGGACCTTTATACAGTAGTCAAAGGGGAGTATAAGATTGCTGGGCGAGTATCGAAAGAACTTTTGCTGAATGACATCCAAGAGTTTGAAAAAGAATTTGGTAGTGATTTTTATGACGTAATGGAGCAAATTTTTGGTGAAGATGAAGATAAAGCGGATGAGCTGTTTAACCTTGCAATAGATGGTAGTCAACTTGGTGGTTATCCGTTCTTCATGCAAGAAGATCCGCGTATGCGTACAGAAAATTCGTATCATGACACGTTGCTGTTTCAACTAGCTAGCGTGTATAGCGAAGAGCCAGGTGCCAAAATAAATATAATGTGGGGCATGAGCGGAGTCGGCAACTTCTTTATTAATAAACAGGATTTAATCAATCGTGATTTTTCGAATGTTATTTATAACTGGGATTGTTAAAAAACCGTGCTACGTTACAAAAAAGAAAGAAGGTTAATCATGGAAGAACTTTTTGATATACTTCCTAGTGAATGGGCAGAACGATTTTTAGAAACAGAAAAAGAGCGGATAGAATTGCAATTTAAAGATATGGGGACGCTGTCGTTGCTTCAAAGTAAAGCTGGTGGGCGCGGTTACTTGCCGAGAGAGCAAGGTTATCCAGTGACCGAAGAAGGTAAGCCTCTTTCGCTATTAGCACAAATTAATTTTTCGGAAATGCCACAAATGGAAAATTATCCGGAATTTGGTTTGCTTGCTTTTTATGTGGATTATCAAGATGATTTGTACGGACTTAATTTTGAAAACCCAACGAGTCAAGAAGGTTTTCGGGTGTTTTTCTTTGATGATCTAGGAAGCGAAAGTTTGACTGCAGAAGAACAAGATGCCTTTTTTGAAGATGTGGCAAAAAGTGATTTTTACCCAGTGGTAAACGGCGAGTTTAAAATTACTGGCCTAGTGTCGGACCAAATATTATTACAAGATAGCTTTGATTTCGAAAATGAATTTGGAAGCACTTTTTATGAGTTAGCAGACCAAATTTTTGCGGAAGATGAAGATAAATCTGAAGCGTTATACCAACTTGGAAAAGACTGCAGTCAACTAGGTGGCTATCCATTTTTCACCCAAGAAGACCCGCGGATGTATTCAGAAAATCCACACCATGACACGCTTTTATTCCAATTGGCATCTGAGGATTTTGATGAAAGTAGAATGGCGATTATGTGGGGCGACTGCGGTGTCGGCAACTTCTTCATCAACAAGCAAGATTTAATCAACCGAGACTTTTCCAACATTCTGTATAACTGGGATTGTTCTTGACGAGAAGCAGAAATTCATTACGAATTTCTGCTTTTTTATGCCCGAACAACTTTTCTAATACTTGTCCACCAATTTTTATTGACGATAAACGCAGTCAGAAGAATAAACGGGAAGAATTGTAGCGGGAAAATAAACAATAGGATCGATGCAGTTAGAACAGGTTTGCCAACGATTTTCGTGCAACAAGCAGTCACAAAAACAGTAATTAAAAATCCAGTCGATCCATCAATCCAATATGTTGCTATGTATCCCATCACGGTACTTGTAAAAATTGCTGGGAAAATCGCGCCACCATTCCAGCCAGTTGCTAAACAAATAGCAACTAAAACAGGTTTTAACAGTGCGATGATAAGTAAAAAGGGAATCGAATAATTTTGCACAGTAGTCGTTAATTCAATTAGCTGATGTTCGCCGGAAAATAACATGAATGAAGAAATAATTCCAAACAAGCCAATGCTTAGACCGCCGATAATAGCCGCGACCATTTTATTTTTAATCACAGAAGCCGCTTTGGCGATATAAATTTGCAGCTGCTGAAAATAAACGCTAAAGAGCCAACCAAGAATAATCGTCGGGATAAAAAGTAAAATAAACCACCAAGACCATCCCATATCAGGTAACCGAATCGCAAAAATACTCGCCGGCATTTTTAAAAAGGATTTCAGCCAAAGGAAGGACCCGAGCGCGCTAAAAGAGATAATAAGTGACAATACTAATTTAGAGTTTTTAGGAATTTTCTTCGTTTGGCTACTTTCATCGATTTCCTCTGCCAATCCACTAAACGGCGCATGGAAAATACTAGAAATAATCGCGCCAACACTTAAACTAACAAGCTCTTCTTTATGCGCCATAGATAGTTTTAAATGGTCGATAATCCAAGTTGTCGCACCACCAACAATACCAACTAAAGCAGCTTCCGGACCAACGCTCGCTCCGAAAGTTAAAATAATCCAAGCACTGAGTATTGTTGGAAGCAGAACTTTGCGGTATTCAATCCGTCCAGTTTTTTTCGCTTCGGCAATATTATCATGCATTGAACGCGGATAGTCCCCAAGTTTGAGCTGAACCATCCCTACAAAAAAACTACCAATCAAGCCAATAAGTAGAGGATAATACCATGAAAAATTAAACTGATTAGGAAGGTAATCCCATAAAAATGTCGTGGCAAAGTGAACGACTGCTAAAAATAATGCCGCGATAACGCCCACTAAAATTCCAAGGATAAAAGTATAAACGACAAATACCAGTGTTAACTTTTTCAACCATTCCAACCCCTTTGTAAAAATCCATTGATATCATGATTTTCCCTTTAACATCAAGGTATAAACAACCATCAGATGCAAAAAAAGCCGACTACAATGAGCCAGCTTTTCGATCACATAAATATTTCTAAAATAAATCCAATCGCAATCCCAGTCAATGCTCCAAAGAAAACTTCCATTGGTTTATGACCAAGTAATTCTTTTAAATGCTTCGTTTTTTCTTCTTGTTCAGGTGCCGCAAGTCCTTTGGCATGTTCCACGAAGTCTTGAAAATCCGTTACTAATTTGTTTAAAACAACAGCCTGTTCGCCAGCTTGTCTTCTAACGCCAGTCGCATCAAACATCACAATGATACCAAATACAACAGCAATCGCGAAATAAGGCGAATCCAGTCCGTATTCAATTGCGAGGGTAGTCATTAAGGCAGTAACAGCAGCCGAGTGAGAACTAGGCATGCCGCCAGTGGAAAACATTAATCCGACATTGAACTTCCGGTAAACTAAAATATGGATCGGAACCTTTACCACCTGGGCAAAAACTATCGCAATAATAGATGCAATTAATGGTGTATTCGTAAATATCGACATCAAATCTCCCCTGTCAAAAAGTCTACTCTTATTTTACCACAATGAGCTTGTTAAAAACCTTTTCTAGAGTTTTTCTTCTAACTCTTATATAATAAAGTATAAATCAAATTCGGGAAGAAGGGAACTTATGGGATTTCAAGAAACTATTGGTATTGAAATTATTTCAGTAGAAAAAGGAAAAGCCGTCATCCAATTAGAAATAACCGAAAAAGTGCATCAACCATTTGGCTATTTGCACGGTGGAGTTTCCGTTGCTTTAGCAGAACATGCCGCTAGTATTGGTGCTGCAAATTCAATTGAAGCTGATGAAATCGTCTTTGGTTTAGAAATTAACGCCAACCATCTAGCATCGAAACAAGCGGGACTCGTGACTGCAACCGCAGAAGCAGTCCATCTTGGCAAAAGCACGCAAGTATGGGAAATCAATATAACTGATGAAAACGATAGATTAATCTGTATCAGCAGATGTACCATTGCAGTTAAAAAGAAACGAAAATAAAAAGCATGGCAGAGCTCAGTATATGAACTCGCGCCATGCTTCTTTTATTTCTCTGTTTTATCGTCGTCTGATTCTGTTTCACTTTCATCTTGTTCGATGATTTCATGCTCGGAATCATCCGACTGTTCTTCAATCGTTTGCTCCTCGCGTTCACGTTCTTGTTCTTCTTGATCTTCACGCTCATCAATCTTTTCTTCGCGTCGTTCCCATTCCATTCGTTCTTCCAATTCTTCGCGCTCTTGACGCGCTTTTTCAATTTGTTCTTGGCGAATAATAAGACTTTTCTTTTTCTTGATATCGTCTTTTTTCACTGAACGCAATTGGTCACGAATTCGAATCGCAAGCGGAACACCCGTATCATAAGCGGCCCGGTTAATAAGGTGAGAAGCCACTGGCGTTGTTAAGAAAATAAACAAGACGGCCAGAAGTACTCGCGCATTAAAACCTTCACCTGAGTGGAAAAAGTAACCAACCGTTGCAAATAGAAGTAAACTAACGCCAAATGTATTACTAATCCCAGCCGCATGCGTTCTTGTGTAAACATCTGGTAGCCTAATAACACCAATTGCCGCAAGAATACTTAGCAAACCGCCGATTAAAATCATCACAGAAATAATAATCTCAATTATCACGTTCACGGTCAATCACCTTTCCTTTCTCAATAAATTTGGCAAAGGAAACCGTTCCAATAAAAGCAAGAAGGGCAATGAGTAAAATAACATCTAAAAAGGCATGCGTATCATAAAACATCGAAAGTAGGGCAACAATTGCCACCAAGTTCATTCCGATAGAATCCAGCGCCACCACTTTGTCAGAAGTTGTCGGTCCTTTTAAAATACGGTAAAGATATAAGAAGGTCGAAATCGAATAGAGAAGTAAACCAATGGATAAAGCAATTTGAATAATCATCCGTGGAACACCTCCATAATCGCACCTTCGTAAGACTTACGGATGGTCGCAATTTCTTCTTCAATATTCGGGACATGAAGCGAATGAACATAAATTGCTTTATAATCATCCGAAATATCAATCGAAAGCGTCCCGGGTGTTAACGTAATGAGTAAAGCGAGCATCGTTACTTCCCAGTCTGTTTCAAGCGTCGTATCATATCTGAAAATCCCCGGTCGAATGTTCATATCTTTCTTTAAAACAATCCGACTTACATGAACCGTAGAAACAATTAAATCATGTAAAAAGCGGAAAACCAGTTTGATAAGGGCAAATAAGCGGAAAAGGTAAAATCTCGAACCAAGGAACCGCCGCATAAAGAACAGCAAGAATATCCCAATGATAAAGCCAATGATAAATGTCGCAAAACTAAACGATGACTCAAGAAACATCCACAAACAAGCAAGTATTATATTAAGAATAAGTTGAAAAGCCATCTTTTATCACTCCTTTATCACCGCATGGATATAAACAGAAGGGTCAACAAGAGGGTCAACCGCCTGTTCAATAAACGGATAAATTGCGTTACTAAACACACCATAACCAATCGAAATTGCAAGTAGAATAACTACCGGTACAAGCATTTTTTTATACGGAATTTGTAAATTGAATACGCCTTTTTTCTCGCCCCAAAAGCCTTTTGTAAAGACTTTGATTAAAGACATAAGAACGAATAAACTCGAAAGTAAAATGATAATCCCGCCAACGATTTGGCCAGCAGAGAATGCTCCTTCAACAATGAGCAGTTTTCCGATAAATCCGCTAAGTGGCGGGATTCCAGCAAGGCCAAGTGTGGCAATAAAGAAAATCCAACCAAGTGACGGTTTCACGCTCATTAAGCCGCTGAATTTTTTCACGCTAGAGTATCCAGTAATCGCCATCACAATCCCAACAATAAGGAATAGGGCGGCTTTGATAATCATATCGTGAATTAAGTAAAACACAGCGCCAGTCATCGATTCGCGTGTCATAATCGAAACACTGAATAAAATAACACCAATCGCAATCATAATATTATAAATCACAATCGTTTTCATATCATAGTAACTAATTGCCCCAATAACCCCAAGAATAATCGTCACAATCGCGAGAATCCCAAGCAGCGGAACAACAAAGTCAGTCAGTGAACTAAAGAAGAGCGTGTACGTCCGAATAATCGCGTAAACCCCAACCTTCGTCAAAAGTCCGCCGAACAAAGCAAGCACCGGAATCGGTGGAGCGAAGTAGGACCCTGGAAGCCAGAAGTAAAGCGGGAAAAGACCTGCTTTCAGACCGAATACAAACAAGAACAGAACCGCGACAACGCTTATCATTCCTGTATTTGCACCATTTAAGTCCGTGATTTTTTGCGAAATATCCGCCATGTTAAGCGTTCCAATCATCGAGTAAAGCAGCGCAATCGCTACAACGAAAAATCCAGAACCAACCACATTAATCAGCAAATATTTAATCGTCGCTTTAAGTTGAACCTGCGTCCCACCAATGACAAGCAACACATAAGACGCCATCAACATAACTTCAAAGAACACAAACATATTAAAAATATCACCAGTTAAGAACGAACCATTAACCCCAACAATCATAAAGAGAATCGCTGGATAATATAAAAATTTCTCCCGTGGCTTCCCAATCGTATAAAAGGAATAAAGTACCACACAGAATAAAACAATACTCGTCGTTGCCGTAAGCAAGACAGCTAACATATCGCCAACCATCGTAATCCCAAAAGGAGCCGCCCAGTTACCAATATTCAAGGTTGTAATCCCATTTTCGCGAATATAAAATACAAGGAAAAGGCTCGCTACAACCAAGATACCACTAAAAATAAGGGCGAATACCCGTTGAACAATCACTCGTTTTGGCAGTAGCATTAACGTAATTGCTCCAAGGAAAGGAATCAATATCGGCATTAAAATTAAATTATTCATCATCGGCTTCATGTCCTCTCGTCTTGGATACACTCTCGCTATCAAGCTCCTGATACGCTCTATAAGCAAGAACAAGGAAAAAGGCAGTTACACCAAAGCTTATAACAATCGCAGTCAAAATAAGTGCTTGTGGAAGGGGATCGTTATACGTTCCCGCTCCAGGTGTACCAAGAATTGGCACGCGACCTTTTTTCAGTCCACCCATCGTAAGCACAAGCAAATTGACGCCGTGACTTAGGACAGCTGTTCCAATAATAATCCGTAGCAAACTTTTAGAGAGAATTAAGTAGACAGCAGCGGCAAAAATCAAGCCGATTAAAATAGACATTAATAGTTCCATCAGTCACTCTCCCCAATCGTTTGAATTATCGTAAGTGTTACACCGACAACAACTAAGTAAACCCCAAGGTCAAACAAAGTCGCCGTGTGTAACGCGGTATCTCCTAAAATGGGCAAATCAACATGACCAAATTTATGTGTTAAGAAAGGATCTCCCGTGAAAATCCCAATCATCCCAGTACCTAGAGCAAAAACAAGACCAACCCCAGTGAGCATAATCGTATTAATATTAAGCATACTAGCCACCGTTTTTGTATCATAAGCAAGTAATGTTAGCGTAATCGCGCCAGCCGTTGTAAGTCCGGCCACAAACCCGCCACCAGGATTATAATGTCCTGCAAAGAATAAATGGAGCGAGAATAAGAAAATAATGAAAGCTACTACTTTCGTTACATTTCTCAGTAGAACGTCATTCGTTTTCATCATTCTCACCTCGTTTCGTCAGTCGTAATTTAATCATCGCGTAAATCCCAATCGCCGCAATCGAAAGTACAGCTGTTTCAAACATCGTATCAAAACCACGGAAGTCAACTAAGATAACATTAACAATATTTCGTCCCGCCGCTTCCACGTAAGCATTATCCACATAGTATTTCGAAATCGAATCGTAAAAAGTTGTATTATACGCTGAAAGAGAGACAAGCGTGATAATCACACCAACCCCGATACTTAAAAATGTCTTCATTGATAACCATTTCGGCTTTTCCTCAATATTACTAAACTGAGGAAGGTGATAAAACACAAGTAGATAAAGCACAACTGAAATAGTTTCAATAATAAGCTGTGTCAAAGCAAGGTCAGGCGCTCTGGAGATAACGAAGAAAATACTAATCGTGTAACCCATAGCTCCCAATAAAATAATCGAAGTAATCCGCGACTTGGAAAAGACAATCCCAACCAACGTCACTAAAATTACTGCCGCTAAAACAAAATCAACAACCGTCACTTTTGTCATACTTGAAAAATTGAAATCAAGTGCTTGCGTGAAAATCATGACCGAAGCCATCATTAAAATAAAGGCAGATAACATGTAATTCAAGTAAGTTCTAAGCCAACCAGTCATAATAAACATCGTCATCCGGTAGGAACCTTGTTCTAAATAATACATCCCATTATCATACGTTTTTCCAATTCGAAGTGCTTTTGGAACACGTGTTGTAATCCAAGGTTTCCAGTATTTATGTGTAAGGAACAAGACAATCCCAACCGCCACAACGCCAAACGTCATTAATAGGGCTGGCGTAAATCCGTGCCATAAACTAATATGAATCGAAAAATCAGTAGAAAGTCCAGGAACAATCGCTCTTACAGCAGGTTCCAAAATCGGCTCTGCAATTAAATTAGGGAAGAGACCAATCCCAACCACAAAAATCGATAAAATAATCGGCGGTAAAAGCAGCCCAAATGGCGCTTCATGTGGTTTTTTCGGTAATAAGTAAGGTTTCACTTTTCCAGTAAATGTTTTGAAGAAAATAATCATGCTGTAAACAAACGTAAACACACTGGCAACCCAAGCTACAACAGGAAGCAGAACTCCCCAAGTGCTCGCATCAAACAACTGTAATTGCGTAATATTTACCATGCTTTCAAAAAACATTTCTTTACTTAAAAAGCCGTTAAAAGGTGGAATCCCAGCCATCGCGAACGTTCCGATAAACGCAATCGTCGCCGTAATTGGCATAATTCGCATCAAACCGCCAAGTCGCCTAATATCCCGCGTACCAGTTTCGTGATCGACAATCCCAACCATCATAAACAAGCTACCTTTAAATGTTGCGTGATTAAATAGGTGGAACACAGCCGCGACAATCGCCATCACATAAATATCATCACTGAGCGTATCAAAGTGAAGCGAGGCAGCCCCGACACCAAGAAGCGCCATGATGAGGCCAAGCTGACTAATCGTTGAGTAAGCCAAAATCGCTTTTAAATCATTTTTCTTCGTGGCATTAAGTGAACCCCAGAAAAGAGTCGTAATCCCCACGAGTGATACCGTCCAAAACCAGACACCCGAACTCGCGAACAGTGGCGTAAACCGAGCCACAATATAAATCCCAGCTTTAACCATCGTAGCCGAGTGAAGATAGGCACTAACCGGAGTAGGTGCTTCCATCGCATCCGGCAGCCAAATATGAAACGGAACTTGCGCAGATTTCGTGAACGCACCAAGCAAGACAAGAATCATCGCGGGAATGAATAAGCTATTATTACTAATTACATCCGCATCACGAATAATCGCTCGAATCGAAAATGAATCACTCATAATATGAAGCAAAATAAATCCACCAAGCATCATTAATCCACCGAAAACCGTAATCATCATTGACTTACGAGCTCCGTAACGCGAACGCTCCCGGTGATACCAATACCCAATCAATAAGAACGAACTAATCGAAGTCAGCTCCCAGAACAGGTACAGTACAATCAAGTTATCACTCAAGACAACCCCAAGCATTGCCGTCATAAAAATAAATAAAAATGTATAGAAATTGCTAAGTCGTTCTTTCTTTTTCCCTAAATAATAAATAGAGTAAAAGGTAACGAGTGAACCAATCCCAGTAATAAGTAGCGCAAACAGCAAACTTAGCCCATCGACCACTACTGTAAAATTAATCCCAAGTCGCGGAATCCAAGGCATCGAAACAATTGTAGCCCCGTCCATCGTTTTTGGAATAAATGTTAAGAAGTAAATAAACAAAATCACTGGAATCGGAAGTACTAACCAGCCAGTATGAACTTGTTTAGTCCACCGGTAAAAAAGTGGAATTAGCAGTGCCACAATAAATGGCAGAACAATTGCTAGATGAAGAAATGACAAAATCGGCTCCTCCTCGAAGAATTTTTATACGGAAACTCATCCCGGAAATGTGAAAATAAAAACAGGAAACCATTATTTTTTAAGCAAGTACTTACATTTAATGAAACATAGCCATAACTAAAATTCTAGAAAATCAGGCTAAATCATCAAAATTCAACAACCTTACTATTCACGAGTACCCAAATAAACGCCGTACTTTTATATTTTTTATTATAACATACTTTTTTATCTGAAAAAAAGGCAGGAAACTTAACTTTATAAATCAATTTACGGAAATTTAAAAAACAATTAAATAGGAAGAACAAAAAAACAAACCCAAGAAAAATCTCGGGTTTGAGAAAGTTTAATCGACGTTAACATGTCGCTTTCGGTCGGAACGAAGCGCATAAAGCAAAATGAAAAACGCAAGGAGAAACATAAAACTCATAAATAAGAAAACGCTTGGAATGCCAGTAAAACCAGCAAGCGTCCCACCAAGAATTGGCCCAATCACATTTCCGAGAAAACGAGCACTTTGATTGTAACCAAGCATCTCACCTTGCATAACTCCAGGTGCCGCAAGCCGGATATACGCCGTCGTACAAGGCACCATCCCGCCAATCGCAATCCCGAATAAAAAGCGGAAGAAGATAAATACCCAAAGATTGGTCGCGAATGCCTGTGGAATAACGAAAACTGCCGCCATAATCAATAAGATATTCAGTATTTTCTCATACCCATATTTGTCGCCGAGCTGCCCCCATTTCCGTGTCATCACTAAATTCCCAAATCCAGTTGCAGAAAACGCCAACCCCGACAAGAACGCAATATTATCCGATTTTGTCATATCACCAACGTAAAGCGCAAGTAATGGTTGAACACTAAAGTTAGCAATTTGGATCAACGCAGTAATGACCATGACCGTAAACAGAACTCGCAGCGTGAAAATTTGTTTCAATACCGCACGACGAGAATAGACCACTTTGGCAGCTTCTTTTTGTTCCTCTGTCCGAATTTCTTTGACACCAAAAGCGACAATCAAGGCCGCAACCATCATTGCAATCCCAGTAATCGTAAAGGTATCTTTAAAACCAAATAAATCCGCCATCGCACCACCAATCAGCGGACCAAAAAGCATACCAGTCACACCGCCTAGTTGAAGCGTACCGAGAACTTTCCCAGCTTCATTCCGAGGCGTTTGTCGCGCAATAAAGGCATTACTCACACCAATAAAACCAGTTACAACCCCCATGAAAATCCGCAAAATTAGCAAGTAAGTGACAGAATGCGCAAATCCCATCAAAAAAATACAAATTGATAAACCGACTGAAGTCAGAATCAAAATCCCTTTATAACCATGCTTATCACCAATCCGCCCCCAAATCGGCGAAAAGATAAAGGCAATCAAAAATGTTACGCCAAAAATATAACCGGCCCATCTTTGCACATACGCATTGCTGTAATCACCAAAAGTTTCGATGTAGAGAGATAAAAACGGCATAATCATTGTCATACTGGCTGACATCAACAAGTTTGCCAGCATTAAGATGTACAAATTCCGTGTTCGAGTTGTCATAAAAGAATCATCTCTATTCGTATTATTGTTAAAACTATCCTTTTCATTATAGAATAAAAGGTAGCGAATGAAAAATAAAGTGAAGGATGTGCATTTTTGGTTAAAAAAATTGTCATTTGGGTTTCAGCTGTTATACTAGTACTGTATCTGATTGCTGTCGTTGTTAATTTGCTTATTATTTGGCTACGTTAGTAAACAATAAATTTAAACAAAAGAAGGAGTTTTTACAATATGACTTACCCACAATTATCAAAAGAAGTGGCACCTAACGAAATCGAAGCAGAAATGATTACAAACCGAGGAACTATCCGCATCAAACTGTTCCCTGAAATTGCACCAAAAACAGTAGAAAACTTTGTTACACACTCCAAAAACGGCTATTACGATGGCCTTATTTTCCACCGTGTTATTCCTGAATTCATGATCCAAGGTGGCGACCCAGACGGCCGCGGCACTGGCGGCGAAAGCATTTGGGGCGAATCTTTTGAAGATGAATTCTCTACAGAAGCTTTCAACCTACGCGGAGCTTTATCCATGGCAAACGCCGGTCCAAACACAAACGGCAGCCAATTCTTCATCGTTCAAAAACCAGATATGCCTGCTGACATGCTTGGCCAAATGGAACAAGCTGGCTTCCCAGTAGAAGTTATCGAAGCCTACAAACAAGGCGGAACACCATGGTTAGACGGACGCCACACAGTTTTCGGTCACGTAATCGAAGGCATGGACGTAGTAGACGAAATCGCCAACCTACCAACTGGCATGCAAGACAAACCAGTGAATGACGTTGTGATTGAGAAAATTAATATTAAATAATGAAATTAGAGCACTTTCTTGGTTTTAAGAAAGTGCTCTTTTTTGTATTCACCACCACAACTTATCCAAAGCGATATTACCATTACTATCAAATTCCACCCCATTGATGAAACTATGAATATTATAGTATTTTAATGGATGGTATAAGTAAATGAGAATGTTTTCGTTGTTAATATAATCTTCAATTTGATTTAGTATATTTGTTTTTTGTTCAGAAAATACAGATGCCCTATATTTTTCAGTGAACGAAAGTATAGTAGCTCTTTGAGTCTTGTTGATAAATCTTTGGAAGAGTAAAGTTTTGTTTAATAAAAAATCGAGGTAGCCAAGTTCCATATCACTAACAGGGACATCTGTCGCTAAGGCCATATCCGCATCGAGTACAATCTTTTCTTTAAAAAAATCATCATCAAATGAATAGGTTATTATTTCTATCTTTATCTTAAAATCAGCTGCTCGATTTTTAAACCATACAGCTTCGCGAATAAGCCTAGGATGATTAAATACTGCTAATTTTAAGGGTTCGTCTATGTAATTAGAGAAACCGAAATCTGGCACAAAGACTTTGCCTACCGTGGGTTCTTTAGTTTCCGAGTCTTTATAAAAATAACTGTATGCTTTTGGAACACTATTATTATATAATTCAGCTACAAAATCTGATGTGTTAAAAATCATTTTTAAGTCCCGTATTAAAGGTTGATTTATCGGATTTTCCTTATTTTTGTTAAAAATTAAATAAGAGACCCCAGACCGTTCCACCTCAATTGGCTTAACCCCATTATTATCAAGGATATCTTTTTTCTGTGGGACAACAAGCCATTTTTTATAATTTGAGTTCACTAACCAGAATTCTACGCCGTCAATTAAGGGATGCTCTTTGAAATATCTTGAAAAGCTTTTTAAGAATATATAGTTATCTTTACTTTCCACGAGTATAAATGGTCCACAACCGATAAAGTTTTTATTATTTGAAAAGGCAGGTCTGATTACGAGTGAATAGTGTGTTACTAATTTTAAAAAATCTGGCTCTGGTTTCTTGAAAATAAAATGAACCGTAAATTCAGATTCACAATACATATTTTCTATATTGGAAACTAGCCATTTGCCAGTGCTACTTTTCTGAGCTTCTTTAAACGTATAAAGAATATCATTTCCAGTTACCTTAATTTCATTATGGAACAGAATATTTTTTCTAATGTTAAACGTCCATTTTGTAAAGTCTTCATTATGAAACCAATCAATGGCGACGGAAGAAGTAAATTTATCTTCTTCTTTATTGTAGTCAACTAGTGTATTACTTATTTGTTTAATTAAAGAGGCTTCGAAGTGCAAAGAAACAATAGTTGGGTCTAATACAGCCATTTTTCTGTTGATTATAAACCTAAGAATATTACTTCCTTTTTCATTACTATGATTAAAAAGGGTGTGTATTTCCGTTAAGAAAGGGGTGAACCACTCTTGGGGTATTGCTAACTGAGAAAGTTGAAGTGCAAATTTAATGTCATTATTTTCAATACAATTAGTTAAAATTTCGTATACTTCCGAATGGAAATCATTCTTGAAAGTAATTGTTGATAAATTACCTCGTCCTTTTCCAGGCATGTACTTCAACAAATTTTGTTCTTCGTATTTTTTGAGCTTTTTTTTAACATTTTGCTTTGAATAATACCAAGTTTCAGCAAGCTTTTTTAAACTGAAATGAACGATGTTTTCTTTTTCATTCTCACGCAGTATAGACCTTAATTCAAAGTAATTCAGATCTTTCAACTCGGTCACTTCCCAACTTATAAAATGAGTAGATTTGCCATTTATTATACATTGTTTTAAATCTCAACACATGAGATAACTTAATGTAAATTAACAACGAGACAAAACATGGCGAACTTTGTATTAAAATGAGTGGTATGATATCTTATATACAATAATTTAAAGCAGAGAAAGCAGATGAAAAAAATGGAGAAATCAAAATCAATAAAAATCAACAACCAACTAATCTACGGTCGAGACAAAACATGGCTTATCAGCTTACACCAAACTCCTGACCAACTCACATTATCCATAGAAATTGATCTCGAAGAAGAAAGCCTCCTCCTAAACATGATTTTTAAAGATCTTATTTTCTACTCATCAACCGAACTCGATACCTTTGAAAAAAGTAAATGGAGTTCAAGTTGGTTAAAAAGCCAAAGCAATTTTGAAATAATCGAGGACTCTGATTTAATAAATGAACGAGTAAAAATAAGAAGTGATTACAACAGCCAAGACTTCACCCATTACCGAATCAGCACTTACGATCATATTATCGATGTAATAGGCAAAAATTATCAGTTAGAAGAAGCAAATAAATAACAAAAAACAAGTTTCTCATCAATCAGGATGAAAAACTTGTTTTCTTTTTAAACTAAAACTTCCGAAAAGAACTCATCATACAAAGCGCGAACGGCCGTATCTTCCTGTTCTTCCTTCACGCCAAACATAATGCTCACTTCAGAAGAACCTTGATTAATCATTTCAATATTAACTTTCGCATCCGATAAAGCTTTCGAAGCACGCGAAGTTATCCCAACGTTATGGCGCATTGCTTCACCAACAACCATAATCAGCGAAATCCCGTGCTGCATAATAACTTGGTCCGCGTTCAATTCTTCTTTCAAACGAGACATAATTGTCCGCTCAGTATCCTCGCCAAACTGATTTTCACGAATAATAATCGTTAAATCATCAATCCCAGATGGCATATGTTCGTAGTTCAACCCAGCATCTTCCAAAATTTGCAATACTTTTCGCCCGAAGCCAATTTCCCGGTTCATCAAATATTTACTAATATAAATGCTACAAAAACCGTCATCACTAGCAATACCAACGACTGGACCATTACTATTTTCACGTTCATGAACCACCCGCGTACCACAAGAGTCGGGATTATTCGTATTTTTAATATGCACCGGAATACCCGCATGGAACGCCGGAATCAATGCCTCGTCATGAAAAACAGAGAAGCCAGCATACGAAAGTTCGCGCATTTCCCGGTAAGTAAGTTCGAGTACTTTCTTCGGATTTTTCACGATAGCGGGATTGACCGCGTAAACCGCATCAACATCAGTAAAGTTCTCGTACAACTCAGCTTGCGCGCCATTCGCGACAATCGCTCCAGTAATATCAGAACCACTTCTGGAAAATGTACTGATTTCGCCATCTTTCGTATAGCCGAAAAATCCTGGGAAAACAATGATTCCTTCACGTTCACGAAGCGCAAACAAACGATCATAAGACTCTGGTAAAACTTGCGCGCTGGCATGTTCGTCTGTCACGAATAAACCGGCGTCTTTTGGATTAATATAATTGGCGTTTAAGCCTTTAAATTTAAAATAAGCCGCGATTAATTTTGCGTTATTATCTTCGCCACTAGCTTTCATTCGATCTAAAAATTTATCTGGATCACTTTTATCAGAAGAAATGGTTGCTTGTAGGTCGGTGCGAATTTGCTTAATAATTGCATCACTCATCCCGGTATCAAGCGCTATTCCAGCATACCTAGCAATAATCGCTTCAAATAATTCACTCGTATCTTCCCCAAGAAGTGCCTTTGCCGCGCAATCAATAAGTAAGTCGGTCACTTTGGTATCTTCCTTGAAACGTTTCCCCGGAGCAGAAACAACGACTATTTTCCGGTCTGGATCCTCCGTAACAAGCTGGAAAACCTTATTTAATTGGATTCCCGATGCTAAAGAGCTTCCGCCAAATTTAATTACTTTCATGCAACACACTCCTGATTTGAATTTTTTATCTCCCGAAAGTGTTGTTTTTAGATGATGCGAAATTTTCTGAGCTTTCGGATAAAGTTATTGTCTATTATCGCTCTTTTTACGTGAAATCGCAATGGTTTTTCGCATTTTTAATAATTTTCTCTTGGACCCAGTAGTTTACTTGTTTAAAAAGCTAAAGGTAGTTATAATAAGAGTGTACAAAAAAAGCAGCCTTAATCTGAAAGGAAAGATTACGATGAAAAATATTGTTTTAGTATGTGCGGCAGGGATGTCAACAAGCCTTTTAGTAACAAAAATGCGTAAAGCAGCAGAAGAACGCGGAGAAACTTGCGAAATTGAAGCATACTCCATCGCTGAAGTAAGTAACTTAATTGACGATGCAGATGTAGTGCTTTTAGGACCACAAGTGCGTTATCAGAAAAAAACAGTTGATGAACTAGCTGCTGGGAAAATTCCAGTAGATGTAATCGACATGGCAGCATATGGTACGATGAACGGAGAAAAAGTACTAGGCCAAGCATTAGATTTAATTAACGGTTTCCAAAAATAAACAGTAAAAAAACCTGTGTGGCATTTAAGCCACGCAGGTTTTTTAGCTTTCTTGGGTAAGAATCCCGTCTTCCATGCGATACACATGGTTAACTAAATCTAGCATACGTTCATCATGCGTTACCATAATCGCAGTTCGACTTGTTTGCACAACCTCATTGCGGATAAGCTCGACAACTTCACGACTTCTTTCAGTATCAAGACTCGCAGTTGGTTCATCGGCTAAAATAACGGAAGGTTGATTAATAAGCGCGCGCGCAATAGCGACACGTTGTTTTTGACCGCCAGACAAATCTTTTGGATAGAAATTGGCGCGATCACTAATGCCAAGCTGGCTTAGAAGGGACGCCGTATCTTTTTCAAGTTCCGCCGCGCTTTTTCCGGCCATTTTTCCAATAAAGCTGATTTGATCTTTTACATGTAAGTAAGGAACCAGATGAGCTGCTTGGAAAATAAAGCCGATTTCTTCTAAGCGTAGCGCGGTTTGTTCTTTGGAAGATAAATTCCCGACTGATTTGCCGTTAATGGAAATCGTTCCGCCAGTTGGTGTTAAAAGTGCTCCAGCCAGAGAAAGCAGCGTACTTTTACCAGAACCACTCGGACCAACAATCGCAATTAGTTCGCCTTTTTTCGCTTCAAAATTGGTTTCCTTCAGTGCATGAATAATTGAAGGACCGGACGGATAATCTTTATACACTTTCTCAAAAGATAGTAGAGTTTCCATTATTCATCACCTCCTCGAATAGCATCTAGTGCATCTACTTTAGCGATTCGTCTAAGTGAAAGAAGTGCGCCGAATAGGGCAACTAGGAAGAACAAGCCACTATAAAGTGCAATCGTCATCGGACTTAATCTAAATGGCATCGCTGCTGGCATAATGCTCGGTAAAATCAGCGTTACTCCGACACTAATTAAAATACTAATAATCGAAATTATCACCACTTGAGTAATAATACTTTTCACTAAGTAACTTGTTTTCGTGCCCAGTGCTTTCAAAATACCAAATTGGGTTGTTTTTTGGAGCGTCATTACATAGAAGAAAGCTGTTAAAATAAATCCGCCGATAATGATTAGGAAGAAAATCATCATATTAAGCGTCATTTGTTCAGCTGAATATCCCGGGATTTGATTTAAAAACGCTTTATGATCAATTGTCGTTAAATCTTTATCCGAAAGGGTTACGCCTTTATCAGGATCGTCTGTTTTAATCGCAATAGTACTTGTTTGCGGGATTTTTTGGTGATATAAAACAGGATTGATTTCTTGCCAAGTCGCGATATTAATATAAACAACGGGAGCATGGCTGTACTTTTGATTTTCCGTAAAGCCGACAACTGTTAATTCTCTATTTAAAATATCATCCATTAAAACATCGCCAATTTTGATTCCGTCTGATTTTAAGGAAGAATCAACAACGATTTCGTCAGGTTTTGTCACTTGTATGTTAGCTCCATCAGAAATTTTTGGAGCGAGAAAGCTATCTGGTTGAATACCGAAAAGTGCCACACTAAATTTTTTGCTGTCACTTTCCCGTTTTAAAGTTTGCATCGATTGTCCAAGCACCGCAGCATCCTTCACGTTCGCGTCTTTTTTCACGTCAGCGAGTTTGGATTCTGGGAACTGTGATCTCGATAATTTGTCTTGGGCGTCTTTGCTGAGAACATAATATGGAACCCCGTTATCTGCGACAGATGAAGCATTATCATAAGCAAGGCCATTCGCCAGCCCAGATAAAATAAGTGATAGTAACATAATTAAGACCATGATGCCTGTTACTAAAATATAGCGCAACTTAGAATAAACTAATTCACGAAGCCCTAAAAACATCGGTTATACCAACTCCTTTAAATTTATGTAAACAGAAAATGAACATTATTTCACTTTCTAAAGATTAGTATACCAAAGCTATATTCAATTTCCTAAAGAAAGAAACTAAGTAATTGCTACTTAGTTTCTTCAAATTAGTTATTTTTTTAAGCCTTGAATCAGAAGTTTTACGGCTTTTTCCAATGTTTCTTTTGGACAAGCGATGTTGAAACGGACAAAGCCTTTACCAGAATGACCAAAACCAGAACCCATTTGAACGCCGACACCAGCTTCGATTAAATCGTTGTAAATTGTTTTTTCGTCTTTTGGAAGTGTGCGACAATCAAGCCACATCAAGTAAGTCGCTTCTAAATCCGTCACGCCAACTTCAGGCACTTCTTTTTCAAGTTCCGCTTTGACATATTCATAGTTGCTATAAATATATTCTTTCAGTTCTTTTAACCAAGCCGCACCGTGACGGTATGCCCCTTCTGTACCAACAATCCCAAAGACATTAAGTCCATTAGTCGTTGCGTACTTTTGCTCCGCGGCAAATTTAGCTTGGTACTCTTTATTCGTAATAATATAGTAGGAAGCTTTAATCGCCGCCAAGTTAAATGTCTTCGTAGCAGCCATCAAAGTAATAATTTGATCTTGGTAAAATGGTGCTGCAACCATAATCGGTACATGTTTATGATTTTTCATCACTAAATCAGCGTGAATTTCATCCGAAACAATCGGAATTTGGTATTTCTCGCATAACTTCGCTAGTTCCACGAGTTCCTCTTTTGTGAAACAACGACCACCAGGGTTTTGCGGATTACATAGAAGGAACAATTTGACATTTTCTTCTTTCATCCGTTTTTCCAAATCATTAAAATCCATCTGATACTGATGATTTTCGTATTTTAGCGGTGACATAACAACTTTTCGCTCGGTAGCTTTTGTTACATTGAAAAATGGCGGATAAATTGGCGAAACCATTAAAACCGCATCACCTTCATTTGTTAGCGAACGAATGGCTAATGAAATAGTCGGAACAACAGCCCCATTAAAAAATAGCGTGCTCGGATCAATTTCAAACTGGTGTTGCTCTTTATTCCAGTCAATAATAGCTTCAACAAGTGCTTCTGACTTCGTGGAATAACCAAAAATCCCATGATCGATTTGACGCTGAAACGCATCAAGTACAGGCTGCGGCGCACGAAAATCCATATCCGCTACCCACATCGGTATAATATCTTTTCTGCCAAATAATTCTTCTGCCCCATCCCACTTTTCTGAATTAGTTCCAATACGCGGAATGACTTCATCAAATTGACTCAAATATGTCACGCTCCTTCTCATTAATTCGCCTCAATTATAGCACAAATTGCAGCTCAAAAGCTCACTATAGAAGGATTTAGAATAATTGTTAAAGTTTCGCCTAAGTGTTATAATTTATAAAATATTGTAAGGTTGAAAGTAGGAGGAATGAAGATGAGTACATTCAAGGTAGGAGATGTAGTTTCTGGGAAAATTGCAGGAATTCAAAGCTACGGAGCATTTGTAGCACTAGATAATTCAACACAAGGCTTAGTTCATATTTCAGAAATCACGCATGGTTTTGTCAAAGATATCCATGATTTTCTAGAAGTAGGACAAGAAGTCAAAGTAAAAATTCTAGATATCGACGAAGAAAAAAATAAAATCAGTCTTTCTATTAGAGCGACAGAAGAAGCACCAAAAGAACAACCAGCTAAAAAGAAACCAGTTTCATCTAGCGAAAACGACGAAGGATTTAACACTTTACGTGACAAACTAGAAGAATGGATTAAAAAAGCAGATAAATAAAACCCTGTATCAGCCTGTTATCAAGCCCTTTTCCGGGTTAAATAGCTAGGCTGATAAATTTAATTGACTAAAATTTTAGAAAAAGGGAATAGTTAGAAGTAATTTTCTATTTATTCAATAATATAAATTAGTCAAAAGGGGGATTTACGTGAAAAGATCTATTCATGTGCAGGCATTTGTATATAACGAGAAGAAAGACGAGATACTAGTGGTGAGGGATCGCAACCTGGCATGGGCATTTCCTGGAGGGCATGTGGAAACAGATCAAACGATGGAAGAAGCACTCGCAAGCAAAGTAAAAGAGCAGACAAATATCAATATAGAAATAGAGTCTATCTTGCACTGCAAAGAACGGCGTGCTACATGGGAGCACGTGTGCACATTCGTTTTCCGAGCAAAGCCAATTGGCGACACAGTGCTCGCTTCAAACAATGATAATGCCTTCCGAGTAAAGTGGATACCCATTCCGCTTGCAGACGATCTATTAGCTATAGACCAATTATCATTAAACGAACTAGTCCGAAGCGAGGGAGTCTTATATGAAAACTATACCTAATATTCAAAAAGGCTCAAATTTCACAAGGTCAAGCCTTGCTAAAAAGCACTGTTTGATATAAAGTTAGTAAAGAAACTTTTTTAAAATTTGGAGGGAAAATAATGACACATATTAAATTTGATTATTCCAAAGCGCTCCGTTTTTTTGAAGAACGCGAACTTGATTATCTTGAACCAGCAGTAAAAGCAGCTCATGATGCATTACATAACGGTACAGGTGCTGGGAACGATGCGCTTGGTTGGATTAACTTACCAACAGATTACGACAAAGAAGAATTTGCTCGTATCAAAAAAGCAACAGAAAAAATCCATAGCGATTCAGAAGTTCTAATCGTTATCGGTATCGGCGGTTCTTACCTAGGAGCACGCGCAGCAATCGAAACTTTAAATCATTCCTTCTATAATGTACTTGAAAAAGGTGCGCGTAAAACACCTCAAGTATTCTTTGCGGGAAATAGCATTAGTTCTTCCTACTTACATGACCTTATTGAAGTAGTTGGCGACCGCGACTTCTCTGTTAACGTTATTTCTAAATCAGGAACAACAACAGAACCAGCAATCGCTTTCCGTGTGTTCAAAGAACTTTTAATCAAAAAATATGGCGAAGAAGGCGCGAAAAAACGCATTTACGCTACAACTGATAAAGCAAAAGGCGCTCTAAAAACATTATCTGACAACGAAGGCTACGAAACATTTGTTGTTCCAGATGACGTTGGTGGACGTTTCTCCGTTTTAACTGCAGTAGGTTTACTTCCAATCGCAGTTAGCGGCGTTGACATTGATGCTCTAATGAACGGAGCAGCAGCAGCAAGCAAAGATTTCGACAAACCAGAACTTAAAAACAACATTGCATACCAATATGCAGCAGCTCGTAACGTTCTTTACCGTAAAGGCAAAGTAACAGAACTTCTAATCAGCTATGAACCAGGCTTGCAATACTTCAACGAGTGGTGGAAACAATTATTCGGCGAAAGTGAAGGTAAAGACAAAAAAGGTATTTACCCATCCAGCGCTAACTTCTCCACAGACTTACACTCTATCGGTCAATATATCCAAGACGGACGTCGCAACCTTTTTGAAACAGTTGTTAAAGTGGACAAACCGCGCCACAATTTAACTATCAATAAAGAAGACGTAGATTTAGATGGCTTAAATTACCTAGCTGGCGAAACAGTTGATTTCGTTAATACAAAAGCATTCGAAGGAACTCTTTTAGCGCATACAGACGGCGAAGTTCCAAACTTTGTTGTAGAAGTACCAGAACTAGACGCTTACACATTCGGCTACCTAGTATACTTCTTTGAAAAAGCCGTAGCAATCAGCGGTTACCTAAATGGCGTAAATCCATTTGACCAACCAGGCGTAGAAGCATACAAAGCTAATATGTTCGCATTACTTGGCAAACCAGGCTTCGAAGACAAAAAAGCAGAACTAGAAAAACGCTTAAACGATTAATTTTCATTTCCAAACCTTGGGGCCGATCGCTCCAAGGTTTTTTGTTTGTTTGCGATTTTCTTCCATTGGAGTTACCATATAGTTAAACAAAGGAGGGCAAGAAATGCTATCTATCGAACGAAAACGCGCCATCGTCCAATATGTCAAAAGCCGAAAAATAGCAACCGTCAGCGAACTAGCCAAACATTTTGAAGTCCATGAAGCAACCATTCGCCGCGATTTAACCTCTTTAGAAAAAGACAAAAAACTAAAAAGAACCCATGGCGGAGTTATGATAGAAGAAAAAGTAGTTTCCGAACCCAACTGGAAAAAACGAAGCGAAGTGCGCTACGAAGAAAAACAACGCATCGCCACATTAGCAGCCACAATGGTCAAAGACGGCGATACAATCATCCTTGACGCAGGAACAACAACCGGCCATATCGCAACGGCACTAAAAGACCGTTCCAAGCTAACCGTCATAACAAACGATATCAACGTAGCTTCCATTATGCGCTTTTCTCCATCCAAAGTAATTGTGACAGGCGGCGTCATCTACCCAGAAACATTCATCCTTAATGGCATGATAACAAGTGGAACCTTGCAGAGCATTCACGTACATAAAGCATTCGTAACCACACCAGCACTCGATATCGACAAAGGCTTAATGCACTACGACGAATACCTAATCCCGGCCAAACAACAAATGCTCCACTCAGCCGATGAAGTCATCTTAGTAACAGACCACACTAAGTTCGGCCGTATCTCTCTATACAAATACGCAGCCCTAGACGAAATCTCTTCCATCATCACCGGAAAAGAAATAGATCCAGTCTTAAAAGAACAATTTGAAGAAAAAGGAATGCAAATTTATACAACATAATGTTTTAAAAGCCTTATTTAATCGCCAATTTATACACTAAATTAATCTTTTTTCATCTTTATTAAAAAAACTTTGTAAAAAGTATTGACGAAAGGCAAAAATCTTGGTATATTTATAAACGTTGCTGATGCGGACAAAACGCTTTCGCAGCAAAAGAAACTGACCTTTGAAAACTGAACAAAAAAGAAGACGAAAAGCAATGAGACGTAAAGTCTCACTGGTAATCGCAGGGCAGAAAACAGAAAGCTGTTTTCAACAAA